>JAEULW010000344.1 GCA_016793505.1 Methylobacteriaceae bacterium | reverse complement strand
CGTTCGACGCTGGTCGATCTGCACGACCGGCGCATCGATCTCGAGCCGAACGCCGACGGCACGTTCTCGCCGCGCGAGGCGGCGATCGCCTGACCGGCGGCGCCGCGCGCCAGGGTTCGGCGACAAATCGCAGCATGGACTTGAAGCCGCGCAAGTTGCGGTTTGCGCATATGGCGGCGGACTGTCAGTTCGTTGTCAGTTTCGATGTGGCCAGCTTCCCGCCTGTGCAGATGGGGGGAACGACATGTCAGAAACGTCGAAAATTGCGCGCATCGCGCTCGCCGTCGCGCTTGCGGCGGGCGGCGCGATGTCCGCCGGCGCGGCCGAAACCGACTCGGCCATCGCCCGCGGCGGGCGGCTCTACGACAAGTGGTTCACCGAGAACAAGGCCGAGAAGCCGACCGCCGACCACGCCGCCTATCCGCACAAGGGCGGTCAATACGGCAAGGACGTGTCGTGGCGCTGCAAGGAGTGTCACGGCTGGGATTATCGCGGCAAGGACGGCGCCTACGCCAAGGGCGGCCACGCCACCGGCATCGTCGGCATCCGGGGCGCAGCGGGCAAGGATGTCGCGGCGCTGGTCGCCGTGCTGCGCGACAGGACGCATGGCTACACCGACAAGCAGCTCTCCGACAAGGACGCCACCGACCTGGCGCTGTTCGTTTCGAAGGGCCAGCTCGACGTGACGAAATATATCGAGAACGGCAAGCCCAAAGGCGACGGCGCCAAGGGCGAGGCCTATTTCAACACGCTGTGCGCGGGCTGCCATGGCGTCGACGGCAAGAAGGTTCCGAACGCGCCCTCGCTCGGCTCGGTGGCGGACAATCCCTACGAGATGCTGCACAAGGTGATGAACGGCCAGCCGGCGGAGGCGATGCCGGCCTTGCGCGCGCTCGATCCGCAGATCGCGGTCGACATCGTCACGCATCTGCAGACCCTGCCGAAGTGACGCCTGCGCAGGACGTGCGCGCGCCAGGCCGCCTCGGGCGGCTCTGGCGCGCGCTGTGGCGGCCATCGGCGCGCTGGAGCGTGGCGATGCTGCTCGTCGCCGGGGGGATCGGCGTCGCTGCGGCGGTCAGCGGCTATTCCGGCTTCATGGCGTATACCAACCGGCTCGAATTCTGCACTTCATGTCACTCGATGGCGACGCCTTTCGAGGAGTACAGGAAGTCGGCGCACTACACGAACCCTTCGGGCGTGCGCGTCATCTGCGCCGACTGTCACGTGCCGCGCGAATTCGTGCCGAAGATGATCCGCAAGGTCGAGGCGGCGAAGGAAGTGTGGCATCACTTCGCCGGCAAGCTCGACACGAAAGAACAGTTCGAGGAGCACCGCAAGGAACTGGCCGAACGGGTCTGGGCGCGGATGACGGCGAGCGACTCGCGCGAATGCCGCAACTGCCACAGCTATCCGGCGATGGCCTTCCACAAGCAGTCGCCGCGCGGGCGCGAGAAGATGGAAGAGGCGATGCAGAAGGGGACGACCTGCATCGAGTGCCACAAGGGCGTCGCGCACGCGCTGCCGCGCCGCGACGACTGACGTCGAAACACGGCGGCGGCGCGGATCGCTCCGCGCCGCCGTCGTTTCATCCCGCATCGCCGCGACTGCGGCGTGTGATCACTTCTTGAAGGACAGAAGCAGCGGCTCGCGCACCTGGGCGTGGCGCACCTGGGCGTTGTCGAAGAAGGCGACGCCGAAGCCGTAGATCGCGTTCATGTCCTTGAACTGCACGTCGAACTTCGAGGCCGTCGTCAGCGGACGCTCGATCACCACGGTCCACTTGCCGTCGGCCCACTTGGCCGAGGTCTTGATGACGCCGCGGTCGCCCGTGAAGGGGGCGACGAGGATCGACGACACTTCATCGCCGGCGACGAATTTCGAATCGTCGAAGGCGACCTTGTCCTCATCCTTCAGCCAGTAGGTTCCGCCCTTGTTGGCGGCCTTGCCGTCCTTGTTCATGAATTCCGGCTTGCCGTCGACGAGCTTGATGTCCTTGTAGCCGCCGCCCGTGTTCTTGTCCGACTTGCGGCCGGCCTCAGGCGACTTCTCCTTGTCGTAGCGGGTCGAGTCCAGATACTGGTTGTCGATCTGGCCGAGGAAGCCGCCGCGCACATATTTCAGGTGCCAGATGTCGCCGGTCTCGTTCTCGTCGTCGGTGTATTTGTTGCCGTAGGGCTTGCCCGGCTCGCCGGCGTGGCAGGAGGTCTGGCAACCGAACTTCTCGTCGAAGCCGAAAATCGATTTGTCGATGTTCCAGATCAGCGCGAGCTTGTCCTCGTAGAACTTGTTGTTGTCGCCGCCCTTGTCATCGGGGTCGACGAGCTTGGTCCACTTGCCGTCGGCGCCCTTGACGAACGGGCTGCGGCGCACCGACAGCGTCGGGTCGTCATAGACGATGCGCAGATAGACGTTCTTGTCGTCATAGGCGGCCTGCACCGTGCCGCTGGTGTCGCCGGAGTTGTCCTTGAAGTTGACGCCCTTGACTCCCTTCACGGCGGTCGCGGGAGCGTTCGCCCAGACGCCGCCGGCATTGGCCGCGTCGAGCGCGGGCGGAGCGGCCGCCTTCACCGCGGTGACCGGCACCGGTTTCAGGGCCACAGGCTTTTCCTGCGCGAGCGCGCCGCTCGCGAGCAATGCGATCGGCGCCACGATGGCGAGGACTCTCGTTTTCATCGATCTTCTCCCCTGTTGCGGCTCGGTGAACTTTCAGTGTTCGTGCCAGCCCGTGATCATCATTCTGAACAGGCTGGTCGGCCTGACGCCCATTGTGCCCAGATAGATGTGGGCCACCATGAACAGGATCACGGCCGCCCCTGCGACGTAGTGAAGCATGGCGATCGGCAGCAGGCCGTCGAGGCCGAACATGCGCTCGGGCGCCCAGGTCGGGTAGAAGAAGACGAGGCCGGTGAGGATCACCACCGGCACCGCGACATACATGATGGTCCAGTAGACCACCGCCTGCAGCGCGTTGAAGTTCACTTCCTTCGTCGGCGGATAGGGATGCGGTTCGCCCCGGAAAATGCCCCACATGTAGTAACGCGTCTGCACCCAGCAGCGGTGCAGCACACCCGGCGGCTTGGGCACATATTGCCACCAGTTGCCGGAGACGATGTTGGCGACGACGAAGAAGGCGTAGGTCACAGCCAGCGCGATGCCGGCGATCTCGTGGATCGTCGTCGCCAGGCTGAAGGGGACGAGCTTCAATTCGGGATCGGCGAAATGCAGGCTGGCGCCGGTCACGGCGAGCACGATCATCAGCACGGCGTTGGTCCAGTGCCAGAGCCGGAGCCAGAGAGGCAGCAGATATTCGCGAGAGCTCATGACGCCCTCCTGCCGCGCAGGCCCGCCGCGACGACACGGATCGCGCCATGGACGAACAGGCCGAGAATGGTCGCCGCGAAGGCGCCGATGATGCCCCAGTCGAGCCAGGGATTGCGCGTCGCCCCGATCACATAGGCCGAGCCGAGATAGGACGGATTGGTGAAGCCGAGATCGGCGGCGGCGTTGGTCGCGGCGTAGCGATAGAGCCGCGCGGCGAGCTGCGACTGCTGCGAATGGCAGGCGACGCAGTTCTTCTCGGCCTTGTCCTTGGCGAGAATCTCGTGCGAGGTCTGCAGGCTCTTCACCTTCGAGACCGGCGTGTGGCAGTCGATGCAGCGCGCCGCCTGCCAGTGCAGGCGGGCGTTCGGCAGCCATTTGTGCAGCGTATCGAGATCGGGCCGCACCTTCTGCGTCGACAGCTGCGCGGAGAATTTCGAGTAGCGCAGGTCCGAATTGTGGCAGTCGATGCACATCTGGTTGTCCTGCGCGACGATGACGCGCGGATCGCCGATCTTCTGGGCGACCTTGTAGACATGCGGGTCATGGCAGGTCTGGCAGGTGAAGGCGTCTTTCAGATTCTTGGCGTGGACGGAGTCCTCGAACTGTTTCTCGACGCGCAGCGACTTGGTGGCGTGGCATTCGCTGCACGGGCTGAGATTCTGTTTCAGCCCGGCGGGATGCGGATAGGTCTCATAGGGCTGGCCGTGGCAGATCTTGCAGTTCATGCCGACATGATTCGAACCGTCGAACTTCGCCGGGTCGTGCAGCAGGGCGCGCAGCTTGACCATGTCCATGTCGGCGCGCGGCGGGTTCTTGTACCCCGCCTCGCTATGGCAGCCATAGCACTCGGCGTTTTCCTTGCGGTTCTTTTCGAGAATCGCCGGATCGGTGACGACGCCCTTGGCGTCCTGGGCGCGCGCCGCTACGCCGGCGCAGGCGAACGCCAACACCATGGCGAGACTTCGCGCCCACCCCGCTATCGTCATGTCGAGCCCCTCCCGCCTTGACAGATGACAGCACCGTAGCGGCGAGCGCCTTGACCTGCATCATGACCCTGCGGGGCGGGACGGTCACAAGGCGCGGTCGAAACGCATGGCGCCGCCCTGGCCCTTGAGGATCAGATCGGAGCCCTCGAGGTCCCAGGTCGGGCCGGAATGCACGCCGACGAGGAAGGCGCGCTCGAGCTGCATCTTGGCCGGCTCGCATTTGCGCTTGGTCAGCGCGATCGGCCCGGCGGCGAGCTTCTGGCCGCGCAAGGGATAGATCGTCGCCGACCAGTTGTTGCAGCCGGCGAAGCCCGACCCGCGGTAGTTGTCGTCGATCATCAGCGTGATGTCGGCGCCGGCCGGCACCGGCTTGTTGTTGATCGCGCGCAGCGTCCAGGTGACCTTGGTCGGATAGGTTTTTTCCTGCCGGTAGCGCTCCTCGGCGGACTGCTCCTTGGCCGGGTCGGTCTTCTTGCCGCGCCGGGTCTGGGCCTCGGCCGAGCCGATCCAGGCGACGGCGCAGAGCGCCGCAAGCGAGGCGCGCGCCACGGTCATCGTCCAGCTCATTCCGGTTCTCCTCGCGAATCCGCCGGAACATAGGCGCCGGGCGCCCGGCCCGCAACCGCGCGTGCGCCGGCGCACGTCCGGCGGGGCGCGGACGCGGCATCATCCCTGCGTCCGGTCCGCGAGAGGCGGCCGGCGGGACGGGGGGCCATCATGACGAAGATCGCATCCATCGGAGCGCTGCTCGCCGCGCTGTGGGCCGGATCGGCCGCCGCGCAGGACCTCAACGCCATGAACAACGCCTTCAATGCGCGCATGAACGCGCAGATGGGCGCGATGCAGAACTCGATCATCCAGCAGAACCTCAACAACCCGCAGGTGATGGCGATGTATCGCCAGCATCTGGCGCAGGGCGGCCGCATGAGCCCGCAGCAGTTCGCCTACGCCTATGCGGCGACCGGCGGCTTCTCGGCGCAGGGCTACGCCAACTATCAGGCGACGTCGAACCAGATCGCGGCGCAGCAGCAGCAGGCGATGCAGGGCTACCGGGCGGCGCAGGACGCCAGCCGGCAGGCGATCGGCGCCTGGAACCAGGGTTTCTCCAACAACATGCAGGAGGCCGGCCGCAACCTCATGGGCCAGGGCAGCTATGTCGACCCGCGCTCGGGCGGCAATGTGGCGCTCAACTACCTGCCCTCGGCCGGGCCGAGCTACAATCCGCAGACCGGCATGTACTACGCGCAGGACGGCGCCGGCCGCTACTGGGCGAGCCGCGGCGACGGCTACTGGGTCCCGATGGCGCCCGCCTACGGGCGCTGAGCGTCCACCGGCAGCCGGAAGACGCGGGCGCCGGCGAGCACGATCATCGCGGTGAACAGCGCCGCGAAAATCACGTCCGACA
Organism: Methylobacteriaceae bacterium; assembly: GCA_016793505.1. Lineage (GTDB taxonomy): Bacteria > Pseudomonadota > Alphaproteobacteria > Rhizobiales > Beijerinckiaceae. The sequence goes on along the minus strand of JAEULW010000344.1, from coordinate 6,215 downwards.
GGAAATGGCCGCCCGCCGCCATGCGCAGCGCGGCGGTCGCCGCCGTGAACAGGCCGGCGGCGGCGATGGCCGCGGCCCGCACAGGCGGCGGCGTCAGCAGCGCCGGGGCGAGCGTCCAGGCCGCCGACGAGACCTCGCCCGAGACGAAGGAGCAGTTGCGGGCGCAGGCCCCGTCGAAGCGCCAGTAGGGGCGGAACTCGGCGGCGCCGCCGAAGTCCTGCGTCTGCGCCGGCCGGGGCCGGCCGGACTGCTCCTTGAGCACGACATTGACGAGAAGGCCCGGCCCGAGCGCCAGCGTCGCGGCGAGGAAAACGAGCGCGCGGCCGGGCAGGCGCCTCGCGCCGCCGCGCCAGCGGCCGGCCGCCCAGGCGGCGACGGCGGCGGCCAGACACAGATAGGGCGCGGCGAAGAAGCCGGAGCGGATCGTCTCGGCGACGGGATTGCGGCCGATGAAGCGGGCGCCGTCGTGGAACAGCGCCGCCGCGGCTGGGTCCAGCCCCGGCCAGAGCGCAAAGACGAGACCGGCGAGCAGCGTCGCCGCCAGAGCCGCGAGAAAGGAGGCGGGCCAGCGCATGGCGCTGCCTAGCCGATCGGCGGGCGAGCGGCTAGCCTTGCGCCGGCGGAGGCAGGCCATGCCGCGGGCGCGCATCGAGTTCTGGTACGAGTTCGGCTCGACCTATTCCTATCCCGCGGCGATGCGGATCGGCGGGCTCGCCGCAGCGCGCGACGTCGCGGTCGTCTGGCGGCCCTTCCTGCTCGGGCCGATCTTCCGCGCCCAGGGCTGGGCCGACACGCCGTTCAACGCGCTGCCGGCCAAGGGGCGCAACATGTGGCGCGACGTCGAGCGCATCTGCGCGCGCGATGGCCTCGCCTTCCGCAAGCCCGACCCGTTCCCGCAGCACACGATTCTGGCCGCCCGCATGGCGCTGGCGCTCGAGGATGCGGCGCGGCCGGATTTCACGCGCGCCGTCTACGTCGCCGAATTCGGCGAGGGACGGCAGATCGCCGACCGCGCGGTGATCGCCGACATTCTGACGCGACTCGGCCATGACGCCGGGGCGCGGCTGGCGCAGGCGGAAACGCCCGCCAACAAGGAGGCGCTGAAGGCGCAGACGCAAAGGGCGATCGACATCGGCGTCTACGGCGCGCCGAGCCTCGTCTGCGCCGACGGCGAACTGTTCTGGGGCAACGACCGGCTCGAACAGGCGCTCGACTGGGCGCTGGCGCCGGGCCTCGTCCGGGCGTGAACCGAATGGCCGGGCGCAGCGGGCAGTGCTATGGCTCGCACATGGCGACGCTTCCCCAACTTTCTCCCGACGAAATCGAGCGCTATGCGCGCCACATCGTGCTGCGCGGCGTCGGCGGGCCGGGGCAGCAGAGGCTGAAGGCGACGCGCGTGCTCGTCATCGGCGCGGGCGGGCTCGGCTCGCCGCTGATCCAGTATCTGGCGGCCTCCGGCGTCGGGGCGATCGGCGTCGTCGACGACGACACGGTGTCGCTGTCCAATCTGCAACGCCAGGTGATCCATCGCACCGCCGACATCGGCCGGCGCAAGGTGGAGAGCGCGGCCGCGGCGGCGGCGGCGATCAATCCGCATGTCGAGATCGAGCCGATCGCGCTGCGCATCGAGCCGAGCAATGCGTGGGCGCTGATCGAGGGCTACGACATCGTCGCCGACGGCTCGGACAATTTTGCGACGCGCTATCTCGTCTCCGACACGTGTTTTCACGCGCGCAGACCGCTGGTCACAGCGGCGCTCGGCGAATTCGACATGACGATGACGACGCTGCGGCCGTTCGAGACCGACGCGAAAGGCGATCCGCTGCCGACCTATCGCTGCCTGTTTCCCAACCCGCCGCCGCCCGGCGTCGTGCCGACCTGTGCGCAGGCCGGCGTCCTCGGCGCGCTCGCCGGCATGGCGGGCTCGATGATGGCGCTCGAGATCGTGCGCCAGATCGTCGGTTTCGGCGAAGGGCTCGTCGGCCGGCTGCTGATGGTCGATGCGCGCGACTGGCGCTTCGAGACGCTCGCCTATGCGTGGGATCCCGCCAATCCGCTCAACGGCCGGGCCTGACCTTCAGTCCATAGGGCGCGGCGTCGGCGAGCGGCGCGGTCGTATCCCAATAGCGCGCGCGCAGGCGCGGCGCGATCACCCAGGCCGCGACGAAGCCGACGACCAGGCTGATCGCGATCATGATCGGGAACGCAATCGCCGCATAATCGGCGAGCGGCGTCGTCAGAATGATCAGCGCGCCGACGCCGAAGGCGACGGCCTGCGTCATCATGTGAACGAGCGCCGTCAGCGGCAGACGCATGCGATCGGGACCGGTCGCCGGCATCTGCTCGGGCTCGCGCTGTTCGATGATGAACTTGTCGTCATTCGCCGCGCTCACGCGACGAGCCTGCTCGCTTGTGAAATCCGCAATCGACGCGCTGCGCATGTCGATCTCCTGCGTTCGAACCTGCACCGCGAACGCGCGACGCGCGCGCCCGTTCCGCCGTCATGGAGAGGCGAAAACACACATGGATCGCGCGTTTGGCCGTGGCGCGGCGGCGCTGACGGAACCCGGTGCGGCTGCGCGCGTTGTTTCGGCACAGATGCCGTCTTTGTCGCACAGCGGCGACGGCCGGCGTCGCGCCAACAACGGAGATGCGCAATGAACTGGGATCGCGTCGAAGGCAACTGGATGCAGTTCAAGGGCAAGGTCAAGGAGCAATGGGGCAAGCTGACGGACGATGATCTCGACGTCATCGCCGGCCGCCGCGACCAGCTCGAGGGCAAGATCCAGGAGCGTTACGGCCTCGCCAAGGATCGCGTCCGTTCGGACGTCGACAGCTGGTACAATTCGCAGAAGTGGTGATCGTCCGCGCAACGCAGGTTGCGCCCGATCCCGGAGGCGGCCGCAAGGCCGCCTCTTTCCGTTTCAGAGCGCGCGCGTCAGCGCGTCGACGAAAAGGCCGGCGAACAGCAGCAGGCCGGCGTCACGGTTGGAGCGGAACAGCATCAGCGCGGTCGTCGCGTCGACTGCCGCGAGCTTGCGCGACTGCCACATCAGGTGCAGCGAGAAGGCGAACAGCCCGAGCCACGACATCAGCCCCGCGCCGGCCGTATAGAGCGCCGCCGAGGCGCAGAGCGTGGTCAGCAGATAGAGCGTCGACACGCCCTCGCGCACGCGCGCGCCGAACAGGCGCGCCGTCGATCTGACGCCCGCCGCCGGATCATCGCGACGATCCTGCACGGCGTAGACCGTGTCGTAGCCGATCGTCCAGAACACCGCCGCCGCATAGAGCCAGATTGCGGGCGCGGCGAGCGCGCCGCGCTCGACCGCCCAGCCCATCAACGCGCCCCACGCGAAAGCGAGGCCGAGCACGGCCTGCGGCCAGGAGGTGACGCGCTTGGCGAAGGGATAGAGCGCGACGATGACGAGGGAGGCCACGCCGACCAGGATCGCGAAACGATTGAACGACAGCAGCACGGCGAGGCCGATCAGCGCCTGCAGCACGAGAAACGCGCGCGCCGCGAACAGGCTGGCGCGGCCCGAGGGCAGCGGACGGCCGCGCGTGCGCTCGACCCTGGCGTCGATGTCGCGGTCGACGATGTCGTTGTAGGTCGATCCGGCGCCGCGCATGGCGACGGCGCCGATCAGGAACAGCGCCAGATGCAGGAGGTTCGGCGCCTGGCCGGCGGCGAGGCTGGCGAGGGCGCTCGACCACCAGCAGGGCGCAAGCAGCAATTGCCAGCCGATCGGCCGGTCGAGCCGGGCGAGCTGGACGAAGGGGAGCGCGAAGGCCGGCGCGAGGCGCTCGGCCAGATTGCGCGCCGGCGCGTCGGGCAGGCGATGCGGCGGCTGGTCCGCGCCGGTCACGCGGCGGGGCGGGTCAGAGCGGGCCGGTGGGCAGGCGCTGCACCTGCGGGCCGCCGCCGCCGTTGCGGGCCTGCGCCTCGGCCTGGGCGCGGGCGCGTTTCATCTGCGTGGCGACGCGGCAGGCCTGGCCGGCGATGCCGGCGGTGCGGCCCGAGCCCTTGCGCGCGTTCTCCAGCGCGTCATCGGGAATGCCGCACCATTCCTTGTTCTTTTCCATGTAGGCGACGAGTTCGCGCTCGACGGCGGCGAGCGACTGCAGCCTGGGGCAGGCGACGGCCGGATCGAGCTTGGCCTTGCCGCCGCGGGTCGCCGCGTTGAGCTGCTTGATCAGCGCCTCGCGCTTGCCGGTGATACGCGTGAAATCCTCCTGGCAGGAGGATTGGGCCTGCGCCGGCGCGGCCGCGAACAACGCCGCGGCGAGGGCGGCGGCGGCCAGCGCGGCGCGGCGGAAGGTTGGGGCGGTGATCGCTCGCATCTCGTGCTTCCGGCGGGTTGACGAGGGTTCAGATAGCAAGCCTGCCGCGGCGACGGCAAGCGGGCCGGCTGGCTATCGCCGGCAAAAGCGGCGCCGGCATGGCGCGCCGCGCTTCCCCGCCGCGCCGGCCCGCGCTACCACCGGGGCGGGAGGGCGCATGGCGCGCTACGATTTCCAGGCTCCGCGGCTGTTCGTCGAGGCGCGGCTCGCGGCGGGCGGGCGCGTCGGCCTGTCGCGCGACCAGCTGACCTATCTTGCCGCCGTGCTGCGGCTCGGCGCCGGCGCCGACGTGCTGGTCTTCAACGGCCGCGACGGCGAATGGCGGGCGCGACTGCAGCTGGAGGGCCGCAAGAGCGGCGCGCTGAGCATCGGGACGCAGACGCGGCCGCAGGAAGCGGCGGCGGACCTCCATCTCCTGTTCGCGCCGCTCAAACATGCGCGGCTCGACTACATGGCGCAGAAAGCGGTGGAGATGGGCGCCTCGCGCCTCGCCCCCGTGCTGACGCGGCGCACGCAGGTGGCGCGCGTCAACCTCGAACGACTGCGCGCCAACGCGATCGAGGCGGCCGAGCAATGCGGCGTTCTCGCCGTTCCCGAGATCGCGCCGGAAGCCCCGCTGGCGGCGGCGCTGGCGGGGCTCGCGCCCGACCGTCTGCTGATCTTCTGCGACGAGGACGCGCCGGTCGCCGATGCGGTCGCGGCGCTCGATTCGGCCGGGCCGCGCGGGCGCCCGCTCGCCCTGCTGATCGGGCCGGAAGGCGGATTCGATCCGGCCGAGCGGGCGGCGCTGCTGGCGCGCGCGCCGGCGCTGCGGCTATCGCTCGGGCCGCGGATCCTCCGGGCGGACACGGCGGCGGTCGCCGCCCTGGCGCTGGTGCAGGCGCGTCTCGGCGACTGGACGGCGACGGAAAAAGCGGGGGCAAATCTGTGCGATGGCGTTCATTGACACGATCTTGCCGTTTTTGCGGTATGCTGCTCGCCCGATGAGCTACCTGCGGTTCGCCCCGGCGACGTTGATCTGTCTTGCGGCGCTGGCGGCGTCGGCGCCGGCCGGCGCACAGTCGGCCGAGCGGCGGCCGACGAATTCCTGCGCCCATTACGGACCGGGCTTCGCGCCGGTCGGCGGCGGAACCTGCATGAAGATCGGCGGGCGCGTGCGCGTCGAATTCGGCGCCTCACGCGGCGGCGGCCTGTCGGACTGGCGCGTCGCGCCCGAGGCCGGCTCGGCCTCGCGCGGCGCCCTGCCCGACTACGCGCCGGCCTCCGACGCGCCGCGCCACCGGCTGAAGCCGGCCCGCAACTTCTGACGCCGGACGCTTTCTGAACAGGGGCGCTTGCCCTGCCCGGCCGGCGCCCGCACTGTGCCGCCGCGCGATCGGGCGTGGGCGGAGCGGATCATGACGGGCGAGGCGGCGAGCTATCGGGCCGAGGGCGGAATCGGCTGGATCGAGATCGACAACCCGCCGGTCAACGCCGCCTCGCACGCCGTGCGCGCCGGGCTCGCCAAGGCGCTCGAGGCGGCGCGGCGCGACGAATCGATCGCAGCCGTCGTGCTGGCCTGCGCCGGGCGCACCTTCATCGCCGGGGCCGACATCCGGGAATTCGGACAGCCGATCGCGCCGCCCTCCCTGCCGGAGGCGCTGGATGCGATCGAGGCGTTCCCGAAGCCCGTCGTCGCGGCGATCCACGGCACGGCGCTCGGCGGCGGGCTCGAGACGGCGCTCGCCTGCCATGCCCGGATCATGGCGAAGGATGCGCAGGTCGGCCTGCCGGAGGTGACGCTCGGCATCATACCGGGGGCCGGCGGCACGCAGCGGCTGCCGCGGCTCATCGGGCTGGAGGCGGCGCTCAACATGATCGTCTCCGGCGCCACC
>JAEULW010000320.1 GCA_016793505.1 Methylobacteriaceae bacterium | reverse complement strand
CCACGCCGCCGGTCAGAACCTTGCCCGAAGACGGCACCACCGTGTTGTAGGCGCGGCCGAGTCGCGTGATCGAATCGAGCAGGATGACGACGTCCCGGCCATGCTCGACGAGTCGCTTGGCCTTCTCGATCACCATCTCCGCAACCTGCACATGCCGCACCGCCGGCTCGTCGAAGGTCGAGGAGACGACCTCGCCCTTCACCGAGCGTTGCATGTCGGTGACTTCCTCCGGCCGCTCGTCGATCAGCAGCACGATCAGATAGCACTCTGGATGATTGGCGGTGACCGACTGCGCGATGTTCTGCAGGAGCACGGTCTTGCCGGTGCGCGGCGGCGCGACGATCAGCGCGCGCTGGCCCTTGCCGATCGGCGCGACGATGTCGATGACCCGCGCCGAGAAATCCTTGCGCGTCGGATCCTCGTGCTCGAGCTTCAGCCGCTGGTTCGGATAGAGCGGCGTCAGATTGTCGAAATGAACCTTGTGCCGCGCCTTCTCCGGGTCCTCGAAGTTGATCTTGTTGACCTTGAGCAGAGCGAAATAGCGCTCGCCTTCTTTCGGGCTGCGGATTTCGCCTTCCACCGTATCGCCGGTGCGCAGCGCGAAGCGACGAATCTGCGACGGCGATATGTAGATGTCGTCGGGTCCGGCGAGATAGTTGGCGTCGGGCGAACGCAGGAAGCCGAAGCCATCCTGCAGCACTTCGACGACGCCCTCGCCGATGATGTCGATGTCGACGCTGGCGAGCTGCTTGAGGATCGCGAACAGCAGCTCCTGCTTGCGCATCGTCGAGGCGTTCTCGACCTCGTGCTCTTCGGCGAAGGCGAGCAATTCGGTCGGCGACTTCGCCTTCAGATCCTGGAGTTTGATTTCCCGCATCGGGAAGGCCTCGCATGAAATCGCGTCCGCGCCGCAGGGCGGACGTTGGGGGAGAAGGAACTGGCCCGAGGGCCGATGATCGGACGGCGCGCCGCGTTGCGGTGCAAATGCGCCAGTCGACCGGGAGGAGGGACCTGTCTCATAACCCGAAGCCGCAGCCCTGACAACTGCATCAGAACGGCTTGACGATCACCAGAATGACGATGCCGATCATCAGCAAGGTCGGAACCTCGTTCAGAACGCGATACCAGACGCCGCTCTTGTCGTTGCGATCCTCGGCGAAGGCCCGCAGTCGCGCGACCAGCATTCCATGCACGCCCGACAACGCCACCACCAGCAGCAGCTTGCCGTGGAACCAGCCCGACCGGAAGAAGCCCGCCTGCCAGGCCAGCCACAACCCGGTCGCCCAGGCGACGATCATCGCCGGCGTCATGATCGCCTTGGCGAGGCGGCGCTCCATCACCTTGAACGTCTCGGACTGCGCCGAGCCCTTCGGCGCCTCGACGTGATAGACGAACAGCCGCGGCAGATAGAGCATCGCCGCCATCCACGAGATGATGGCGAGCACATGCAGCACCTTCAGCCACTCGTACATCACGCTCGCTCCCGCACCAGCTCCAGCATCCGCTCGACATGCGCGATCGGGGTCGGCGGCGTGATGCCGTGCCCGAGATTGAAGATCAGCGGCCCCTGACCGAGCACGGCGCGGATGTCGCGCACCCCGCGATCCAGAGCCGCCCCGCCGGCGATCAGCAGCAGCGGATCGAGATTGCCCTGCACCGGCTTCAGCGACTGCACATGCCGGGCGACGAAACCGGCGTCGGCCGAAGTGTCGAGCCCGACGCAGTCGATCTCCGGCGCCGCCGCCATCGCCGCCAGATGCTGGTTCGCCGCCCGCGGAAAGGCGATGACCCGCGCCTGCGGCCGACGCGCCTTCAGGCCCGCCGCGATGCGCCGGATCGGATCCTCGCACCAGCGCCGGTATTCTGCCCCCGGCAGCACGCCGGCCCAGCTGTCGAAAATCTGCACCGCGTCGACGCCGGCGTCGATCTGGGATTCGTGATAGACGATCGAGCTTTCGACCAGCAGATCGATGAGCCGCTGGAACGCCTCGGGGTGGCGATAGGCGAACAGCCGGGCCGGCCCCTGGTCCGGCGTGCCCTGTCCGGCGATCATGTAGCTCGCCACCGTCCAGGGCGCGCCGCAGAAGCCGAGAAAGGCGACATCGGCGGGCAGTGCCGGCTTCACCCGGCGGATCGTCTCGAACACCGGCGCGAGCCGCTCCAGATCGATCCCACCGGCAAGTCGCTTCAGCCCCTCCGGCGTCTCGATCGGCTCGAGACGCGGCCCTTCGCCGGATTCGAAATTCACCGGCTGACCCAGCGCGTCCGGCACCACCAGAATGTCGCAGAACAGGATCGCGGCGTCGAAACCGAACCGGCGGATCGGCTGCAGCGTCGCCTCGGCGGCGAGGTCGGGCGTGTAGCAGAAATCGACGAAACTCTTCGCCCTGGCCCGGATCGCCCTGTATTCGGGCAGGTAGCGCCCGGCCTGCCGCATCATCCAGACCGGCGGCGGATCGAGCCGCTCGCGATCGAGAACGCGCAGGACCGGCTTGGCGATTGGCGCGGACGCGCCGGATGCGGGAGCGGCCAAAAGACGATTCCTGATTCTTGAATCTGTGACTCTGACTCTTGGGCGCCTGTCTTACGGGTCCGCAGCCTGCTCCACAATCATCCCCTGCGCCGCCCACAGACGGGAATTCCGCCCTTCATTCGAACTTTCGCCGCCGCCTTAATCATTCGTTAAGAATTTCAGGCCGCTGCGTTAACGCTTTGTTAACCTGTGCGGCGACCCTTGACGCCCATCCACAGGCCCCCGCCGGCGCCGCCCGGCCGGCTCCACAACCTGTCGCATGGGGATGCACGGGGCGATTTCGTCCCCGCTTCTCGCCGGGCCTGCGCCGATCGTCCGGCTTGTCCCCACCCCTCCACAGGCCCCACACTGCCCTGGGGACGGCATGGGGAGATCTCGCTTGGGACGGGCTTTCTTTCTTCTGCCGCTGGTTTCCGCCGCCACCGGCGAGACGCTGAGCGCCGGCTCGCGCGCCGCGGCGGGGCGAGCGCCGGGCGTCGCCTCGCGCGGGCACCTGGC
>JAEULW010000313.1 GCA_016793505.1 Methylobacteriaceae bacterium | reverse complement strand
GCCCTCGCGTTCCTTCTTGCCGAGCCATTCGTCGGCGAGGTGTGCGAACGTGTCTCCGGCGGCGGCGTGACGGGCGGCCTTGGCCTCTTGCCGGGCGGCCGACGGGTCGACGCCTTCCCGGACCTGCCTGGCTGCGGCGTGCCGGGCGTCACGGGCTGCGCGCACCCGATGGCCGGATACACGCCGAGGGATATGAGTTTCTGCTTGCCGTCGAAGCGGTAGGCGAAGCGCCGCCATTTCCCGCCGTCGGGCATGATCCACAGTCGGATCTCGCCGCCATCCGACAACTTGCGCAATGTCTCGCCCGGCTTGGCCGATTGGAGTCCCGTTTCGGCGAGCCGCATGTTGGTAACGAGCCGCGCCCGCGTTGGGAACAACGCGAATCCTGCCAACGACTCTTGCGGTTGCCACCGGACGCCACCGGACGCGCCGGAACGCCGAAACAGCAGAAAGCCCCGTCTTTACGGGGCTTTGCGGACGTTTTCGGACGGTTTGGAGTGAGTGGATGGTGCCCAGGGGCGGAATCGAACCACCGACACTGCGATTTTCAGTCGCATGCTCTACCAACTGAGCTACCTGGGCGCACGGCGCTTGCGCGGCGGGCGGGTGGGTTCTAGCGGCGGCGCCGGCGCTTGTCCAGAGTCTGTCTGCGCGCGACACGCCGCCGGAACCATCGATCTGGCGCGCCGGTCCGCGACGCCCTAGTCTCCGGCATCCGCCAGAGACGCTGCGATGGCCTCCGATCGTGACAGCCGCATCATCGCCTTTGCGAAGATCGCGCAGTTCGCCGCCGTCGCGCTCTTCATGTTCGCCGTCGTCGGCTATGGGCTGGTCACCGGAGATTTGCTCGTCGCCAGAGGCAGGCGGACCAGCTTCGCCGACGACGCGCCGTTCTTTCTGTTGGTGATGGCCGTCGAGCTCGCGCTCGGCCTCGGCGCAGGCTGGCTCGCCTGGCGCGGCTGGAAGGATCAGCGCGGTAGCGGCGGCTGATCAGTTCGGCTTGACGCGCGCAGGATCGCCCGGCCCCGCCCCCGACGGCTCGTCCTCCTCGACGGCGGGAATGGCGTAGACGCCCGACAGCCAGCGGTTGAGGTCGACGTCGGCGCAGCGCGCCGAACAGAACGGCCGGAACGCGGCGAGCTGCGGCGCGCCGCAGATCGGGCAGCGCGGGCGCTGGCGCGGCGTCTGGCCCGGATCGTTCCCCGCCATCGCCGCCTCAGCCCCGCCCGGCCCACATGAGATGCAGGGGATAGCCCTCGCCGACCAGCAGCTGCGCCGTCTCGGCCAGCGGCAGCCCGACGATCGAAGAATAGGAGCCGACGATCTTGACGGCGAAAGCGCCGGCGAGGCCCTGAATGGCGTAACCCCCGGCCTTGCCCCGCCATTCGAGCGAGGCGATGTAGGATTCGATCTCCGGCGTCGAGAGCCGTTTGAACCGCACCCGCGTCTCGACCAGACGGCGGCGCAGCCCGCCCTTCGGCGTCGCCAGCGTCACGCCGGTGTAGACGCGATGGGCCCGCCCGGAGAGCAGCCGCAGACAGGCCGCCGCTTCGTCCGACACCTCGCATTTGGGCAGGATGCGCCGGCCCACGGCGACCACCGTGTCGGCGGCGAGCACGTAGGCGCCGGCGAGGTCCGGCCGCCGCGCCGCGACGGCGGCGGCGGCGCGCGCCTTGTCGTCGGCGAGGCGCGCGGCGAGCGTGCGCGGCAATTCGCCCCTCAGCGGCGTTTCGTCGAGATCGGCCGGCAAGAGCTCGTCCGGCTCGACGCCGATCTGCTGCAACAGCGCCACGCGGCGCGGCGAGGCCGAGGCGAGCACCAGGCGCGGCCGCCAGCCCGGCGCCTTGGCGGCGGGATCGGCGGAAGCGGCGTCGGTCGTCGGGGAGATCGCGGTCACCGCGCCCTGCCCTGCCTCACTTGAAGCGGTAAGTGATGCGACCCTTGGTCAGATCGTAGGGCGTCATTTCGACCAGCACCTTGTCGCCCGTCAGCACGCGGATGCGGTTCTTGCGCATCTTGCCGGCGGTGTGGGCGATGATCTCGTGGTCGTTCTCGAGCTTGACGCGGAACGTCGCATTCGGGAGCAGTTCGACGACCGTCCCGGGAAATTCCAGCAATTCTTCTTTCGACATCGGGCCTCGTGGTCCTTGCAGGCGCGGGGGGCGCGGCCCTCGGCGGCGGCGGACCCTAGTCGAGAACGCTGCGCTTGTGAACTGGCGCGCGACAAAGGGTCGGCCGACGGCCGCCTAATGCGGATGGGCCGCCTTGTTCGCCGCCTCTGCCCTGGCGAGCGCCGCGTAGCGCCGCACCGAGAACGGGATCAGCGCCAGATAGGCGAGCGTGATGGCGAGCAGCATCTCGATCGGATAGGCGAAGATCAGCATCAGCGTCAGCGCCACGCCGAACAGCACGATCAGGAGATATTCGCGCGGCACGCGGCCGATCTGCTTGCCGGAGAAATGCGGGATGCGGCTGACCATCAGGAAGGCGATGAGCAGCACATAGGCGATCTCGAAGGGCGCGAAGGCGCGGTCGACCGGCACGCCGAGCAGATGCAGATAGACCGGCAGCAGCCCGACCAGCGCCCCCGCCGGGGCCGGCATGCCGGTGAAGAACTGCCCGGCCCAGGCCGGCTTGTCCTCCTCGATCATGACGTTGAAGCGGGCGAGCCTGAGCGCCGCGGCGATCGCGAACAGCATCGCCGCCACCCAGCCGAAGCCTTTGATCTGGTGCAGCAGCCACATGTAGAGGAGCAGCGCCGGAGCGACGCCGAAATCGAGGAAGTCTGCGAGGGAATCGAGTTCGGCGCCGAATTTCGAGGTGCTCTTCAGCGCCCGCGCCAGACGTCCGTCGAGCCCGTCCAGCACGGCGGCGACGACGATGGCGATGACCGAGGCCTCGTAACGCCCCTCGATGGCGTAGCGGATCGCCGTCAGCCCGGCGCACAGGCCGATCAGCGTGATCAGATTGGGGATGAGGAAGCGCAACGGAATGCGCGGCATCAGCCGCCGTCGCTCGGACGGCTGGGCGGCCGGCGGACCCTTGTGCTGGGCAGGACGCGCCTCGTTCATGAGGCGGCGACCTTAGGCGCCGCCGGGCGGCGGGGCAAGCGCCGCGCCGGCGCCATCGCGACAGGCGAGCGAAGCTGCGATCAGCGCCTCCAGAACCGCCATGTCGAGTTGGGCGAGCGGTGCGAGATGCAGGCAGGCCTTTCCCGCCCGGTGCCGGCCGAGCCGCGCCAGCAGCGTCTCGCGTTCGGGAAAGGTCTCGGCGACATAGAGCGCGAGCGCCGGCTTGCGCGGACTGAAGGCGATGCGCGGCGTGCGGTCCGACCGTCCCGCCGCGGTGCGATAGGCGCGTTCGCCATAGCCGACGATGCTCGGGCCCCACAGCCTCGGCGTCTCGCCGGTCAGCCGACGCAGCAGCGCGTCGAGTTGGCGGGCGTCCGCGCGCCGCTGCGGCGGCTCGACGGCGTCGAGGAACGTCGCGACGTCGGCCCCGGTGGGTTGCGTCTTGTTCCGCGCCATCGCCGCCCTGTCCGCTCCTCGCTACGTCGAAACGCCATCGGCGAACGTCAGGCCTGTTTGAACGTCAGCCTCGGCTCGCCGCCGCGCATGTCGGCGATCGCCGTCTCGCCGGCGATGGCGCGGGCGCCGAGGCCCACCAGCACGCGCGCCCCTTCCGGCATGTAGACGTCGACGCGCGAGCCGAAGCGGATCAGCCCGAACCGGTCGCCCGCCGCAAGAC
>JAEULW010000271.1 GCA_016793505.1 Methylobacteriaceae bacterium | reverse complement strand
TGCGGCGCAGCGCCGCGCGGCGGGCAAGCCGGGATTGGCGGTCGGCTGGGGCGCGATCGGCGACGCCGGCATGCTGGCGCGCGACCGCAAGCTGGCGCAGCGCCTGCGCCGCACGACCGGCGTCGCGCCGCTCGCCGCCGGCGAGGCGCTGGCCCATCTCGGAAGGCTGCTGGCGCTCGGCCCGGCGGCAGCGCCGATCCAGGTCTATGCGCAGATCGCGCCGAGCGCGGCGGCCGAAAAGATGAAGCTGATGCGCGGCCCCTCGCTCGCCGATCTGGGCCTGGCGCGCGCCGAAGAGGGCCGCGACGGCGCCGGCGACCTCGTCGCGCTGATCGAGGGCAAGAGCGACGAGGAGGCGCGCCCGCTGGCGCTCGCCGCGCTCAGGCGCGAACTCGCCCACATCCTGCGCGTGCCGGAGGAGTCGATCGACGTGACGCGGCCGCTCGGCGAGCTCGGCCTCGATTCGCTGATGGCGCTCGAATTGCAGATGTCGGTCGAGCAGCTGACCGGCGCCGAAATCCCGCTGATGGGCGCGGGCGACCGCAAGCTCGGCGAACTTGCCGGCATGGTGGTCGCCGCGCTGCGCGGGGCGGGCGAGGCGGACGCGGCGGCGGGCGCGTCGGACGCGCCGGGGACGCTGCTGGCGGTCATGGCGGAGCGCCATGGTTCCGGCCAGGTCACGGCGCAGGAGAAGCAGGCGGTGCAGCGCGCGCTGGCCGAGGCGAAGCGCGGAGAGTGAGCCGATGAGCGGCGAAGGCGGAAAGGTGGACCTCGCCTCCATCCTGACGCTGATGCGCGACGCGCCGAACGCGACGCGCGTCGCGGCGCAGCCGGCGACGCGCGCCAGCGACCCGGATTTCGAGTCGCTGCCTCAGTACAAGCAGATCGCCTTCCAGCGCCAGTTCGCCGAACTCGCCGGCCTCGTCGCGCCCTATTACCAGTTGCACGAGACGCGGGCCGGCGCGCATACCGTGATCGACGGCCGGCCGCTGCTCAACTTCGCCTCCTACGACTATATCGGCCTCAACGGCCATCCTGAAGTCGTCGCCGCCGCCGAACAAGCGATGCGCGATTTCGGCACCTCGGTGTCGGCGGCGCGCATCAGCTCGGGCGAGCGCTCCGTGCATCGCGCGCTCGAGCGCGGGCTCGCCTCGGTCTACGAGGCGCAGGATTGCGTCGTCTTCAATTCCGGCCATGCCGGCGGCGTGTCGACCGTCGCCTCGCTGGTCGGGCCGAAGGATCTCGTGGTCGTCGACGCGCTGATCCACAATTGCGTGACGATGGGAGCGAAGCTGTCGGGCGCGGCGCGCCGCACCTTCCCGCACAATGATCTCGAGGCGCTCGACGCGCTGCTCGGCGCGGAGCGCAAGCGCTTCGAGCGCGTGCTGATCGCCACCGAAGGCCTGTTCTCGATGGATGGCGACGGGCCCGACCTTGCGCGCCTCGTCGAGATCAAGGAGCGGCACGGCTGCTGGCTGATGATCGACGACGCGCACGGGCTCGGCGTGCTCGGGGCGCGCGGCCTCGGCGTCCACGAACATCAGGGCGTCGATCCGAGGCGCGTCGACATCTGGTTCGGCACCTTGTCGAAGTCGCTGGTCGGCTGTGGCGGCTATGTCGCCGGCGCGCAGGCGCTGGTCGACCTGCTGAAATACAGCGCGCCGGGCTTCGTCTACAGCGTCGGCATGCCGGCGCCGATCGCCGCCGCCTCGACCAAGGCGCTCGAACTGATGCTGCGCGAGCCCGAGCGCGTGGCCCGCCAGCAGGCCAACAGCCGCCGCTTCTTCGAGCGCGCCAAGGCGCGCGGGCTCGACGTCGGCTCGGCCCATGGCCATGGCGTCATTCCGCTGATCGTCGGCGAGACGGTGCGCACGGTGGTGCTGGCGCAGCGCCTGCAGGAGGCGGGGATCTGCGCCTTTCCGATCCTGCCGCCGGGCGTGCCGGAAAAGTCGGCGCGGCTGCGCTTCTTCATCACCAGCGCGCATGCAGAGGCCGAGATCGACCGGGCGATCGACGCGGTCGCCGACATTCTGGCCGAGATCGGCCATCTCAATGCGCGCGATTTCTTCGCCATGCGCCAGAACGCGCTGAAGCCGTGAAGGCGGCGGCGCTCGCGCTCGCGGTGTCGATCGCGCCGGGCGCGCAGGTTCTGGCGCAGACCAGCGTGTTCACGCCGCCGCGCGCCGCCGGCGCGCCTGCCTGGCTCGCCGGGCCGGCGCGGGCCGAGGCGCAGGGAAGCGGCTTTGCGCTGTGCGTCGCCCCGTCGCGACCCGATTGCGCGCGCCGGCGCGACGCGCCGCTGTCGAACGCGGCGCGCAAGGCCTGCGAAGAAGATGCGGCGCGATTCGTCGCGACGGTGTTCGCCTATCGCGCCTGCCTCGAGGCGGAAATTTCGCGCGCCGTGCGCGAGGCGAATGAAACGATCGCGATGGCGCGCTGCGGCAAGGCCAGCTTGACCGATTGTCCGCCGCGCTGAGGCGTTCAGCCGTTCAGCGGCACATGGCCGAGCAGTTCGACGCCAAAACCCTCGACGCCGACATATTCGCGCGGCGTCGACGACAGATTGCGGATCGAGGTGACGCCGAGATCGCGCAGGATTTGCGCGCCGACGCCGACCTCGCGCCACAGCCGGGTGCGCGATTCCTCGCTCGATCCCGGCTCGATCGGCTCGACCGGCACGCCGGCGGCGCCGTCGCGCAGCACGACCAGCACGCCGCGCCCCTCGGCGCGGAAGCGCTCCAGCGCCGCATTGGCGCCGCGCGAGCCATAGAAGACGTCCTGCATCAGGTTCGGCTTCTGGAAGCGCACCAGCACGTCGCGGCCCTCGCCGATCGCGCCGTAGACGAAGGCGACGTGCTGCACCGGATCGAAGGGCGAGCGGTAGGCGAAGCCGGCGAGCGTCCCGACCGGGCTGTCGCAGGTGAACTGGCCGACGCGCTCGACCAGCTTCTCGCGCGCCTGACGCCAGGCGATGAGATCGGCGATGGTGACGTGGCGCAGGCCGTGCCGGGCGGCGAAATCGGCCACCTGGCGGCCCTTCGTCACCGTGCCGTCGTCGTTGACGAGTTCGCAGATGACGGCGACCGGCGGCAGGCCGGCGAGCCGACAAAGATCGACGGCCGCCTCGGTATGGCCCGAGCGCATCAGCACGCCGCCGTCGCGGGCGATCAGCGGAAAGATGTGGCCGGGGCGGGCGAAGTCCGAGGCGCCGGCGTTGGGGTTGGCGAGGGCGCGGCAGGTCGCGGTGCGCTCGTCGGCCGAGATGCCGGTGGTCATGCCGGGCTTGTAGTCGATCGACACGGTGAAGGCGGTGGTGTGCGCCGAGTCGTTGTGGGCGACCATCGGATCGAGGCGCAGGCGGCGGGCGTGGTCGCCGGTGATCGGCGTGCAGACGATGCCCGAGGTGTGGCGGACGATGAAGGCCATCTTCTCGGGCGTGCAGAGCTGGGCGGCGACGATGAGATCGCCCTCGCCCTCGCGGTCGGCGTCGTCGGTGACGACGACGATCTCGCCGCGCGCGAAGGCCGCCAGCGCGTCAGGAACCGTATCGACCATGTCGCCTCCGCGCGGCCCGAGCGCCGCGCCAGCGTCATAGGGGAAAGGACGGCGCGCGGGAAGCGCGGTCAGCGCGGGGCTGCGCGGCCCGGTCCGCGCAGCGCCTGCGGCGGCAGGGCGAGGCTCGCGCCTGTCGTCGCCGGCGCAGGCGCGGCGATCGGGGCCGAGGGCGTGGCCGGTACAGCAAAGCCGGGATGGCCGGCGGGATAACCCGCCGGCGCGGCGCCGCCATAGACCGGCCGGTAGGCCGGCGTCTCGTCTTGCGCGACAGCGGCGGGGCGGGCGCGGCGGGCGAGTTTCTTTCGCGGCGCCGGCGCGGCGGCGAGGCGCGTTTCGGTCGGCGGCGCGAGCCGGTCGCGGCCCGGCGGCAGGCGGTAGCCGGCAAAGCGCGTCGCGCCGGCGCGCGGCGTCGGCGCCTCGTCGGCGGCGGCGGTCAACGCGTCGGCCTCGCCCGCCAACGGCGCGGCGCCGACCGGCATGGCGATCGGATCGCCGGACGGGTCGATCGTCACCGCGCTGGCGATCTGGGCGAGCTGGCGCAGGCTCGCGCCCTGCTTGCACAGCCGGACGCGCAGCGCCGTCTCGGTCGGCTGGATGGTGATGTGGCGGGCGCGCATCGGCTCGGCGAGATCGTCGATCGTCTGCCAGAGATAGACGCAGTTGGCGCCGCCCGCCTGGCGGCCCGCCGCCAGACCATAGGGACCGTAGGCGTTGCGCAGCACGTAGGACTGGATCTCCATCTTCACGCCGGGGAAGCGTTGGTCGAGCTCGGCGCGGATGTCGGCGTCGCTGGCGCCGGGCATGGTCACGAGATTCTCGTAGCGCTCGCCCTCCGGCTCGTGGCGCATCGTCACCTCGACGAGATTCTCGCCGCGCGCGGCCGGGTCGGCGGCGTGGACGATCTCCTGACGCAGGCCGTTGGCGTAGCGGCGGGCGCGCACCTGCACGAGACGGCCCGCCTCCGGCGGCAGCGCCGCGACGGGCGCGTCGCGATTGGACTGCACGTCGGGCGAGACGCGCGCGTTCAGCGTGCGCCACAGGCCCGGATTGAAGGCGCCGCCGGCGACGGAATTCTCGCTCTCGACGATGCGGGCGGAACAGCCGGCCAGAAGGCCGGCGCAAAGGAGGCTCGTGAAAATGACGTTGCGCATGGCGACAATATCCGTGACGACCGCGGGGGCGGTCAGAACATCCTCTGGCGTTTGGTCTCGATGGCGGACAGGCCGGAGCGCGTCTCCTTCGTCGACATCTGCGCGTCCAGCGTGCGGAACAGACGCTCGGCGTCGTCGATCTTGCCGAGCTGATACAGCGACCAGGCGCGGATCAGCGTCAGATCGCGCGACTCCACGGCGAAGCCGCCGCGCTGGCGCAACAGGCCGAGCGCGCCGACATAGTCGCTCTTGTTGTAGGCGTCGTAGACGCGCTGCTCGAGCGCCATGACGCCGATCTCGCCGCGGCGCTGCGCGGAGAGCGGCGCCTGGCTGGCGACGGCGGCGGCGACCTTCGGATCGTTGGCCTGAAGCAGCGCCAGCGATTTGCCGTAGGCGGCGTCGGCGCCGACGCGGCCCGGCGCGCCGAGCGCACGGTCGAAGGCGATTCCGGCCTCGGCCGGGCGGCCGGCGTTGAGCAGGCACCAGCCGGCGGCGACGGCCTGCGAGGGGGTGAATTCGGCGGCGGCGCCGCTCGCCCCGAGCGAGGCGCGGCAGCCCCGGGCGACGGGCGGAGGCCGCCGCGGGGCCGGCGCCGCGGCGGGCCGCGCCGACTCGTCGGCGGGCGCGGCGGCCGG
>JAEULW010000257.1 GCA_016793505.1 Methylobacteriaceae bacterium | reverse complement strand
CTTGTCCGGATAGACGTAGCGATGCGCCTTCTGCGCCGCCAGCGCCGCCTCGTGGAAGCCGGACAGGATCAGCTTCAGCTTGCCCGGATAGGTGTTGATGTCGCCGACGGCGAAGATTCCCGGCGTGCTGGTCTCGAACTTCTCGGTGTCGACCGGCACGAGATTTTCGTTGAGATTCAGCCCCCAGTCGGCGATCGGCCCGAGCTTCATCGTCAGGCCGAAGAAGGGCAGCATCATGTTGGCGTCGACGCGCGAGATCGCGCCGTCGCCGCCCTTGATGTCGACGCCCTCGAGCCGGCCGTCGGCGCCGTGCAGCGCGGCGAGCTGGCCGATGCGCAGGTCCATCCTGCCGCTGGCGACGAGTTCGCGCATCGCCTTCACCGAATGCGGCGCGGCGCGGAAATCGTCGCGCCGGTGCAAGAGCGTGATGCGCTCGGCGATCGGATGCAGGTTGAGCGTCCAGTCCAGCGCCGAATCGCCGCCGCCGACGATCAGCGCCTTCTTGCCGCGGAAGATCTCCTTCTTGCGCACGGCGTAGAACACCGACTTGCCTTCATAGGCCTCGATGCCGTCGACCGGCGGTTTCTTCGGCTGGAACGAGCCGCCGCCCGCCGCGATCAGCACGCAGGCGCAGTCGAACGTCACGCCGCCGTCGGTGACGACGCGAAAGCGCGGCTTGTCGGCCGCGCCCGTCGCCGTCACCTCGGTGATCATCTCGCCGAGATGGAATTTCGGCCCGAACGGCTCGATCTGCTTCATCAGATTGTCGACCAGCCCCTGGCCGGTGATCACCGGAAAGCCGGGAATGTCGTAGATCGGCTTTTCCGGATAGAGCTCGGTGCACTGGCCGCCCGGCCGGTCGAGGATGTCGACGAGATGCGCCTTGATGTCGAGCAGGCCGAGTTCGAACACCGCGAACAGGCCGACCGGCCCCGCTCCCACGATGACGACGTCGGTGACGATGGGCGTGTCCTGGTTCGGGCTCATGCGCAGTCGGGTCCGGGGCGCGGGGTGGAAAGGGGTCGCGCGGCGGCTCTCTAGGCCATGCCGGGCCGCCGCGAAAGCGACTTGGTCACGCTGGCGCGGTCAGCCCTGGCGCTCGGGCGTGGTCACCGTCAGCCCGTCCAGCGCCTCGCTGACCTTGATCTGGCAGGACAGGCGCGAGTTCGGCCGCACGTCGCGGGCGAAATCGAGCATGTCCTCCTCCATCGCCGAGGCCGGGCCGACCGCCGCCCGCCAGGCCTCGTCGACATAGACGTGGCAGGTGGCGCAGGAACAGGCGCCGCCGCATTCTGCGTCGATTCCGGGCACGGCATGGCGCAGCGCCGTCTCCATCACCGTCGCGCCGACCTGCGCCTCGACGGTGCGCGCCTGGCCGGCATGGTCGATGAAGGTGATCTTCGGCATCAGGCGGTCTCCGGGCGCGGCGTGAAACGGCGGCGGCCGACGGGGTCGCCGCCGGCCGCTCTGTAGAAGAATTCGCCGCGCTTGGGTAGGCTTGCCGTCTCAGCCCGCGGTCGTCTCGGCGATCAGGGCGCGCGCCGCGGCGACCGCCCGTCGCAGCCGCGCCGCCGCCTCGATCACGGTCGCGGCGGCCCCGTCGGCCTTCAGCGCCGCCTCATAGGCCTCGCAGGCCTCGCCCACATCCCACGCCCCGACCGCCCGGGCCGAGCCCTTCAGCGTATGGGCGAGGTCGAGCCGCTCGCTGCGCGCCCCGCCGGCGAGGTCCGGCATGCCGATCTCGGCGACGATGCGCGCCGCCTGCCGGTCGAACAGCTGCAGGAGCTCCACCTCGAGCGACTGGTCGCCGAGCGACTGGCGGGCGAGATGGGCGAAATCGATCGCCGGCGCCTCGGCCGGACCCGCCGCCAGGCCGTGGGCCGGCGGGGCGGCGGCGAAGGCGGCGGACGAAAGACTGCGCTGCGGCATGGTCAGAAGTTTCCTGTGAGCTGTTCGGCCCCCGGTCTAGCCCGGACATCGCCAACGAAGTCTTGCTGCGGACGGGCGAAATCGCCGGCCGGCGCGTCATGGTCATCGCCGCGTTAACGACGTTTTGGGGAAGACGGGGGCCCGAGGTTTTAATCGGGAGCCCGGACCTGTAGACTGGCTTGGTTAACGAAGTGTGTGCGCATGACGTCGGAGAGGCCCCCGACGTCGGGCGGCGATCCGGGGATCGCTCTGGCGCTGCTTCTTGCGTCTGGATGAAGGCGAGTCTGATGGCCAAGCAGAACAAGGCTCAGGATCCGGCGGCTGCGGCGCTGTCGGCGATCGAGGAAGCGCTGAATCTGACGCAACTGCCTGATCCTGCCCCCGCTTCCGGAAAGCCGCGCCTGCCGGACGTCGGCGAGCATCCGCTGTTCGACCGGCCGCCGGCCGCCGAGCCGGCGCAGACCCTCGTCACCCCCTCCGCCCAGCCCGCCAATGACGACCGCCGCGCCGCCGCCCCGCGCCGGGCCGTCCCGCCGCGCGCCTCGGGCGCGCCCTTCGTCGTCGCCGCGCTGGCGACGCTCGTCTGGCTGGCGCTCGCCGCCGCCGCGGTCTGGTCGTTCTGGGGCGGGCAGATCGCCGCCGACACCATGACCTTCTTGCGTCGGCCGACCACCTGGCTGACGCTGGTCGGCGCTCTGGCCCCGGTCGTCTTCTTTTTCGTCACCGCCGCGCTCGCCCGCCGCGCCCAGGAGATGCGGCTCACCGCCCGCGCCCTCGCCGACAACGCCGCCCGCCTCGCCGATCCGGAGGCGCTGGCCACCGAGCAGGTCGTCTCCCTGTCGCAGGCGATCCGCCGCGAGGTCGCCTCGATGGGCGACGGCATCGAGCGCGCCCTCGCCCGCGCCAGCGAACTCGAAATGCTGGTGCGTTCAGAGGTTTCCAACCTCGAGCGGACCTATTCGGACAATGAGCGGCGCATCCGCGCGCTGGTCGACGAACTGGCCAACGAGCGCGAGGCGATCGTCGTCAACGCCGACCGCGTCCGCGCCGCCATCGCCAATGTCCACGAGGGCCTCGCCGGCGAGCTCGAGACCGCCGGCGAGCGCATCGCCGAACGCGTCAGCGAGGCCGGCCAGCGCGTCACCTCATCGCTCGGCGCCAAGAGCGAGGAGATCACCTTCGCCCTCGGCCGCACCGGCGAGGAGATGATCGGCCAGATCGCCGAACGCGGCGCCGACATCGTCCAGCGCCTGACCGTCACCTCGAAGGACGTCACCGACCGCCTGACCACGGCCAGCGATTCGGCGACGCAGGCGCTCGGCGACAGCATCGCCGAGATCGATTCGCGTTTGCGCTCGACCACCGAGACCCTGGTCGCCGATCTCGGCGCCCGCGGCGCGGAAGTCTCGCAACGCATCGACGAAACCGGCCTGCGCGTCGCCGACACCATCGCCTCGCGCGGCGAGAGCCTGACCGCGCGCCTCGCCGAGACCAGCGATCGCCTGCACGAGACCGTCACCGTGCGCGGCGGCGCGCTCGAGGAGAAGCTCGCCGCCACCGCCGCCCGCGCCGCCGAACTGATCGGTGAACGCGCCGGCGCCGCCGAGTCGGCTTTCGAGTCCGCCGCCTCGACGCTCGACCGCATCCTCGCCGACCGTCACGCCCAGCTCGCCGAGCGCATGGACGGCGGCGTCGCCGAACTCGCGACGCGCCTGACCGGCGCCAGCGATGCGGCGATCGCCGCCTTCGCCGCGCACGGCGCCTCGCTCGAGGACCGTCTGCAGGCCGCCAGCGTCGCCACGCTGGAGCAGCTGGCGCGCCATTCGGTCGAGTTCGACACCCGCTTCGCCGCCGCCTCGGCGGCGACCGTCGGCCTGCTCGACAGCCACGCCGAGTCGATCGGCGCGCGCCTCGCCGAGACCAGCCGCGGCATGTTCGAGGCGCTGACGCGCGAGTCGAGCGGCCTCGCCGCGCGCCTCGCCGAAGCAGGCGAGGCGACGGTCGGCGCGCTGTCGCGCCACGCTGAAAACATGGAGCAGCGCCTCATCGGGGTCAGCGACGCCACGGTGGGCGCGCTCGGCCGCCACACCGGCGAACTCTCCGACCGGCTGGCCCGCGCCAGCGAGACGACCGTCGCCGCGCTCTCCAGCCACCTCGCCGATCTCGACGAGCGCATCCAGGGCGCGAGCCAGCGCACGCTCGGCCTCCTGTCGAGCCATTCCGGCGAACTCGAGCAGCGCATCGCCGCCGTCGCCGCCGACACGACCGGCGCGCTGTCGCGCCACGCCGAGGATCTGGCCGCCCGCGTCGCCGAGGCCAGCGCCTCGACCATCGGCGCGCTCGGCGCCCACGCCGCCGACGTCGAGATGCGTCTGTCCGGCGTCGCGACCGCGACCTCCGGCGCGCTCGACCGGCATGCGCTCGAGATGACGCAGCGCCTCGCCGAGGCGAACGCCGCCAGCGTCGCCGCCCTGAGCGATCACGCCGCGACGCTGGAGTCGCGCCTGTCCGGCGTCGCGACCGCGACGTCGGGCGCGCTCGACCGGCATGCGCTGGAGATGGCGCAGCGCCTTGCCGAGGCCAACGCCGCGACCGTCGCCGCCCTGAGCGATCACGCCGCGACGCTGGAGTCGCGCCTGATCGGCGTCAGCGACGCCACCGTCGGCGCGCTCGGCCGGCAGACCGAGACGGTCACCGCCCGCCTCGCCGAAACCAACGCCGCGACCCTCGGCGCGCTGTCGGCGCACGCCATGGACATGCAGATCCGCCTTGCCGGCGTGTCCGACGCGACGACCGGCGCGCTCTCGGCGCATGCCGCCGACCTGGAGGCGCGCCTCGCCGGCGTTTCGCAGTCGACGGTCGGCGCCCTGACGCGCCATGCGCAGGAGTTGACCGAACGTCTCGCCACGGCCGGCGCCGGCGTCGTCGACGTCCTGTCGCGCCACAGCGAGGAGCTGGGCGCCCGCCTCGCCGAAACCTCCGACGTCACCGTCGGCGCGCTGACGCGCCACACCGGCGATCTGGCGACCCGCCTCGGCGACGTCGCCGAAACCACCACGGACGCGCTCGCCCGTCACGCGCTCGACATGACGCGGCGTCTCGCCGACGCCAACGAGTCGACGATCGCCGCGCTCAGCGGCCACGCCGCGGCGCTCGAGGAGCGTCTGATCGGCGTCAGCGACGCCACCGTCGGCGCGCTCGGCCGCCAGACCGAGACGCTGACCGCCCGTCTCGCCGAGACCAACGCCTCGACGCTCGACGCCCTCGCCCGCCACGCCGCCGACGTCGAGACGCGCCTCGTCGGCGTCGCCGACGCCACGATCGGCGCGCTCGGCCGGCGCACCGAGGAATTCACGACCCGCGTCGTCGAGGCGGCGCAGGGCGCGCTCGGCGATCTCGACCAGCGCACCGGCGCCCTCGCCGCCCGTCTCGCCGAGACCAGCCAGGCGACCATCTCCGCCCTCGACGCCCATGATCAGGGCGTCGCCGCCCGCATCGCCGAGGCCAACCGCGCGCTGGCCGAAGGCCTCGCCCGCCACGCCGACGAACTCGCCGGCAAGATCGCCGCCACCTCGCAGCATTCGCTCGGCGCGCTGTCGACCCACGCCGCCGACGTGT
>JAEULW010000249.1 GCA_016793505.1 Methylobacteriaceae bacterium | reverse complement strand
CGCCGCGAAGGAGGCGCACGCCAACGTGACGCAGCAGGAAATCGACGCCGGCGTCGCTGACGACCACGCCGCGGTTCTGTGAGGAGAGCGGGCCCATGCTGAAACAGATCGAAGGCTCGCGCGCGATGGCGGAGGCGATCGCCCTCTGCCGGCCGGAAGTCATCTGCGCCTATCCCATCACGCCGCAGACGCACATCGTCGAGGGCGTCGGCGAGCTGGTGCGCGACGGCACGCTGAAGAACTGCGAATACATCAACGTCGAGAGCGAATTCGCCGCGCTGTCGGTGGCGATCGGCGCCTCGGCCGCCGGGGCGCGCGCCTACACCGCGACCTCCTCGCAGGGGCTGCTGTTCATGGCCGAGGCGGTCTACAACGCCTCCGGCCTCGGCCTGCCGATCGTCATGACCCTCGGCAACCGCGCCATCGGCGCGCCGATCAACATCTGGAACGATCATTCCGACGCGATGTCGATGCGCGACGCGGGCTGGCTGCAGCTGTTCGCCGAGACCAATCAGGAGGCGGTCGATCTGCACATCCAGGCGTTTCGCCTCGCCGAGGAACTGTCGATGCCGGTGATGGTGTGCGTCGACGGATTCATCCTGACGCATGCGGTCGAGCGCGTCGATATTCCCGACCAGTCGACGGTCGACGCCTATCTGCCGCCCTACGAGCCGGTGCAATCGCTCGACCCGAAGGACCCGGCCTCGATCGGCGCGATGGTCGGGCCGGAAGCCTTCACCGAGGTGCGCTATCTCGCCCATTACAAGCAGACGCTGGCGCTGAAGCACATCCCGAATTTCGCGCGCGACTTCAAGGATCGCTTCGGCCGCGACTCCGGCGGCCTGTTGCGCACCTACCGCGCCGAGGACGCCGAGATTCTCGTCGTCGCGATGGGTTCGGTCTGCGGCACGATCAAGGATGTCATCGACGAGATGCGCGAGGACGGTTTCAAGATCGGCCTCGTCACCATCATTTCCTACCGGCCGTTCCCGCTCGAGGCGCTGCGCCGCACGCTGGCCAATGCGCAGGACGTGATCGTCGTCGAGAAGAGTCTGGCGGTCGGCTTCGGCGGGCCGCTCGCCGAAAATGTCCACGGCGCGCTGCGCAACCTGCCCGGCGGGCCGCGGCTGCATTCGGCGATCGCCGGGCTCGGCGGGCGGCCGATCCCGCGCGCCTCGCTGCATCGCCTGTTCCGACAGGCGGTGGTGCAGCCCTGGGAAGGCCCGCATTTCCTCGATCTCAACGACCGCGTCGTCGGCAAGGAAATCCATCGCACCGGCAAGAACCGGCGCTCCGGCCCGACGGCCGAGAATATTCTCAAACAGCTCGCCGGCGGCCGGCCGATGCAGGACGACAGGCAAGACGGGAGGCCCGCATGACCTCGATCAACGAAGCGGCGAACCGCAATGCGGTGACGCCCGCCGTGCCGGCCGGCGCCGTCGAGCATCCCGGCCCGGCCTCTCGCGCCGCGCCGGGCGAAACGCAGAAACTGAAATTCTACCAGAAGGGCACGCATACCGTCGGCAACCGACTGGTCGACGCCGAAGATCGCGCGGTGCAATCCTCGCTCGACCGCTCCAACGCGCTGACCTCAGGCCATCGCGCCTGCCAGGGCTGCGGCGAGGCGCTCGGGGCGCGCTACGCGCTCGACGCGGCGATGCGCGCCACCGGCGGCAATCTCATCGCGGTGAATGCGACGGGCTGTCTCGAAGTGTTCACCACGCCCTATCCCGAAACCTCGTGGCAATTGCCGTGGCTGCATTCGCTGTTCGGCAACGCCGCGGCGGTGGCGACGGGCGTCGCCGCGGCGATGCGGGTCAAGGGCCGCAGCAATGTGCGCGTCATCGCGCAGGGCGGCGACGGCGGCACCACCGACATCGGCTTCCAGTGCCTGTCCGGCATGTTCGAGCGCAACGACGACGTGCTGTACATCTGCTATGATAACGAAGGCTACATGAACACCGGCGTGCAGCGTTCGTCCGCGACGCCGCCGGCGGCGCGCACCGCGACGACGCCGGCCGTCGGCGAGGAGCCGGGCAACGTGTTTGGCACCGGCAAGTCGGTGCCGCGCATCGCCGCGGCGCACCGCATTCCGTATGTGGCCACCGCCACCGTCGCCGATCTGCACGATCTCGAGCGCAAGGTCGTGAAGGCGATGTCGATCCGCGGCGCGCGCTACATCCAGATCGACGTGCCCTGCCCGCTCGGCTGGGGCGCGGCCTCGCACGACACGATCCGCCTCGCGCGGCTCGCGGTGGAGACCGGCTTCTATCCGATCTTCGAGGCCGAGCACGGCAAGGTGACCGCCGTGCGCAAGATCCGCAAGCGCACGCCGGTGGTCGAATATCTGAAGCTGCAACGGCGCTTCGCGCATCTGTTCAAGGGCGGCGTCGAGGATCCGCGCGTCGCCCGGCTGCAGGCGATGTGCGACGCCAATATCGAGGAATACGGCCTCGTCGATTCGAGCGACGACGACTGACGGGAGCGCATGATGGAACACCCCTTTGCGATCACGCTCGACGTCGGCACGTCGAAGGCCAATCACACCGGCTCCTGGCGCAACGAGCGGCCGGAATACGTGCATCGTCTGCCGCCCTGCAACCACGCCTGCCCGGCGGGCGAGGACATCCAGGGCTGGCTCGCCCATGCCGAGGCGGGCCACTACGAGGACGCCTGGCGCGCGCTGGTCGAGAACAATCCGCTGCCGGCGGTGATGGGGCGCGTCTGCTATCACCCCTGCGAGAGCGCCTGCAATCGCGCGGTGATCGACACGGCGGTCGGCATCAATTCGGTCGAGCGCTTCCTCGGCGATCAGGCGCTGGCGAGGGGCTGGGCCTTCGCGCCGCCGGCGCAGGAGAGCGGCAAGCGCGTGCTGGTCGTCGGCGCCGGCCCCGCCGGCCTTTCGGCGGCCTATCACCTCAGGCGCTTCGGCCACGCCGTGACGATCCGCGAGGCGGGCCCGATGCCCGGCGGCATGATGCGCTTCGGCATTCCGAAATACCGGCTGCCGCGCGACGTGCTCGACGGCGAGGTGAAGCGCATCACCGACATGGGCGTCGTCATCCACTACAATTCGAAGGTGGACGACATCGCCGCAGCGATGAAGGAAGGCGGCTACGACGCGGCCTTCCTCGCGGTCGGCGCGCATATCGCCAAGCGCGCCTACATTCCGGCGGGCGAAGCGGCCAAGGTGCTCGACGCGGTGCAGGTGCTGCGCTCGATGGAGGGCGAGGAGAAGCCGCTGCTCGGCCGCAGAGTCGTCGTCTATGGCGGCGGCAACACGGCGATCGACGTCGCCCGCACCGCCAAGCGCCTCGGCGCGGAGGAGGCGGTGATCGTCTATCGCCGCACCCGCGACCGCATGCCGGCGCATGACTTCGAGGTCGAGGAGGCGCTCGAAGAAGGCGTGATGATGAAGTGGCTCTCGACCATCAAGAATGTCGAGAGCGGCGCCATCACCGTCGAGAAGATGGCGCTCGACGAGAAGGGCTTTCCGCAGCCGACCGGCGAACTGGAGACGCTGGAGGCGGATTCGGTGATTCTGGCGCTGGGTCAGGACGTCGATCTGTCGCTGCTCGATGGCCTGCCCGGGCTCGAGATCGAGAACGGCGTCGTGAAAGTCGGCCCCAACATGATGACGGGGGCGCCCGGCGTCTTCGCCGGCGGCGACATGGCGCCGTCCGAGCGCACCGTCACGGTGGCGGTCGGCCACGGCAAGAAGGCGGCGCGGCACATCGACGCCTGGCTGCGCGGGGCGACCTACGCCCCGCCGCCCAAGCACGAACTCGCCGGACCGGAGAAGCTCAACAACTGGTATTACGGCGAGGCGCCGAAGACGGTGCGGCCGATGCTGGAGATCGCGCGCCGCACATCGACCTTCGAGGAGGTGGTCGCCGGGCTCGACGAGACCAACGCCCTCTACGAGGCGCGGCGGTGCCTGTCCTGCGGCAACTGCTTCGAATGCGACAATTGCTACGGCGTCTGCCCGGACAAT
>JAEULW010000178.1 GCA_016793505.1 Methylobacteriaceae bacterium | reverse complement strand
CAGGCCGCAGGTGAACGGCATCATCGAGAAGCGCCTGTTCGCCGAGGGCAGCGAGGTGAAGGAAGGCGACGTTCTTTATCTCATCGCCGACGCCTCCTATCGCGCCGCCCGGGCCTCGGCGCAGGCCGCGCTCGATCGCGCGCAGGCCGCCAGCGACGCCGCGGAGGCGCGCGCCGAGCGCTACAGGACGCTCTCCAACCGCGCTGTGGCGAGCGCGCAGGAGACCGAGACGGCCATCGCCGCCGCCCAGCAGGCGGCCGCCGACGTGGCGGCGGCGCGCGCCGCGCTCGAGGCCGCCGACATCAATCTCGGCCACGCCAAGGTGCGCGCGCCGATCTCCGGGCGGATCGGCGTCAGCGCGTTGACCGAGGGCGCGCTGGTCACCGCCAATCAGGCCGCCGCGCTCGCCACGATCCAGGCGCTCGATCCGGTGCATGTCGATTCGCCGCAATCGGCCTCGGCGCTGCTGGCGACGCGCGCCGAGATCGAGACAGGCCGGCTGAAACTGCGCCCCGACGGGGTGAGCATGCAGATCATCCTCGACAATGGCCAGGCCCTCGCGCAACAGGGCCAGCTGCGTTTCGCCGATGCGACGGTCAATCAGGGGACCGGCACGGTGACGCTGCGCGCCACGTTCCAGAATCCCGACCGCATCCTGTTGCCCAACATGTTCGTGCGCGGCCATGCGACGTTCGGCGAGCGCCACGACGCGATTCTCGCCCCGCAGCGCGCCGTCTCGCGCGATCCGCGCGGCCAGGCGACGGCGCTGGTGATCGGCGCGGGAGACAGGATCGAGGCGCGCCGTCTCGAGGTCGGCCGCGCCGTCGGGACGGACTGGATCGTCGAGAAGGGCCTCGCCGCCGGCGACCGGCTGGTGATGGACGGCTTCCATCGCATCCGGCCCGGCGCAGTCGTCAGGCCGGTTCCGTTCACGCCGCCGGACGGCGCGTCTCCTTCCGCCGCTCCGGCGAAGTGAGGCGCGCGGCATGGCCAATTTCTTCATCGACCGGCCGATCTTCGCCTGGGTCGTGGCGATCCTGATCATGCTCGCCGGCGGGCTGGCGATCTTCCGCCTGCCGGTCGAGCAATATCCGGCCATCGCGCCGCCGACAGTGACGATCGCGGCGAGCTATCCCGGCGCCTCCGCCGACACGGTCGAAGGTTCGGTCACGCAGGTGATCGAACAGGCGATGCAGGGGCTCGACGGGCTCGTCTACATGGCCTCGACGAGCGATTCGAACGGCCAGGCGCAGACGACGCTGACCTTCGCCAGCGGCACGAATCCCGACATCGCGCAGGTGCAGGTGCAGAACAAGCTGCAGGCGGCGGCCGCGACGCTGCCGCAACTCGTGCAGCAGCTCGGCGTGCGCGTCGACAAGGCCTCGACCGGCTTTCTGATGGTGATCGCCTTCGTCTCCGACGACGGCTCGCGCGACGCCACGGACCTTTCCGACTTCGTCGCCACGACCGTGCTCGATCCGCTGGCGCGCACGCCGGGCGTCGGCTCGGTGCAGCTGTTCGGTTCGCAATATGCGATGCGCATCTGGCTCGATCCGTTCAGGCTGCACCGATACGGGCTGACCACCAAT
The DNA here is from genome assembly GCA_016793505.1 of Methylobacteriaceae bacterium. GTDB lineage: Bacteria > Pseudomonadota > Alphaproteobacteria > Rhizobiales > Beijerinckiaceae. The sequence goes on along the minus strand of JAEULW010000178.1, from coordinate 10,944 downwards.
GACGTGACGGGCGCGCTGCAGACGCAGAACACGCAGGTCTCCGCCGGCCAGCTCGGCGGGCTGCCCTCAGTGCCCGGCCAGCAGCTCAACGCCACGATCACCGCGCAGAGCCGGCTGCGCACGCCGGCGCAGTTCGAGGGCGTCTTCCTGCGCACCCTCGCCGACGGCTCCTCGGTGTATCTGCGCGACGTGGCGAAGGTGGAGATCGGCGCGGAGAGCTATGCGACGTCGAGCCGTTTCAACCGCAAGCCGTCGGCCGGCATCGCGGTGAGTCTGGCGACCGGCGCCAATGCGCTCGACACCGCGGCGGCGGTGCGGGCGCGCATCGCGCAGCTCTCGGCGACGTTTCCGCCCGGCGTGTCGGCGGTGTTTCCCTACGACACGACGCCCTTCGTGCGCCTGTCCATCACCAAGGTGATCCACACGCTGTTCGAGGCGGTCGGCCTCGTGTTCCTCGTGATGTTCGTCTTCCTGCAGAATTTCCGCGCGACGATCGTGCCGACGCTGGCGGTGCCGGTCGTGCTGCTCGGCACGTTCGGCGTGCTCGCCGCCTTCGGCTATTCGATCAACACGCTCACCATGTTCGCCATGGTGCTGGCGATCGGCCTGCTCGTCGACGACGCGATCGTCGTCGTCGAAAATGTCGAGCGCATCATGAACGAGGAAGGGCTTTCGGCGAAGGAGGCGACGCGCAAATCGATGGGCGAGATCACCGGCGCGCTGGTCGGCATCGCCACGGTGCTCGCCGCGGTGTTCGTGCCGATGGCGTTCTTCGGCGGTTCGGTCGGCGTCATCTACCGGCAGTTCTCGGTCACCATCGTCGCGGCGATGGCGCTGTCGGTGGTGGTGGCGGTGATCTTCACGCCGGCGCTGGCGGCGACGATGCTGAAGCACACGCCGCACAAGACGAGCGGCCCGTTCGGCCTGTTCAACCGCGGTTTCGACGCGACCAATCGCGGCTATGTGCGCTCCGTCGCGGGGCTGGCGCGGCGGCCTTTCATCGCCTTCCTCGCCTATGCCGCGGTGATCGCGGCGGCGGCGTATCTGTTCGTCCGGCTGCCGACCGCCTTCCTGCCGGAGGAGGATCAGGGCATCCTGCTGACGCAGGTCGCGCTGCCCGCCGGCGCCACCGCCGAGCGCACGCTGGCGGCGATCGGGCAGATGGAGAACCACTATCTCGACGCCGACAAGGAGAACGTCGAGTCGATCTTCTCGATCGCCGGTTTCTCTTTCGGCGGGGCGGGGCAGAATGTCGGCTTCGCCTTCATCAAACTGAAGGACTGGGAGCTGCGCAAGCGGCCGGACCAGTCGGCGCAGGCGATCGCGATGCGGGCGATGCGCGCCCTGTCGCAGGTGCGCGACGCGATGATCTTCGCGCTGGCGCCGCCTTCCGTGCCGGGCCTCGGCCAGTCGAACGGCTTCGATCTCTATCTGAAGGATCAGGGCGGCGCCGGCCATGACGGCCTGATGGCGGCGCGCAACCAGCTGCTCGGCCTCGCCGCGCAGTCGCCGAAGCTCGCCGGCGTCAGGCCGAACGGGCAGGAGGACGGGCCGCAATTCCGCATCGACATCGATCAGGCCAAGGCCGGCGCGCTGGGCCTCGCGCTCGGCTCGATCAATGCGACGATCACCACGGCCTGGGCCGGCGCCTATGTCAACGACTTCGACGATCGCGGCCGCGTCAAGAAAGTGTATGTGCAGTCCGCGCCGCAACACCGCATGCAGCCCGCCGACATCGAGCGCTGGTATGTGCGCAACGCCGCCGGCGAGATGGCGCCGCTGTCGGCGGTGGCCTCGACGCGCTGGACCTACGGCTCGCCGCGGCTCGAGCGTTACAACGGCGTTTCGGCGCGCAACATCCAGGGCGCGGCGGCGCCGGGCGTCTCCTCGGGCGTGGCGATGACGGAGATGGAGGAGCTGGCCAAACAGTTGCCGCCGGGCTTCCAGATCGAATGGACCGGCCTGTCGCTGCAGGAGCGGCAGGCGGGGGCGCAGACGACGATCCTCTACGCCCTCTCGATGCTGGTCGTGTTCCTGGCGCTCGCCGCGCTCTACGAGAGCTGGTCGGTGCCCTTCTCGGTGATGCTCGCGGTGCCGCTCGGCCTTGTCGGCGCGCTGGCGGCGGCATGGCTGTTCGGCCAGCTCAACGACGTCTATTTCCAGATCGGCATCCTGACGACGATCGGCCTCGCCGCCAAGAACGCGATCCTGATCGTCGAATTCGCCAAGGCGCGCGCCGATCAGGGGGTGAGCGTCGGCGTCGCCGCGGTGCAGGCGGCGCGGCTCAGGCTCAGGCCGATCCTGATGACCTCCTTCGCCTTCATCCTCGGCGTGCTGCCGCTCGCCGTCGCGCGCGGCGCCGGCGCAGGCAGCCAGAACGCGATCGGCATCGGCGTCATCGGCGGGATGATCGCGGCGACGACGATCGGCCTCTATTTCGTGCCGTGGTTCTACATCGCGGTGACGCGGCTGTTTGCGCGCGGGGCGGCGAAACCCGGCGCCGCAGCGTCCTAGGCCGCCAGGTTCAGCCCCGTCGCGCCAGCAGCGTCGGCGCGATCGCCATGATCGCCAGTCCGTAGGGAAACAGCGCGCCGCGCGTCACGTCGAAGCCGGCGACATAGTCTTCGGGCGGGCGTTTCAGGATGAACAGGGCAAAGGCCGCCTCGATCGCGACGAGCAGCGCCGCGCCGGCGAGGCCGACGCCCAGCCATTGCGCCGACGTGGCGTGCCGGCCGCGCACGAGCCGCTGCGCGATCAGCAACACGGCGGCGATCATCAGCGGAAATTCGACGAGATGGCCGCCGCGCGGTCCGAAGGCTGGAATCAGGGCCAGCTCGCGCAGCGCGCCGCAGGCGAAGCCCGCGGCGAAGGTCGCCACGCCGTAGACAGCGGCGCAGGCGACCCCGCCGCGCATCAGAAGAACGCCTGCAACCCGGTGATGGCGCGCCCCAGGATCAGCGCGTGCACGTCATGCGCGCCCTCGTAGGTGTTGACCGTCTCGAGGTTCGCGGCGTGGCGCATGACGTGATACTCGATCTGGATGCCGTTGCCGCCATGCATGTCGCGCGCGGCGCGGGCGATGTCGAGCGCCTTGCCGCAATTGTTGCGCTTGACGAGCGAGATCATCTCGGGCGCGAAGCGGCCCTCGTCCATCAGCCGGCCGACGCGCAGCGAGCCCTGCAGGCCGAGCGAGATGTCGGTCAGCATGTCGGCGAGCTTCTTCTGCACGAGTTGCGTGTTGGCGAGCGGCCGGCCGAACTGCTTGCGGTCGAGCGTGTACTGCCGGGCGCGATGAAAGCAGTCCTCGGCCGCGCCCATCGCGCCCCACGAGATGCCGTAACGGGCGCGGTTAAGGCAGCCGAACGGGCCCTTGAGGCCCGACACGTTCGGCAGCAGCGCGTCCTCGCCGACCTCGACATTGTCCATGACGATCTCGCCGGTGACCGAGGCGCGCAAGGAAAGCTTGCCGCCGATCTTCGGCGCGGAGAGGCCCTTCATGCCCTTGTCGAGCACGAAGCCGCGGATCTCGCCGCCATGCGCCTCCGACTTCGCCCAGACGACGAAGACGTCGGCGATCGGCGCGTTGGAAATCCACATCTTCGAGCCGACGAGGCGATAGCCGTTCGCCGTCTTCACCGCCCGCGTCTTCATGCCGGCGGGATCGGAGCCGGCGTCGGGCTCGGTCAGGCCGAAACAGCCGATCCATTCGCCGCTCGCCAGCTTCGGCAGGTACTTCTTGCGCTGCGCCTCTGAGCCGTAGGCGTGGATCGGATACATGACGAGCGAGGACTGGACGCTCATCATCGAGCGATAGCCGGAATCGACGCGCTCGACCTCGCGGGCGACGAGGCCATAGGCGACATAGCCGGCGCCGGCGCCGCCATATTCGGCCGGGATGGTGACGCCGAGCAGGCCCATCTCACCCATCTCACGGAAGATCGCAGGATCGGTCGACTCGTTCATGTAGGCGTCGATGACGCGCGGCAGCAGCTTTTCCTGCGCATAGGCGCGCGCGGCGTCGCGGATCATCCGCTCGTCGTCGGTGAGCTGATCGTCGAGGAGGAAGGGGTCTTCCCAGGCGAACGGGGCGGGCTTTCCAGCGGCCATGGCGCAATCGTCCTTCTCGTCGCGTCGGGGGCGCGCGATCCGGTCGATGGCGTATCGCCTGCCGGGGCGACCCGCAAGCGCGGCGCATGGCTGCGCGGCGCGCGGCGGAACGTCATGATCGATCCCGTCAGGCGCGCGGTTCAGCCCGCGGCGGCCTCGCGCAGTTCAGCCTCGACCAGCGGCAGGATGCCGGCGACGATGCGCTCGACGCCGGCCTTCGTCGGGTGGATGCCGTCGGGCAGATTGAGCGCGCGGTCGCCGGCGACGCCTTCGAGGAAGAAGGGGTAGAGCGGCACGCCGTGCTTTTCGGCGAGTTCGGGATAGATGCGGTCGAAACGCGCGACATAGTCGGCCCCGAGGCCGGGGCTCGCCCGCATCCCGGCGAGGATCGGCCGGACGCGCTTCTCCTTCAGCCGGGTCAGGATCGAATCCAGCGCCCGGCGGGTGATCTCCGGATCGGTCCCGCGAAACATGTCGTTGGCGCCGAGTTCGACGACGGCGACGTCGGCGCCCTCGCCCAGCGCCCAGTCCAGCCGTTCGGCCCCGGCCGTGGCGGTGTCGCCGGAGACGCCGGCGTCGATCGCCTCCACCGCGAGCCCGCGTTTGCGCAATTCCCGCTCCAGAACCGGGGCGAAGCCCTGTCCGGCGGGCAAAAGGTAACCGGCCGTCAAACTGTCGCCCAGACAAAGGAGTTTGAGAGCGCGCGCCGCGGCGGCGGGCCGGGCGGCCAGCAACGCGGCCAGACCCGCCAGAGCGGCGCGGCGGGTTTGGACGAAACGAGGTCCCGCCCCATATCTGCGGTTCGCGCCGCACCATCGATCCGAAGGCATCAATGTCCCATCCCGCCATCGAAATGAACCAGGTCGAGCTCAGTCTGGGCTCGGGCGCGGCGCGCGTCCACATCCTCAAGGGGATTACGGCGAGCATCGGGCGGGGCGAGGCGATCGGCCTCGTCGGCCCGTCGGGCTCGGGCAAATCCACCCTGCTGATGACCATGGCCGGGCTGGAGCGGCCGGATTCCGGGCGGATCGCGGTCGAGGGGCAGGATCTCGGGGCGATGAGCGAGGATGATCTCGCCCGCTTCCGCGGCCGGCGGATCGGCATCGTCTTCCAGTCCTTCCACCTCATCCCGACGATGACGGCGCTGGAGAACGTCGCCGTGCCGCTGGAGCTCGCCGGGGCGGCGGACGCCTTCGCGCTGGCGCGGGCGGAACTGTCGGCCGTCGGCCTCGGCGAGCGGCTGTCGCACTATCCGGCGCAGCTCTCGGGCGGCGAGCAGCAGCGCGTGGCGCTCGCCCGGGCGCTGGCGCCCAATCCGGCCATCCTCGTCGCCGACGAGCCGACCGGCAATCTCGACGAGTCCACCGGCGCCTCGATCGTCGACCTGATGTTCGCGCTGAAGCGCGAGCGCGGCTCGACGCTGGTGCTGGTGACGCATGATCCGACGCTGGCGGCGCGCTGCGACCGCACCATCCGGCTGCGCTCGGGCCGCATCGAGGAGGCGCCGGCCGCCCCGCGCGCGGCGGCCGTCGCGTGAGCGCCGTCGTCGAACAGGGCGCCGCGCCGCTCGCCCCGCCCGCCGGACGGCTGCCGCTGGCGCTGCGCTTCGCCTTGCGCGATCTGCGCGGCGGGCTCAGCGGTTTCGGCATCTTCCTCGCCTGCATCGCGCTCGGCGTCGCCGCCATCGTCGGCGTCGGCTCGGTGTCGCGCGGGCTGATGGACGGGCTCGCCCGCGAGGGCCGGGTGATCCTGGGCGGCGACATCGCCTTTTCGCTGATCCATCGCGAGATCGCGCCGCAGGAGCGCGCCTTCCTCGAGCAGCGCGGCCGCGTCGCCACGGTCGCGACGCAGCGCGCCATGGCGCGCACGCGCGACGGGCGCTCGGCGCTGATCGACGTGAAGGCGGTGGACGGCGCCTATCCGAGCGCCGGCGCGGTCGCCTTTTCGCCGGCGATGAGCGTCGAGGCGGCGCTGCGCGGCGCGCCGCGCGTCGCGGTCGATCCGGCGCTGTTCGCCCGGCTCGACGTCAAGACCGGCGACCGGCTGACGATCGGCGATCTCGAGGTCGAGATCGCCGCCGAACTGGTCAGCGAGCCGGACAAGCTCGCCGGCGGCGTCGGCTTCGGCCCGCGCGTGCTGATGTCGATCGAGACGCTGCGGGCGACCGGGCTCGTGCAGCCCGGCTCGCTGACGCGCTGGCACTATCGCGTCTCGCTGCCGCAGGCCGGGCAGGGGGCGAGCGAGGCTGCGGTCGCCGCGCTCGCCGCCGCGGCGGCGCAGGCCTTCCCCGAGGCGGGATGGGAGGTGCGTTCGCGCTCGAACGTGTCGCCGCAATTCGAGCGCAACGTGTCGCGCTTCACCCAGTTCCTGACGCTGGTCGGGCTGACCTCGCTGGTGGTCGGGGGCGTCGGCGTCGCCAATGCGGTGGCCGGCTTCGTCGATCGCAAGCGCGCCTCGCTCGCCACTCTCAAATCGCTCGGCGCGACGGGCGGGCGCGTGTTCGCGCTGGCGCTGACGCAGGTGATGCTGATCGCCCTCGTCGGCGTGCTGATCGGCCTAGCGCTCGGCGCGGCGATTCCGTTCCTCGTCGTCGGCCTGTTCGGCGCGATCATTCCCGTGCCGCTCGACGCGGCGGTCTATCCGCGCGAACTGGCGCTCGGGGCGATGTATGGCGTGCTCACCGCGCTCGCCTTCGCGCTGGCGCCGCTCGGGCGGGTGCACGACATTCCGGTCTCGGCGCTGTTCCGCGACGCGGTCGATCCCGGCCGGCGCTGGCCGCGGCGGCGCTACGTGATCGCCACGACGCTGGCGGGCGCGGCGCTGATCGGGGCGGCCGTCGCCTTCGCCTCGGACAAGCGGCTGGCGCTGATCTACGCCGGCGCCACGATCGCCGCCTTCGCGCTGCTGCGGCTGGTGGCGATCGGCGTCATGGCGGCGGCGCGGCGGGCGCCGCGGCCGGCCCATGCCGGGCTGCGTCTCGCCCTGTCGAACATCCACCGGCCGGGGGCGCTGACGCCCTCGGTGGTGCTGTCGCTCGGGCTCGGGCTGGCGCTGCTGGTGGCGCTGACGGTGATCGAATCGCAGATCTCGGGCCAGCTCTCGCGCGGCCTCGCCGGGCGCTCGCCGAGTTTCTTCTTCCTCGACATCCGCTCCTCGGAGGCGACGCGCTTCACGCAGTTCCTGCAGGAGAAGGCGCAAGGGGCGACGATCGAGCGCGTGCCGATGATGCGCGGGCGCATCGTGCGCGTCGGCGACACGCCGGCGCAGGAGGTCAAGGCGAAGGAGGAAGCCGCCTGGGCGCTGGAGGGCGATCGCGGCGTCACCTACGCCGCCCGCCTGCCGGACGGCTCGAAGGTCGTGGCCGGCGACTGGTGGGCGGCCGATCATCGCGGCGAGCCGCTGCTGTCGCTCGAGAAAGGCATCGCCGACGGCATCGGCGTCGGCGTCGGCGACAGGCTGACGGTCAACGTGCTCGGCCGCAACGTCACGGCGCGGATCGCCAATCTGCGGCAGGTCGACTGGCGCAGCTACGGCATCAATTTCGTGCTGGTCTATTCGCCGAACACCTTCGCCGGCGCGCCGCACACCGAGCTCGCCACGATCGCCTTCCCGCAGGGCGACGACGCGGCGCGCGACATGCGGCTGATCCGCGAGATCGGCGCCGCCTTCCCGACCGTGACCAGCGTGCGGGTGCGCGACGCGCTGGACGCGGCGGCCAAGATCGTCGACCAGCTGGCCACCGCGGTGCGCGGCGCCGCCTCGCTCGCCGTCGTGACCTCGGTTCTGGTGCTGGCCGGGGCGCTGGCGGCGGGCCAGCGGGCGCGGGTCTACGACGCCGTGGTGCTGAAGACTCTCGGGGCGACGCGCGGCCGGCTGCTCGCCGCCTATCTGGCGGAATACGCCATGATCGGCGCGGCGACGGCGCTGTTCGGCCTCGTCGCCGGTTCGGCGGCGGGCTGGGCGATCGCCACTAAGGTGATGCGGCTCGACTTCGTCTACGACTGGCAGGGGGCGCTCGTCGCCGCGCTCGGCGCGCTGGCGTTGACCGTGGCGCTCGGCCTGATCGGCACCTGGCGCACGCTCGGCGAATCGCCGGCGCGACGGCTGCGCAGCCTTTGAGCGGACCTCAAAGGTGATTTCAACCGTTGATTTTCTTGCGAGTTGGACCGTCGTCGGCGGCTTTTGCGCGGCCGCGTTCACTTGTCGGCAAGGCGGGTTGACGCCATATTGAGGTCCGAGAAGAGGGCGGCGACCGGGTTGCGGTCCGCCTGTCCCGGTTGTGTGAAGAGGGGAGCCCAAATGTCCGATTTCGACCGCAATGCGACGGCCTGGAACCGGCCGGCCGGCTACGCCAGGACCAGCGCCGCCGAGTATGATCAGGGGCTGCGCTCCTACATGCTCGGCATCTACAACCACATGACGCTCGGCCTCGGCATCACGGCGCTGGTGGCCATGGCGATCGTGATGATGGGCAAGACGAGCCCGGTGGTGCAGGCGCTCTACGCCTCGCCGCTGCGCTGGGTGATCATGCTCGCCCCGCTCGCCTTCGTGATGGTGCTGTCGTTCCGCTTCGAGCGGATGAGCTACACCGCTCTGCTCGGCACGTTCTGGGCCTTCGCGGCGACGATGGGCCTGTCGATGGGCTCGATCGGCCTCGTGTTCAAGGCGGGCAGCATCGTCCAGGCGCTGCTGGTGACGACGGTGGCCTTCGGCGGCCTCAGCCTCTACGGCTACACGACGAAGCGCAATCTGTCGGCGATGGGCGCCTTCCTGGTGATGGGTCTGATCGGCCTCGTGGTGGCGAGCCTCATCAACCTGTTCTTCCAGTCGGGCGCGATGGCGATGGTGATCAGCCTCGTCGGCCTCGTCATCTTCGCCGGCCTGACGGCGTGGGACACGCAGCGCCTGCGTCAGGACTACGACTACCTGTCGCAGGACAGGGAACTGATGGCGAAGTCGTCGGTGATGGGCGCCCTGTCGCTCTACCTGAACTTCATCAACATGTTCCAGATGATCCTGTCGCTGACCGGGGCGCGCGAGGAATAAGCGCCTCGCCGTCGGGACGGAAACCGAAAGGCCCCGGAGCAATCCGGGGCCGTTTTCGTTTTCGCCGTCGCGCTCAGTGCGAAACGAGTTTCAGACGCTTGTCGAGCACGCCGAGAACGCGGGCGAGGTCGTGGCCGCGCTTGAGGATGACGCCGCCGGCCGCGACCACCGCATAGGCGCCTTGCCGGCGCGCCAGCCGCGGATTCTTCTCGACGCGATAGAGCGGCTGCTCGGCGGCGCGGCGGAAGATCGAGAACACCGCCTTGTCGGATGTGAAATCGATGGCGTAGTCGCGCCATTCGCCAGCGGCGACCTTGCGCCCGTAGAGATTGAGAATCGCCTGCAGTTCGCGGCGATCGAAGCAGACCGTCGCGGCGGCGGGGCGCGGAAAGGGTTCGATGACGGCGCCGGCGCGCTCCGCATGCGCCGGAACCCGGAGCTGATCAGGCGGTTCGAATTCGCTCATGCGGCCTCCCGACCACATCTTTGCGCGACAATGGGCATGCGGCAAGCGCGCGCCGCGTCTTGGCGCCGCAGCGCCCTCATTTCGCCCCGATGGGCGGCGAGGATCGCACCAGTCGCCGCACAGCCCGACGCGACGAGACTCTGGTTTTCGTCAGCCCCCCAGCCCCCCAGGGTCGAGCTTCGCGACGGGTGCGTATCGAGCAGCGACCGGGCCGGCGCGGACGAAAGTCCCGCCGGCCTTTTCGTCGCGCCCGCGCGCCGCCTCGTGCGCTGAAGACGCCTTGCAATCGCCGGCGGATTGCGGCATAGAGCCGGCGTCGACGCCGCTGGCGTCGATCCCACGGATGCGGGTGTAGCTCAGGGGTAGAGCACAACCTTGCCAAGGTTGGGGTCGAGGGTTCGAATCCCTTCGCCCGCTCCAGTTTCTCCGACTGTCGCGAAGCCGCGACGACGCGGCTAGACTGCGCCGCGCAACGGAGAACCGATTTGTCCGCCGACGAGACGCCTGCGGCCGCCGATGCGGCCGCGCTCGACGCCTGCGTGCGCGCGCTGGTTGCGCCCGGCGGATTTTCCGCGCTGTTGGCGGCGCGCATGCCGCAGCTCCTGCAAGCCCGCGAAACCGGGCTCGAGGTCGCCTGGCGGCGCCTCGCGCTGGGGCTCGGGCATGACGCCTATGAAGCCGGGCGGCTGGTCGAGGCGCTGTGGCGGGGCGGCGACGTCGCGGCGGCGCGGGCGCAGGTCCCGATCTCGCGCGCGATGCTCGCCGATCGCGCCTTCGTCGAGAACGGGCATCCCTTCCATCTGGAAAAAATCGGCCAGATGCTCGGCGATTTCCTCGCCGTGTTCGACTACGAGGCCGGGGCGCTGGCCGATGACGACGCCGCGCTCGCCGATCTGCATCCGGTGGTCGTCGCGGCGCTCTACGACGCTCTCTGGCGGGCGCTGACGGAACTGGATTTCGCCCGCGCCCGGCGCTACGCGCTGCGCTATCTGGCGCAGACCGGTCACACGCCGACCTCGCTGCACGTCATCCGCTACGGGCTGCAGGCGACCGGCTTCCATGTCGAGGCGGGGGCGCAGGCGCGCGCCCTGCCGGCGGCGGAGGGCGACGCGCTCGTCGAACTCAGGCGGCTCGCCGTGGCGGCGCGGTCGGCGGCCGAGGCCGGCGACGGCGCAGCGCTGTCCGGGGCGCTGGCGCAGGCCGACGAGTCGATCGACGCGGCGACGGCGGGCGCCGCCGCGGCGGACGAAGCGGGCGCGCATGCGCTCGCCGAACTCGCCCTCGTCGCCGCCATGACGGCGCTGGCGGCGGACGACCCGGCGAGC
>JAEULW010000090.1 GCA_016793505.1 Methylobacteriaceae bacterium | reverse complement strand
GGCATGGAGGGCGCCTTCGACGCGATGGGCTCTGGCCGCGTCGACGTGAACTGGGCCAAGGAGAACCATTCGCTCTGGGCCGAGGACGAGCTGAAAAAGCAGACGCCGCAACCCGCCCCCGGCCGTCCCGCGGCGGCGCCGGCGGAGTAGAGCAGGGCGGCAGGCGCCCGCGGTCAGGAACGCCCGGCGCGAGCCGGGCGTTTGCATATGGCGGGCCGCGCGGCGAAGATTTCCCCGCGACTCCGCGCGCTCTTCCCGCGGGCGGGATTGCGGCCTAAAAGGCGCGTCATCGTCAGCAAAGGGAACACCGGGCCCATGACCGCCATCATCGACATCGTCGCGCGCGAGATTCTCGACAGCCGCGGCAATCCGACCGTCGAGGTCGACGTCGTGCTCGAGGACGGCTCGATGGGCCGTGCCGCCGTGCCCTCCGGCGCCTCGACCGGCGCGCACGAGGCGGTGGAGCTGCGCGACGGCGACAAGGCGCGCTTCCTCGGCAAGGGCGTGCAGAAGGCCGTCGACAGCGTCAATCGCGAGATTTTCGAGGCGATCGGCGGGTTCGACGCCGAGAACCAGGCCAAGATCGACGAGACGATGATCGCCCTCGACGGCACGCCGAACAAGGCGCGGCTCGGCGCCAACGCCATTCTCGGCGTGTCGCTGGCGGTGGCCAAGGCGGCGGCGGAGGCGTCCGGCCTGCCGCTCTGGCGCTATGTCGGCGGCGCCTCGGCGCGCGTCCTGCCCGTGCCGATGATGAACATCGTCAATGGCGGGGCGCATGCCGACAATCCGATCGATTTCCAGGAGTTCATGGTGCTGCCGACCGGCGCCGGCTCGCTCAAGGAGGCGGTGCGCTGGGGCGCGGAAATCTTCCACACGCTGAAGAGCGCGCTGAAGAAGGCGGGTCACAACACCAATGTCGGCGACGAGGGCGGCTTCGCCCCGAACCTGCCGTCGGCCGAGGCGGCGCTCGACTTCTGCATGAAGGCGATCGAGGCGGCGGGATTCAAGCCCGGTCAGGACGTGCAGCTCGGGCTGGACTGCGCCTCAACCGAGTTCTTCAGGAACGGCGCCTACCACTACGAAGGCGAGGGCAAGACGCGCTCGATCGACGAGCAGGTCGCCTATCTCGCCAAACTCGTCGGCGCCTATCCGATCGCGACGATCGAGGACGGAATGGCCGAGGACGACTGGTCGGGCTGGAAGGAGCTGACCAACGCCATCGGCGGCAAATGCCAGCTCGTCGGCGACGATCTGTTCGTCACCAACGTCACGCGTCTGTCGCAGGGCGTGAAGATGGGCGTCGCCAATTCGATCCTGGTCAAGGTCAACCAGATCGGCTCGCTCACCGAGACGCTCGCCGCCGTCGACATGGCGCAGCGCGCCGGCTATACGGCGGTGATGTCGCACCGCTCGGGCGAGACCGAGGACGCGACCATCGCCGATCTCGCCGTCGCCACCAATTGCGGGCAGATCAAGACCGGCTCGCTCGCCCGTTCGGACCGGCTCGCCAAATACAATCAGCTGATCCGCATCGAGGAGGAACTCGGGCCGCAGGCGCGCTACGCCGGCCGCGGCGCGCTCAAGGCGCTGGCCTGAGCGGCGGCGGATCGGCCCGTATTGACCCGCAGGGCGGGCGGGGCTAGGCAGGCCCCGCCCGTGACGGGAGCGCGTAGCTCAGCCGGTAGAGCATCTGACTTTTAATCAGGAGGTCCTGGGTTCGAGTCCCAGCGCGCTCACCATCCCGTCCGCCGGGTCGCGACCCGCGCGGCTATGATCCGTAGAAGACGCCAAGTCCGAGCAGCGTCGCCAGCAAGCCGGCGAAGACCAGCAATCCGGGAAACACCCACATCGACGCCGCGTCGGCCGCGAAGGCGATGTGCGGCCGCGCCGGATCGATGCGCACCGGCATGCGCGCGCCGACCGGGTAGCGCTGCCATTCACCGCGGTGCAACTGGCGGTCGAGCACGGCCAGATGCGGGCGGCCCTCAGCGTCGACATGGCGGAAGTGGGGGATGGCGGTGGAGGCGCGGCGCTCGCCGAGGCTGGTCGGCGCGCGTTTGACGGCGGCCGGGAGCCGCCGCATCTCCCAGCGCACGATCTCCGCCTCGACCAGCGCGCCGCGCCAAAGGGCGCCGAAACGCCTGACAAGCATGACGACGCCGGCGATCAGCGGCGGCAGGCCGATCAGCAGCAGGAAGGCGGCGAGGAACATGGCGTTCTGAACCTGTTCGTCGCGCATCGTCATCGCCTCGCGGCGCGGAATGTCCCGGCCGCCTCGCCGGCCGATCCTAGTCCCGGCCGGCGGATCTGCACAGGCCAGCGCCGGCGTGAAAGGCCGTGACGGGGACGCGCGGCCGCAATAGTCTTGCCGCCAGCGGCGTCAGGCCGGCATCAGGTGGAGGGACGGGATGAGGCTTCAGCAGCGCGCTCGGAACTGGCGGAACGGGGCGGCGATGGCCGCACTGGCTCTGGCGCTCGCAGGCCCGGCTTTCGCCGCCAAGGACACGCTGGTGGTCGGCATGACGCTGGAGCCGCCGGGGCTCGACCCGACCGCCGGCGCCGCCTCGGCGATCCGCGAGGTCACCTGGGCCAACATCTACGAGGGCCTCGTGCGCATCGATGCGCAGGGCGAGGTCAAGCCGGCGTTGGCCCGCAGCTGGGAGATGTCGGCCGACGGCAAGGTCTACACCTTCAAGCTGGCGACGGGCGTGAAATTTCACGACGGCGCGGCCTTCGACTGCTCGGTGGTGAAGTTCTCCTACGAGCGCGCGGTGGCGCCCGACTCGACCAATGCGCAGAAGGCGATCTTCGCCCCGATCGACAAGACCGAGTGCCCCGATCCGGCGACGGCCGTGGTGACGCTCAAGCATCCGGCCGCCAACTTCCTGTTCAACATGGGCTGGGGCGACGCGGTGATGATCTCGCCGGCCTCGGCCGCCAACAACAAGACGACGCCGGTCGGCACCGGGCCGTTCAAGTTCAAGACCTGGGTGAAGGGCGACCGCGTCGAGCTGACGCGCAATCCAGACTACTGGGGCGCGCCGGCCAAGCTCTCGGCGGTGACGTTCCGCTTCATCTCCGATCCCTCCGCCGCCACCGCGGCGATGATGGCCGGCGACATCGACGCCTTCCCCGGCTTCCAGGCGGCCGAGGCGGTGGCGCAGTTCAAGGCCAATCCGAAGTTCGCGGTGAAGATCGGCTTCACGCAGGGCAAAACGATCCTCGGCCTGAACAACGCCAAGAAGCCGTTCGACGATCCGCGCGTGCGCCGGGCGCTCGCCCATGCGATCGATCGCAAGGCGCTGCTCGAGGCGACCTATTCGGGTTTCGGCACGGTGATCGGCTCGCACTACGCGCCGACCGATCCTGGCTATCTCGATCTTGCCAACGCCTATCCCTACGATCCGGCCAAGGCCAAGGCGCTGCTCGCCGAGGCCGGGATCAAGCCGGGCTTCGAGATGACCATCCATCTGCCGCCGCCGGTCTATGCGCGGCGCGGCGGCGAGGTGATCGCCGCTTTCCTCCAGCAGGTCGGCGTCAACGCCAAACTCGCGCCGGTCGAGTTCCCGCAATGGCTCGATCAGGTGTTCCGCCGTTCGGAGTTCGACGCCACCATCATCTCGCACACGGAAGCGCGCGACATCGAGATCTATGCGCGCGACAAGTACTACTTCAACTACGCCAATGCCGACTTCAAGCCGCTCTACAAGGCCTATACGGAAGAGACCGACCACGGCAAGCGCGTGCAGATCGCCCAGCAGATGCAGCGCAAGCTGTCGGAGGATCAGCCCAACGTCTTCCTCTACCTCCTGCCGAAGATCGGCGTGTGGAACGCCAAGGTGCAGGGCCTGTGGGAGAACATCCCGATCCCGGCGAACGACATGACCGCGGTGTCGTGGGCGGATTGAGGGGCGCATCGGCGAGGCGCGGACCTCTTCCGCGCCGTCGCGTCGGACGGAAAGCGACAGAGTGATCGCCTGGCTCGCCGGCCGGATCGTGACGCTGCTCGTGACGACGCTTGCGGCGTCCGTGCTGGTGTTCTTCGTGCTCGAGATTCTGCCCGGCGATCCGGCGCAGCTCATTCTCGGCGTCAATGCGCGCGAGGACACGCTCGCCGCGCTGCGCGCCCAGCTCGGCCTCGACCGGCCGATCCTGACCCGCTACGCGACCTGGATCGGGCGCTTCTTCCTCGGCGATTTCGGCGTCAGCTACACCTATGGCGTACCGGTCCGCGAACTGATCGTCGACCGGCTCGCCGTCAGCCTGCCGCTGGCGTTGATGGCGATCACGCTGTCGACGGCGATCGCGCTTCCGGTCGGCGTCTTCGCCGCCGCGCGGCGCGGACGCGCGGCCGACGTGATGACGATGGGCGCGGCTCAGGTCGGCGTGTCGGTGCCGAATTTCTGGCTCGGCCTGCTGTTCATTCTGTTCTTCTCGGTGAAGCTCGGCTGGTTTCCGGCCTCTGGCTTCGCGGGATGGGACAAGGGGATTTGGGCCGGCTTTCGCTCGCTGCTGCTGCCGGCGCTGGCGCTCGCCCTGCCGCAGGCGGCGATCCTGGCGCGGGTGACGCGCTCGGCGGTGCTGGAGACGCTCGGCGAGGACTATGTGCGCACGGCGCGGGCGAAGGGTCTGACGCGCTCGGCGGCGCTGTGGCGACACGCCGCGCCGAACGCGCTGATCCCGGTCGTCACCATCATCGGCCTGCAATTCTCCTTCCTGCTCGCCGGCACGATCATCATCGAGAACGTGTTCACGCTGCCGGGGCTCGGGCGGCTGATCTTCCAGGCGATCGCGCAACGCGATCTGATCGTCGTCGAGGGGCTGGTGACGCTGCTCGCCTTCACCGTGATCCTCGTCAACTTCCTCGTCGATCTCGTCTATGCGGCGATCGATCCGCGGCTGCGCACGGGGGCGCCGGCATGAGCGCGGCGGCGCGGGCCGCGCGGCGCGGGCTGCGCAGCGGCAATTTTGCGGTCGGCGGGGCGCTGACGCTGGTCTTCGTCGCCATGGCGGCGCTGTCCTTCGTCTGGACGCCCTACGAGCCGACGGCGATCGCCATCCTGAAGAAGCTGCAGGGGCCGAGCGCGGCGCATCTGCTGGGAACCGACGCCTTCGGCCGCGACGTGTTCTCGATGATCATGGCCGGGGCGCGCAATTCGATCGGCGTGGCGCTGGTGGCGGTGGCGGTCGGCGCCGGCTTCGGCGTGCCGCTCGGCGCGCTGGCGGCGGCGCGGGGCGGGGCGATCGACAATCTCGTCATGCGCTCCACCGATCTCGCCTTCGCCTTTCCGGCGCTGCTCAGCGCGGTGATCATCACCGCGATCGCCGGGCCGGGCGCGATCAATGCGATGATCGCCATCGGCATCTTCAACATTCCGGTGTTCGCGCGGCTGACGCGCGGCTCGGCGATGAGCCTGTGGCGGCGCGACTATGTGCTGGCGGCGCGCTGCGCCGGGCGCGGCGACCTCGCCATCACGATCGACCACATCCTGCCCAATCTGATGGCGGTGCTGATCGTGCAGGCGACGATCCAGTTCGCGCTGGCGATCGTGGCGGAGGCGGGACTGTCCTATGTCGGGCTCGGCGTGCAGCCGCCGGCGCCGTCCTGGGGCAAGATGCTGAACGACGCGCAGACCTACATCTATCAGGCCCCCTATCTGGCGATCTTTCCGGGGCTGGCGATCACGCTGTGCGTGCTCGGCCTCAACCTGCTCGGCGACGGTCTGCGCGACTGGCTCGATCCGCGCATCCGGCGCGAGCGCTGAACATGGCGCTGCTCGACATCGACGATCTGGCGGTGACGCTGGCCGACGCGCGCGGCGATCTCGACCTGCTCGAACAGGTCAGTCTGTCGATCGGCCGGGGCGAGAGTTTTGCGCTGGTCGGCGAATCCGGCTCGGGCAAGTCGTTGACGGCGCTCGCTGTGATGGGGCTGCTCGGCGAGCGCATGCAGGCCAGGGGGCGCATCCTGTTCGACGGGCGCGATCTCGGCGGCCTCGACGAGGCGGCGATGTGCGACCTGCGCGGCAAGCGCATCGCCATGGTCTTCCAGGAGCCGATGACGGCGCTCAATCCGGTGCGGCGCATCGGCGCGCAGATCGGCGAGACGCTCGATCTGCATCTCGAGCTGACCGCCGCCGAGCGGAGCGCGCGCATCGCGCATCTGCTCGAGCGGGTCGGACTGCCGGCGCCGCGCTTTTCGCCCGATCTCTATCCGCACCAGCTCTCGGGCGGGCAGCGGCAGCGGGTGATGATCGCCATGGCGCTGGCCTGCGGGCCCGACCTCCTGATCGCCGACGAGCCGACCACGGCGCTCGACGTCACCATCCAGGCGCAGATTCTCGATCTCATCGCCGGGCTCGTCGCCGAGACGGGCATGGCGCTCATGCTGATCACGCATGATCTCGGCGTCGTCTCCGAAATGGCCGGGCGCGTCGCCGTGATGTATGCGGGCCGCATCGTCGAGAGCGGGCGCACCGAGGACGTGTTCGCCGCGATCCGCCATCCCTACACGGCCGGGCTGCTCGCCGCCTCGCCGCACGCCGCGCTCGCCGGCGGCGGACGGGGCGACGCGATCGCGGGCGGACGGCGGCCGCGGCTCGCCGCCATTCCCGGCGTCGTGCCTGACGCGGCGCATCGACCCGCGGGCTGCGCCTTCGCGCCGCGCTGCCCGCGGGCTGCGGAGGATTGTCGCACAGCGCGTCCGCCGCTGCGCGCCATGGAGCGGCCGGGGCACCTTGCCGCCTGTCTGCATCCGCTCGGCGAGGGCGCGCCGTGAGTCCGCCGCTCCTCGCCGTCGATGACCTCGTGCGTGAATACATGCTGCCGCGCGCTTCGATCTTCTCGGCCGCGCGACGGCTGCGGGTGTTGCATGGCGTCAGCATCCGCCTCGAAGCGGGCGAGACGCTCGGCGTCGTCGGGGAGTCGGGTTGCGGCAAGTCCACGCTGGCGCGCGCCGTGATGGCGCTGGAAAAGCCCCAGGCCGGCAAGGTGCGCATTCTCGGCAAAGACCCGTTCGCGCTCGAGCGGGCGCGGCTGCGCGAATTGCGCCGGCATTTTCAGGCGATCTTCCAGGATCCCTACGGCTCGCTCGATCCGCGCCACACCGTGGCGCGCATCGTCGCCGAGCCGATCGCCTCGCTCGAGGCGGAGGCGTCGTCGACGGAACGCCGGCGCCGCGTTGCGGAGGCGCTGGCGGCGGTCGGTCTCGGCGAGAGCGCGCTCGACAAGTATCCGCACGAATTTTCCGGCGGCCAGCGCCAGCGCATCGCCATCGCCCGGGCGCTGGTGACGCATCCCGCGCTGATCGTCGCGGACGAGCCGGTTTCGGCGCTCGACGTCTCGGTCCAGGCGCAGGTGCTCAACCTGATGATGGACCTGCAGGAGAAGATGGGCCTCGCCTACCTGTTCATCAGCCATGATCTCGGCGTGATCCGCGCCATCGCCGATCGCGTCGCGGTGATGTATCTCGGCCGCATCGTCGAGGAGGGCGCGACGGCGCGCGTCTTCGATCAGCCGCGCCATCCCTATACGCGCATGCTGGTCGACGCCGTGCCGAGGCCAGGCGCGGGGCGCCGGCGCGGCGGCGACGCCGGCGGCGCGCCGCCGACTCCCGCGCAGGCGGGCGAGGGCTGTGCCTTCGCGCCGCGCTGCCCGCGCGCCGAGGCGCGTTGTCGCGTCGAACGCCCCGAACTCGCCGCGGTCGATCATGGGGGTCGCGCCGCCTGCCACTTCGCCTGAGGATGTCATGACCGATCTCGCCGATCTCTGCGTCGCCGAACTCGCCCGTGTCTACGCCAGCGGCGCCGCCTCGCCGGTCGAGGCGACGCGCGCCGTGCTGACGCGCATCGAGCGCCTCGAGCCGAAGCTCTGCGCGCTGTGGGCGCTGGACGCCGACGCCGCGCTCGCCGCCGCGGCGCAGTCCGAGCGGCGCTGGCGCGCCGGCGCGCCGCTCGGCCCGCTCGACGGCGTCGCCGCGACCATCAAGGAGAACATCGCGACTGAGGGCGTCGCCGTGCCGCTCGGCTGCGCGGCGAGCGCGCTGACGCCGGCCGCCGCCGACGCGCCGCCGGCCGCGCGGCTGCGCGAAGCCGGCGCGGTGATCCTCGCCAAGACGACGATGCCCGATCTCGGCATGCTGTCCTCCGGCCTGTCGAGCTTCCACAAGCTGGCGCGCAATCCGTGGGACGCGGCGAAGAATCCGGGCGGCTCGTCCTCCGGCGCGGGCGCTGCGGCGGCGGCCGGCTACGGGCCGCTGCATGTCGGCACCGACATCGGCGGCTCGATCCGCCTGCCGGCGGGCTGGTGTGGCGTCGTCGGGTTGAAGCCGTCCTTCGGCCGCATCCCGATCGACCCGCCCTTCATCGGCCGCGTCGCCGGGCCGATGACGCGCACGGTCGACGATGCGGCGGCGATGATGGCGGCGCTGTCGAAGCCGGACGCGCGCGATGCAATCAGCCTGCCGCCGACCGATCTCGACTGGGCCATCACGCCGGCGCGGGCGAAGGGGCTCAAACTCGGGCTGTGGCTCGATCCCGGCTACGGCCTGCCGCTCGATGGCGAGACGCGCGCCGCGATCGAGGCGGCGGCGCGCGCCTTCGCGGCGGAAGGGGCGATCGTCGAGCCTGTCGGCCCGTTCCTGACGCGCGAGATGATCAACGGCCTCGACCGGTTCTGGCGGGCCCGCGCCTGGTCCGACATCGGCGCCTGGCCGGCGGAGCGGCGCGCCAAGGTGCTGCCCTACATCCTGCAGTGGGCCGAGCGCGGAACGTCCTATGACGGCATGAGCGTCTATCGCGGCTTCGCGCAGATCGGTGCGATGCGCGATGCGGCGCTCAGGGCCTCTGCGCCCTTCGACTATCTGATCTCGCCGACGGCGCCGGTCGCCGCCTTTCCGGCCGAGCTCGCCTCGCCGAACCATGATCCGCAGGCGCCGTTCGAGCACATCGCCTATACTGTCGCCTTCAACATGTCGGAGCAGCCGGCGGTCTCCGTCAATGCGGGCTATACGCGCGCCGGCCTGCCGATCGGGTTGCAGATCGCCGGCCCGCGCTTCGACGACATCGGCGTGCTGCGCGTCGCCAAACTGTGGGAAGCGATCCGTCCGGCGCAGAAGCCGTGGCCGACGACGTGAGATGGAGTGAACGCCATGCGTGAAGTCGAATGGGGACGCCTGCCGGCGCCGCAGATCCGCGAGATCGCGGCGGACAGGACGAGCGTCGTGCTGCTGCCGGTCGGCTCGCTGGAGCAGCACGGGCCGCATCTGCCGACGATCACCGACACGGCGAGCGCGCATGCGACCGCCGTCGCCGCGGCGCGGCTGCTCGACGGCGCGCCGCCGGCGCTCGTCCTGCCGGGGATGTGGACCGGCATGAGCGAGCATCATCTGCCGTTCGGCGGCACGATCAGCCTGAACTTCGACGAGTTCCGCGGCGTGCTGCGCGGCGTCGCGCGGTCGCTGCGCGCCGTCGGCTTCGGCCGGCTGATGATCGTCAACGGCCATGGCGGCAACATCGATCCGCTCGCCGTCGCCTGCCGTGAACTCGCCGTCGAATTCGGCTTTCCGATCGTCGCGACGACGCCCTGGTTCCTCGCCGCAGAGCCGGTGGCGAAGATCATGGAAAGCGATACGGGGCCCAAGCACGCCTGCGAGGGCGAAACCTCGCTGATGATGGCGATCGCCGGCGACATCGTGCGCGCCGGCAATCTCGACGAGGCGATGCGCCAGCGGCCCGATCCGATCGTGTTGCCGAAGGGCGTTTCACGCTTCCAGTCCTTTTCCGAACGCGCGCCGGTCACCGGCACCTGGGGCGATCCGCGCTCCTCCACCGCCGAAAAGGGCAGGCGCTTCCTCGACGCCAAGGCGCAGGCGCTCGCCGCCGCGATCCGCGATCCGCGGCTGTGGACGACGCCGGACTGCGTCTGGGCGCCGGGCCGCGGGCAGGGGACGACAGCGGGCTCGGCGACATGAGCGCGCCGCCGCGGCTGACGGAGGCGGTCCGGCAGGACATCCGCCGGTCGGTGCTGTGCTGGCTCGCCACCGTCGACGCGGCGGGTCAGCCGAACGTGTCGCCGAAGGAGGTGTTCTGCGCGCAGGGCGAGGAGGCGATCCTGATCGCCGACATCGCCTCGCCCGGCAGCGTCTCCAACATCCGCGGCAACCCACAGGTCTGCGTGAGCTTCATCGACGTGTTCCGCCAGAAGGGCTGGAAGGTCGCCGGCGCGGCGACGATCATCGGCCGCGACGAGGCGGGGTTCGAAGCGATCGGGCGCGAGCTGATCGCGATGGCGGGGCCGTCCTTTCCGGTCCGTCACGTCATCCGCCTCACGCCGCAGCGCATCAGCCGCATCCTCGCGCCGAGCTACGCGATCTTTCCCGACCGGACGGAGGAGGAGCGGATGGCGGAGATCTATCGGCTCTATGGCGTCAGGCCGATCGGCGGCGAAGACTAAGTCGCGACATTGACCCACAGCACGCGCGTCACGCCCTCGGCGGCGTTGGCGAAGCGGTGCGGGCGCGTCGAGCGAAAGCGAAAGCTGTCGCCCTCGCCGAGGCGCCAGGTCTGCGCCTCGACGGTGAGGGTCATGGCGCCCTCGAGCACCAGCCCCGCCTCCTCGCCGGAATGGGCGTAGAGCTCCTCGCCCGTCTCGCCGCCCCTGTCGATTTCGACCAGAAAGATCGACAGCGCGCTGTCGCCGTCCGGCGTCAGCAGCTGCTTGCGCACGCCCGACTTCCACACCGCGAGCCGGCCGCGCCTGGCCTTACGCACGACCACCGCCTCGGCTTCGCCATTGGCGGGCGCAGAGAACAGGCTGGCGATCGGCGCGCCGAGCGTCTGCGTCAACGACACCAGAACGCGCAGGGATGGCGAGGACAGGCCGCGTTCGATCTGGCTGAGATAGCCGATCGACACGCCCATCTGGCGGGCGAGCTCGTCGAGCTTGACGCCGCGGGCGCGACGCAAGGCTCTGACCCGCGCGCCGACCGCCGCCTCGGCGACGGGCTGCGGCGCAGCGCGGCGCGACTTCTTGCCGGCTTTGCGGGCGAGGGCGGGAGCCATGACGCCATTTCATGCACATGAAATTGCGCTTGCGCAAGGGGCGCGGGAGTGATTTCATCCGCGTGAAAACGGGCGCCGGGCGCCGCAGAAGCAGGGAGAGGGCTCATGAACCGCAGGACGTTCTTCGCCGCCGCGACGGCGCTCGCGCTGTCGATCGCGCCGGCCGCCGCACAGCAGACGCTGAAGGTCGGTTCGACGCCGACCGGCGTGCCCTTCACCTTCCTCGACACGCCGACCAACACGATCCAGGGCATCATGGTCGATCTGATCACCGCGATCGGCAAGGACGCCGGTTTCAACGTGCAGATCGAGCCGATGCAGTTCTCGGCGCTGATCGGCTCCCTGACCTCGAGCCGCATCGACATCATCGCGGCCGCCATGTACATCACGCCGCCGCGGCTCGAGCAGATCAACTTCTCCGAGCCTGTCTACACCTATGGCGAGGGCCTGTTCGTCGGCAAGAACGACGCCAAGGACTACAAGGCGTTCGAGGATCTGAAGGGCGAGGCGGTCGGGGTGCAGGTCGGCACCGCCTATGTCACGCCGCTGCAGAAGGCCGGCGTGTTCTCGGAGGTGAAGATCTACGACACCATTCCCGACATCATGCGCGACGTGAATGCGGGGCGCATCAAGGCCGGCTTCGCCGACAAGCCGATCGTCGCCTACAACCTGCAGCTCGGCCGGTTTCCCGAGGTGAAGCTGGCGGCCAACTACAAGTCGACGATCGTCGGTTCGGTCGGCATCGGCGTGCGCAAGGCCGATGCCGAGCTGCTCGGCAAGATCAACGCCTCGCTGAAAAAGCTGCAGGGCGACGGCACGGTGAAGAAGATCCTCGCCAAGTGGGGTCTCGACTGACGATGTGAAGGCGCCCGCCTTCTCCCATCGGGAGAAGGTGGCCGCGAAGCGGCCGGATGAGGGGGCCGCGCCGGACATGCGGCCGCAAGACCGGCCATCCGCCACCCCTCGCCCCGGCGCTGCGCGCCGACCCTCTCTCGATGGGTTAGGGTTTCGCAGCGCGCGATGAGAGGGGCACGCGAGCGCATGCAAACCTTCCTCGCCGACGCGCGCGAATTCCTGCCGATCCTCGCGCAGGGCCTTTGGCTGACCGTGCTCGTCACGCTCGGCTCGCTGGCGCTCGCCACCGCGCTCGGCCTCGTCTGGGCGCTGATGCGCGTCTCGGGGATCGGCTGGCTGTCGGCGACCGCCAAGGCGATCGTCAACGTGATCCGCGGCATCCCGATCATCGTGCAGCTGTTCTACATCTATTTCGTGCTGCCCGATTTCGGCATTTCGCTGACCGCGCTGCAGGCCGCGATCATCGGCCTCGGCATCGCCTATTCGGCCTATCAGAGCGAGAATTTCCGGGCCGGCATCGAGGCCATCGACAAGGGCCAGATCGAGGCGGCGCAGACGCTCGGCATGGGCTGGGGGCTGATGATGCGCCGGGTGATCCTGCCGCAGGCCTTCCGCATCGTGCTGCCGCCCTATGGCAACGTCATGATCATGATGCTGAAGGATTCCTCGCAGGCCTCGACGATCACCGTCGCCGAGCTGGCGCTGCAGGGCAAGCTGATCGCCACCTCGACGTTCAAGAACACGAGCGTGTTCACGCTGGTCGCGCTGCTCTATCTCGCCATGTGTCTGCCGCTGATGTGGTTCGTCGGCAGGCTGGAGCAGCGCGCGGGGAAGGGCCGATGAGCGGGCATGGCGAAGCGCAGTCGATGATCGAGCTTGTCGACGTTCACAAGTTCTTCGGCGCGAACCATGTCATCCGCGGCTTCTCGGCGACGGTGCGCAAGGGCGAGGTCGTCTGCATCGTCGGCCCGTCGGGCTCCGGCAAGTCGACGATCCTGCGCTGCGTCAACGGGCTCGAGAGCTACGAGAAAGGCGACATCCTCGTCGAGGGCGCGCGCGTCGACCGGTCGTCGCGCTCGATCGGCCTGATCCGCCGGCGCGTCTCGATGGTGTTCCAGCGTTTCAACCTGTTTCCGCACCGCACCGCGCTCGAGAACGTCACGCAAGGGCCGATCTGGGTGAAGAAGGAGCCCGCCGATCAGGCGGTCGCGCGCGGGCGCGAGCTGCTCGCCCGCGTCGGCCTGAAGGACAAGGCCGACGCCTTTCCCGCTGAGCTCTCGGGCGGGCAGCAACAGCGCGTCGCCATCGCCCGCGCCCTCGCCATGCAGCCCGACGCCATCCTGTTCGACGAGCCGACCTCGGCGCTCGATCCCGAACTCGTCGGCGAGGTGCTGGCGGTGATGCGCTCGCTCGCCGAAGACGGCATGACGATGGTCGTCGTCACCCACGAGATCGCGTTCGCGCGAGAGGTGGCCGACCGGGCGATCTTCATCGACGAGGGCGTCATCGTCGAACAGGGGCCGGCGGCCGCCGTTCTGAGCGATCCGCAGCATGCCCGCACCAAGGACTTCTTGCGCCGCGTGTTGCGGCCGATCTGATCAGGAGGCCGCCATGGCCGAACCGTTTCTGCTCGCGCCCTCGCTGTGGGCGGCGACCGCGCCGCCGGCGCCGCCGACGCCGCCGCTCGCCTCGGACCGCAGGGCCGAGGTCTGCGTCATCGGCGGCGGCTACGCCGGCCTGTCGGCGGCGCTGCGCCTCGCCGAACTCGGCGTCGAGACCGTGCTTCTGGAGGCGCACGAGCCGGGCTGGGGCGGGTCGGGCCGCAATGGCGGGCAGGTGATCCCGGGCATCAAATATGATCCCTCCGAGATCGAGGCGAAGTTCGGCGCCGAGGCGGGACGGGCGCTCGCCGCCTTTGTCGGCGGCACGGCCGATCTCGTCTTCGATCTGATCGACAGGCACGGCATGGACGTGCCGCGCGCCCGCGCCGGCTGGGTGCAGGGCGCGCATACGACCGCCATGGTCGAGACGGTGAAACGCCGCGCCGAGGAATGGGCGCGGCTCGGCGCGACGACCGAGTTTCTCGACGCCAACGCCATGGAGGCGCGGCTCGGCACGCGGCAATATCTGGCGGGCTGGCGGGACGGGCGCGGCGGGGCGGTGCAGCCGCTCGCCTATGCGCGCGGCCTCGCCCGCGCCGCGCTCGCGGCCGGCGCCACGATTCACGGGGCGAGCTCGGTCGTTGCGCTGAAGCCGGAGGGCGAGGGCTGGCGCGTCGCGACGCGGCAGGGCGCGAGCGTTCTGGCGCGCCGCGTCATCCTGGCGACCGGCGGCTACACCGGCGATCTCGTGCCGAAGCTGCGCCAGACGATCATCGCGCCGAACTCCTACATGGTGGCGACGCGGCCGCTGTCGGACAATCTCCGGCAGGCGATCATGCCGGGCGGGATCGTCAGCTCCGACACACGGCAATTGCTGCTCTACTTCCGGCAGGATCACGCCGGCCGGCTGCTGATGGGCGGGCGCGGGCCGTTCCGCGAGCCGAGCAGCGCGGCGGACTGGGGCCATCTCGAGCGCGTCGTCGGCAAGCTGTTTCCGGCGCTGGCCGGCGCGGAATTCGAGTTCCGCTGGTGCGGGCGCGTTGCGCTGACCCGCGATTTCCTGCCGCATCTGCACGAGCCCGCGCCCGGCCTGCTGATCGACATCGGCTGCATGGGCCGCGGCGTCGGGCTGCAGACGGCGATGGGCCGGGCAATGGCCGAGCATCTCGCCAGCGGCGGACGCGCGCCGCTGCCCTTCGCCAGGACGGCGATCACGCCGCTGCCGCTGCACGCCCTGCACAAGGCCTATGTGTCGGCGCTGATCGCCTGGTATCGGCTGACCGACGGCGGCGTGCGCGCCGCCGCATGAGCGCGGCCGCGCCGCGCATTCTGCCGCTCGATCCGACGTCGGGCGAGCTTGCGGAGGCGCTCGCGCCGGCGGGCGACGCGCTGGCGGCTCTGGCGCCGCGCTGCGAGCGGCTGTTCCTCATTGCCTCGCCCTGGGCGCCGGGGCTGACGATGGTCGGCGCGCAAACCGATCCGCTCGCCTTCGGCGCGCTCGCCGGCGCGCCGCGGCTCAGCGCCACAGGATCCGGCGACGATCTGGCCTCGGCGCTCGTCTCCTGTCTCGGCGAGATGGCGGAGCGGTTGTCGCTGTCCGAGCGCGCCGGCGACGTGGTTCGTCGGGCGCGCGTCGCGGATGTCGAAGGCGAGCTGTTTCCGCCGCTGCGTGAGCCGGTCGCCGCGCGTGCGGCGGCGCGCGGCCTTGGCGGCGATCGACTGGATTTCGTCGCGGTCGAGGAGATCGGCGGCGGGCGCTGGCTGGCGCCGGCCGATGATATTCTGCTGCGCCCAAGCTGGTGCGGGCTGCGCGAGGCGCGCGTCCCGGCGAGCACGGGCGCGGCGGCCGGCGTGACGCGGGCCGCGGCGCTGGCGTCCGGCGCGGCCGAACTGGCGGAGCGGCGCGCCGCCGCCGACTGGTGGGCCGGACGAAGAGCCGCGCGCGCCGCGCCGCCGGGCTGGCGCGCGGCGGCGGCCAGCTGGCGGGCAGGGGAGACGGGACGGTCGACGCGGCTCATCGACGTGTCGCCGGATGGCGGCCCGGTCTGCGCCGTCGCCGTCTCCAGCGACGTCGGCCGGGCGGGCGGCTTCGCCTTCGGCGCGGCGGCCGCCGGCGACTTCGAATCGGCGGCGCGGGCGGCGTTGCGCGAGGCGATGCAGAACGAGGTCGGCCTGGCTCTGGCCCGGATCAGGGCGGCGACGGGCGGCGACAGTCCCGCGTCTGACGCGGGGCATCTGAGCCGCGACGCATGGCCGGGCGACGCGCGACTCGAGCCCTCCCAGCCGGCCGCCGCACTCGACCCGTTGCGGGGCGATCCGCTCAAGCTTCTGATTAAGCAAGGACATCGGCTCGCTTTCGCAGCGCTGTCGCGGCCCGATGTCGGCGTCCCTGCGGTCAAGGCGCTCGCCCCGACACTGTGGCCGCCCGCCGACGCGGCGCAGGATTCGACCGTCGACTCGACCGCGTTCCCGCCGATGTTCTAGTGTGCGGGCGTTTCACTACTGTATTGACGGGGTGGGGCGCATCGATCGCGTCTCCAAAAAAGACGAGCATGACCACCCGCACGATGACCGAGAGCGCCGCAACGCCCGCTCCAGACGCGCGTCTGTCCTTGACGACGCTCGGCGCGTTCGATCTCGTTTTCGCCGGACGCAAAGTGCCGCTGGCGGCGCGCAAATCGCGCGCCGTGCTCGGCTATCTCGCCATCGCCGACGGCCGGCGCGAGACGCGCGAGCGGCTCGTCGGACTGTTGTGGAGCGAGGTCGACGAGGCGCGGGCGCGCGCGTCGCTGCGCCAGTCCGTCTACGAGATCCGCGAGGCGCTCGATGCGGTGGGCTGCCCCGGCTTCGCCGCTGACAAGACGCAGCTCTCGCTCGCCGCCGCGCCGCTCGCCGTCGACCTCCTCGCCGTCCTGGACGAGGCGCAGCAAGGCCGCGCCCATCCGCTGCTGCTCGAGCAGGAACGACTGCTCGACCAGCTGTTCCGCGATTTCGAATCCGCCGACGTCGCCTTCCATGGCTGGCTGCTGGCCAAACGCCAGTCCTACGAAGAGAGACTGGCGGCCCGACTCGAGGCGGCGCTGCAAAAGGGCGGGGCGGAGAGCGAGCGAATCGCCCGGGCTCTGCTCCGGCTCGATCCGACGCACGAGGTGGCGGCGCGCCATCTCATCCGGGCGCGCGCCGACAGCGGCGACGTCAGCGCCGCGCTCGGCGTCTACAAGGCGCTGTGGGACGTGCTCGATCGCGAATACGACGTCGAGCCCTCGCGCGAGACGCAGATGCTGGTCGCCGCCATCCGCATGGCGCAGCCGGACGATCCGCAGCCGGCGCCGGCCGCGCCGGCGGCTGTCGGCTTCGCGGCGCCGGCCGCCGCCGTGACGACGCCGGTCGGGGCGCGGCTTCTGGTGTCGATCGGCGGCTTCGAGACGACGGGGGTGCGCGAGGAGCTGCGCTACCTGGTGCACGGCTTCCGGCGCGAACTGATCGCCAGTCTGGTCCGCTTCCGCGAATGGGTGATCCGCGACAACGAATCCGCGCCGGCCGGCCGCAACATCGCCGATGCGGGCCTCGGCGAATACATCGTCGACGCCACAGCCTTCGAAAGCGCCGAGGGCGTGCGGCTGCTGGTCATGCTGCGCAATGCGCGCACCAACGACTATCTGTGGAGCGAGCGCTTCCAGCTGACGCTCGGCGCCTGGTTCGACGCGCAGCAGGCGGTGGTGCGACGCCTGGCGGCGGCGATGAACGTGTTCATCTCGATCGGCCGCGCGGAAACGGCGGTCGGCGCGCCGCAGGGCGATCTCATCGCCTACGATCTGTGGCTGCGCGGCCAGTCGATGATCGCGCGATTCAATTTCGACGACGTGGGCCAGTCGACGCGGCTGATGGAAGAAATCATCGCCCGCGCGCCGCATTTCGCGCCGGCCTATTCGACGCTGGCGCAGATCAAGAACTCGGCGCATATGGGCATTCCGGGCCTCTATCGCGACGCCGAGACGGCGCGCAGCGCCATCGCGCTCGGGCGCGAGGCGGCGCGGCTCGATCCGGTCGACTCGCGCAGCCAGCTCTGCCTCGGCTGGGCGCTGATCATGGCCGGACAGTTCGGTCAGGGGGCGATCCACCACGAGGCGGCGCTCGATCTCAACGAGAACGATTCCTGGACGGCGACGTCGACCGCGCTTGCCGCCGCCTTCGCCGGCGCGCATGACATCGCCGAACGGCGCGTCGCCCGCGCGCTGGAGCTCGCGGTGCAGCCGACGCCGTTGCACTATGGCTATTTCAGCCAGGTCGCCTTCATGCGCGGCGACTATGCGCGGGCGAGCGAGGAGGGGCTGCGCGCCGCCCCGACGATCCATTTCCGCTGCTGGACAGCCGCTGCGCACGGCGCTTCGGGCGATCTCGCAAGAGCGCGCGAGGCGGCGGAACAATTTCTCGAACAGACGCGCGCCGCCTGGCGCGGGGCGACGGCGTTCACGCCCGCAGCCGCGGTCGACTGGTTCCTGCACTGCTTCCCGATCCAGCACGAGGCCGACTGGGCGCGTGTCGCCGACGGGCTGGCGCGCGCCGGCCTGCGCGGTCAGAACGCCGGCTTCGCGCGGGTCGTCAGCGCCGCGCGCTGATCGTCAGATGCAGGAGGTGATGGTGTAGTCGCCGATGCGGGCGGCGTGGATCTCCATCTTCTCTTCGGTCGACAACGCCTTGCGCGAGGGATCGGCATACATGCGATCCATGAAGGCGCGGGCCGGATAGGCGCCCTTCTTGGCCAGGCGCGCCTCGCTCGCCTCGATCATCGCCTTGGGCGGCAGGCGCAGCGCCAGCGTCTGCGGGCTGTACTGGACGACCGCGAAGCCCTTCACGGCAGCGGGAATCTTGACCAGCTTGTCGATGCCGCAGAGCTTCAGCTGATCCTTCAAGTCGTCGAGGGTGCGCGGCACGGGCAGACGTGAGACGGGGATCTTCTTTTTCTTGTCGTCAGGGTCGGGCACGTAGGACGTTCCCGTCGCCCATGTCTTGACCAGATAGCCCCACGTCACTTCGGCAGTTGCATCGATCTCGATCCTGTCGACCATCATGCGTCTCCTTGTTGCTGCAGTTGCCGCCTGGCGTGAACAGGATCATCCGGTCACGCATATTTTACAATCGCCATCACTTCGCGAGATGCCAAATTTCAAGAAAACGCATAGTTTCCCTTTGGAATTCTGCCGATGACAGGTTGCGCCCGCGAGCGCCGCCTCGAGAAGCGGAACGAACGCCATGCACGCAGCAAGACGCTTTCCCGGCGCACTCCTGGCCGTGACGCTTTCGGCATCATCGGTCTGGGCCAGCGAAGGCGGCGGCGGAGGCGGCGGCGAAGCGCCGATCGGGCCGGTCACAAGGGGGCCTGCGCCAGCGCCGCAGAAGCTGCCGGCCGGCAATTCGACACGGTTTCCGGATGGAAGCGCCATTACCCTCTCCGGTCGCGGACTTCAGCAGGTCAGCTTCACGACGAGCTCGGGCTACACGATTTCGGGCCGCCTGATCTCCGACCCCCGCGATCCACGCAGTCTCTGGATTTATGAGCGAGTGATCACGTTCCGGGCCGACTATGGCAACGTGCTCAAGGCCTACTTCCTGAAAAACGGCATGGCGAAAATCGAGAAGGTGAACGATTTCGGTCGAGCGCCCGAGATCGTGTGGCAGGGCAGGTGATGGCGCGCAACCCTGCGCCGCCGGCCCATGCGGCGATGTGCATGGAGCCGAGGCAGGCGGCGGCGATCTCCTCATGACGCCTTGCCTCAAGGCGCGAACACAAAGGTTCTTTGACCCATTGCTCGACGCGGCCTGACGCGCTCCGGAATCTTGCGCCCTCTACCGCATCAGCCGCCCGCGTTTCGGAAGGCGCCGCGACGGCGCAGATAGTCGAGCAGCTCAGGCATCGAATTCGGCGCCGCGTCGGCGAGCGGTTCGATGGCGCGGCGCGCGGCGGCGGCGTGCGGGGCGGCGCCGAGCATCGTCGCGACGCGGGCGCGGATGCGCGCGCCGAGGCCGGCCTCGCGCTCGAAGCCGATCGGGAAATGCGCGATCGCGCCGAAGATCGTCTCGGCCATCACGAAGGAGGCGAGCGGGCCGAGACGACGGCCGTCCGCCTTGTCCTCGCCGGCGCCGACGCCGGCCTCGAACAGGGTGAAGAAGGCGAGCGGCGGATCATAGGCGATGCGCTCGACGTCGATGCGCGACAGCAGCCGTCCGCCAGAGGCGGTTGCATTGTCGGCCTCCAGCCAGGCGGCGATCGCGTCGCGCCACACCTGCCAGTCGGGCGAGACGTCCTCGCCGAAGGCGCTGCGCAGCTGCGCATGCAGCGTCCGCACCGAGAGAAGGCCGGCATAGGCGCTGGCGAGCAGGTCGCGATCGGCGAGGCCGGCGACGTCCGTATCGGAATCGAGCGGGGGAATGGCGGTTTCGTCCCACAGCGCCGCCGCATAATGCGGGCCGATCGGCATCGAGCGATTGGCGGCGCGGCCGCCGGGCATGTCGAAGAAGCGCGCCCAGTCGACGAACCACTGGTCGTCGAGCGGCAGGGAGGCGGGGCGGGCGGCGCTCGAAAGCTGCATCGCCACGCGGGTTTCCTGCACGGCGCCGGAATTGATGAAATAGGAGTCGCGCACCATGGCGTGGCCGAAGCGGAACACGCCATGGGCGAATTCGGCCGGCGCCGCCGCGCCCTCCTGGAAGAGCGGCAGGCGGCGCTCTGCGTAGCGCTTCATGACGCGCGGATCGAGCAGGCGCGGCAGCGCGTCGGCGATCAGGACTTCGCGATAGACATCGGTGACGAGGCCGCGGGCGCAATGATAGACGCGGTAGGCGATGTCGCGGCGCAGGGCGCGATCGTCGATCGCCGGTCCGCGCAGCGCCTCGACCACATCGTTGTGGAAGAGCTGAAACAGCACCACGAATTGCGACAACAGGGCATGCGCGTCGTTGCGCGGATCGGCGAGCATCGCCTCGGTCAGCAGCCGCCGATGCGCCGCGCTGGTCAGGCCGGGATCGAGGCAATGGGCGGCGCCGGGCGCGGCGCGGGCGATGTCGCGCATCGGACAATAGCGCCCTCCCGCCGGCGCGGGACCGGCATGCGGCCCGAGACGCAGGGCGATGCGCGGGGCGGCGCCGAACTGGAACAGGTCCACCTCGTCGATCGCATAGGCGTGCGGCTGCTCTTCGGGCCCGGCGCCGTAGAGCGTCTCGAGGCAGAGCTTGCGGCGGCGTGCGCCATCCTGGATCGAGACGAGTTCGTCGTCGTCGACCTCGTAACCGACGACCGCGTCGACCAGATCATGGCCGACCAGCTGCATGAGATAGGTGTAGCC
>JAEULW010000076.1 GCA_016793505.1 Methylobacteriaceae bacterium | reverse complement strand
GGCGACCGACGCCGCCGCGGCTCTGCGCGGCAAGGCGCCGGCGCAGGGAGGCCAGGCGTTGTGACGACCCTGATGTGGCAGATCATCGCCGGCTGGATCGTCGCGATGCTGCTCGGCGCGCCGCTGTTCGCCTCGATGGGCGT
Organism: Methylobacteriaceae bacterium; assembly: GCA_016793505.1. Lineage (GTDB taxonomy): Bacteria > Pseudomonadota > Alphaproteobacteria > Rhizobiales > Beijerinckiaceae. The sequence goes on along the minus strand of JAEULW010000076.1, from coordinate 5,076 downwards.
CGCCGCCTTCGCCTTCGTGCTGCTCGCCGACATTCCGGCCGCGACCGTGCCGCAGAAACTGGCCCAGGCCGCGAATTCGTTTCCACTCCTCGCCGCGCCGCTGTTCATCCTGATGGGCAACATCATGAACTCGGCCGGCATCACCGAGCGCATCTTCGCGTTCGCGAAAGCCTGCGTCGGCTGGCTGCGGGGCGGCCTGTGCCATGCCAATATCTTCGCCTCGGTGATCTTCGCTGGCATGTCGGGCTCGGCCGTCGCAGACGCCGGCGGCGTCGGCACGCTCGAGATCAAGGCGATGCGCGACGAGGGCTACGACGCCGAGACGGCGGCGGCGATCACAGCCGCCTCCGCGACGATCGGACCGATCATTCCGCCGTCGCTGCCGATGGTTATCTATGGCGTCTCGGCCGACGTCTCGATCGGCGCGCTGTTCCTCGCCGGCGTCATTCCCGGCCTGCTGATGGCGCTCGCGCTGATGGTGATGGTCGCCGAGGTGTCGCGCCGCCGCAATCTGCCGCGTCACGCGTTTCCGGGCCTCGGCGGTCTGTGGCGCGACTACAGGCGCGCGCACTGGGCGCTGATGACGCCGGTGATTCTCTTCGGCGGCATGATGGGCGGCGTCTTCACGCCGACAGAGGCCGCCGGCGTCGCCACGGTCTATGCGCTCTTTCTCGGCCTGTTCGTCTATCGCGATTTCGATTTGGCGGCCCTGCCGCGCATTCTGGCGGAAACCGTGGAGACGACCGGCGTGGTGCTGGCGCTGGTGATGACCGCGGCCGCGCTGGGCTGGTGCCTGTCGATCTCGCGGCTGCCGCAGACCCTCGGCCCGCAGATCATCGGCCTGGTCGGCAGTCCGCTCGCCTTCCTGCTGCTCGTCAACGGCCTGTTGCTCGTTGTCGGCTGCTTCATGGAGGCGCTCGCCGCCATGCTGATCCTGATTCCGATTCTGACGCCGGCCGCCGCGGCGCTGGGGATCGATCCGGTCCAGTTCGGCCTCGTCTTCGTCCTCAACCTGATGATCGGCACGATCACGCCGCCGGTCGGCGTCGTCCTGTTCGTCACAGCGCGGATCGCTCAAATTGAATTCTCGGCCATGTCCCGCGCGATTGTTCCCTGGCTGGCGCCGTTGCTGATCGTGCTCGCCGCAATAACATTGTGGTCGCCGCTGACCACCTGGCTGCCCCGCCTCGTTCTTGGCAAGTAGGTTTTAATAAGTATTTCAATGGCGCATATTCTTATGTATACTTTTTTATGCGTCATTGCGCTGCCGGGGTGATTTTCCTGATCGATTGCCTGCGCAGCTCTGTGAAATCAAGGCCGCGGCAGAGCTCTAACCATCCCGCACGATGGCGATTGCGCGGCTTGACCCGCCGCGCAGTGGCATTGTATTGTCGACCTTAACCTTTCGGTAACACATCGCTTGGGCTTGGGGTGCGGGCAGGGGCGAGGGACCGGCGGGTTGTTCCAGGAAGAAAGGCCGACACGATGAAGAAAATCTTCGCCGCCGTCGCGCTCGTGGCCGCATCCGCTCTTGCAAGCCCTGCGTCCGCCGCGCTCAACAATGTGAATGTCACTGTCGCTGCGCCGAATTTCCAGGGCGGCGGTGCGGGCTTCGAGAATGCGCCGCTCGGCCAGTTGGCCGCCGGCTATTCCGAAGCCGGACTGACCTTCCAGCCCGGCTCCCCGACGAAAGTGAAGGCTGCGCCGTCCGATGGCGAAGGCGCCTTCCCCTTCGGCGACACCTCCACGCAGTACCTCTCGGTGCTCGGCGGCAGCTTCGTCGACATCTATGCCGCTGCTCCGTCCAGCAAGATCGGCTTCTACTGGGGCTCGGTCGACGACTACAACATCATCGAGTTCTTCAAGATCGGCAATGCCGTGGCGGTCGGCTCGATGCTCGGTTCGGACGCGACGCCGCTGCTGTCGAACGGCAACCAGGGCTCGTTCACGACGAACCGCTACGTCACGATCAGCCTGAACAGCGGCACGTATGACTACGTCCGCCTGTCGTCGACCGCCAACTCCTTCGAGATCGACAACATCTCGTCGGGCGTTCCGGAGCCTTCGACCTGGGCGATGATGCTGATCGGCTTCGCCGGCCTCGCCGCGCTGTCGCGCCGTCGCCAGAGCCGCGCGCTCGTGCGCGTCTGATCCGGTCTGTCGATCGCAAACAGCGATTCGATGATCTCTCGGCCGCCCCCGAAAAGGGCGGCCGTTTTCATATCGCGGCGCCGACTCTGTTCATCGGACAGTCCGCGCCGTCAGTTGAAGGTCTGTCGATACCACGCCACAAATCGCGGAATGCCCACCGAGACCGGCGTCGCCGGCTTCCCCCCGGTCAGACGTTCGAGCAGATCGGCGCTGGCGAAGGTCCTGACGACGTCGCCTGGCGGCAACGGCAAGAGCCGCCGCATCGCCGTGACGCCGAGCGCCTTCTCGATCTCGTCGATGAAATCGGCGAGGCGCACCGGTCGGCCGCCGCCGATATTGACGAGGCGATAGGGCGCGACCGGACTCAATGTGTCGCCGGCGATCGGCGCGCCGCGCCCCTCGCCCGGCGCCGCCGGCGGAAGGGCCGTCAGGGCCAGCATCGAATCGACGAGGTCGTCGACATAGGTGAAGTCGCGCCAGGACTCGCCGTGATTGTAGACGTCGATCGGCTCGCCCCGCAGCATCTTCTCGGTGAACCTGAAATACGACATGTCAGGCCGCCCCCAGGGCCCGTAGACAGTGAAAAAGCGCACCGCCGTCGTCGGAACGCCGAACAGATGCGCATAGCAATGCGCCATCAGTTCGCCCGAGGCCTTGGTCGCGGCGTAGAGCGTCGTCGGGTGGATCGCCGGATCGGTCTCCTCGAACGGAAACTTTGCATTCGCCCCGTAGGCGCTGCTCGTCGAGGCGAACACAAGATGGCGCGGCGGCGCGCGCCGGCAGGCCTCAAGCAGATTGAACGTTCCGACGATATTGGCGGAGATATAGGCCTGCGGCTGCTCGATCGAGTGGCGCACGCCCGCCTGCGCGGCGAGGTGATGCACGGTGTCGAAACGCTCGGCCCGGAACAATGCACCGATCACCTCGCGATCCTCGAGCATTGCCTGCACGAAGCTGAAATTCGGATGCGTCTCGAGCAGCGCCAGCCTGCGCCGCTTCAGGCCGACGTCGTAGTAGTCGGTGAGCCCGTCGAGCCCAACGACCCGGTCGCCGCTGTCGAGCAGGCGTCGCGCCAGATGGAAGCCGATGAACCCTGCCGCCCCTGTAACGAGGTGGGTCATGGCGCCACTGTCTCCCATCCGCCCGAACGCGCGCTGGCGCGGATTGCGTCGATTGTCGCGGCGATGTCGATCGACTCCTGTTCGCTGGCGCCGCTCCACGCCGCCTCGCCCTGCGCGATCAACCGCGCGAAGGACTCTGCTTCGGCGAGGAAACCGTTCGCCGGCTCGACCTCAGCCTCTTCGAAAACATCGGTCTGGCCGACGCCGCGGCGGATGCGCAGGACCGGCGACCCGCCGATCGGCGGATGGTTCGGAAAACTCGTCTCGATCACGCCCTTGTCGCCGCAGATCGCCGCGCTGCGCTGATAGCCGCCGGAGAAACTGCAGGCGACCTGGGCGAGCAGGCCGCCCTCGAACTCGAGATTGGCCAGCGTCGTCACATCCACGCCGCGCGCATGAAAGATCGACGTCGCCTGCGCCCGCAGCGGCCGCGAGCCGACGACCACACGCAGGAAGCTGACGCCGTAGGACCCGAGGTCATACATCGCGCCGCCGCCGAGTTCAGGCGCATAGCGGACGTTCGACGGATCGTCGATCAGCGCCGAGAAGCCGACGCGGATCAGGCCGGTCCGCCCGATCGCGCCTTCGCCGATCCAGCGTCGTATCTGCGCCGTCTGCTGCTGGGCGAGATAGGGATAGGCCTCGCGCAGCGCGACGCCATGACGCCGCGCGGCCGCGAACATCGCCCGCGCCTCGGCGGCCGACGTCGTCAGCGGCTTCTCGCACAACACATGCTTGCCCGCCTCGACGGCGCGGATCGCCCATTTCGCATGCAGTCCGGTCGGCAGCGGCAGATACACCGCATCGACGTCGCGATCCGCCAGCATCGCCTCGTAGGAGCCGAACCAGCGCGCAAGGCCGCAGTCTTCGGCGAAGGCCCGCGCCGTCTCCGGCCTGCGGCTCGCGACGCCGACGACATCGACGAGCCGCGAGCCGCGGCAGCCCGCGACGAAAGCCCGCGCGATCCGGGCCGCGCCCAGAACGCCGATCCGCAGCCTCGAAGCCAGCATCAGTCCCTGCCCGTCCAAGATTCGTCGCGGCACAGTAGCGCGCGACCGGTCGATCAGAAATCGCGGCCGAACAGCCCTCAGGCCGGCGCGGCCGGGCCGGCTGGCGAGGCCCGCAAGAACGCGTCGAGAATCGCCTCGCCTGTCGCCGGCCAGACCCCGGCATGGGCGAGGATCGCCTCGAGCGCCGCGCGGATCGGCTTGATGCGATGCGGGTGTCCGGAAATCCAGGGATGCAGCGTCAGGCTCATCACCCGTCCGCCGCCGCGGCGCGCCTCGTCATAGAGGAAGCGGAACTGGTCGACGATCTGCTGGGAGAATTCCTCGGTAGTCTGATGCCAGGTCCACAGGCATTGGAAGTCGGACAGCTCGGTCGCGTGCGGCATCGCGGTCAGACCCACGGCGGGCCCGGCGAGGGCATAAGGCATGTCGTCGTTCGGCCAGTCGCAGACATAGTCGATCGCATAGTCGCGCAGCAACGACAGCGTCTGCGCGCTTTCCGACTTGCCCGGCGACAGCCAGCCGCGCACCTTCTGGCCCGAGGCGCGGCGCAGCGTCGAAGTCGAGGTCTCGATCAGCGCCCGCTCCGCCTCGACCGTCAGCCCGCCATGATGAAGGTGGTTCATGTCGACGCCATGCGCCACGATCTCGTGGCCGCCCGCCGACACTTCCTCGATCAACGCTGGATAGCGATCGGCCAGCGCCGAATTGATCGCGACCGAGGCGTTGAGGCCGAGATCGGCCAGCATCCGCATCAGACGAAACACGCCGACGTGATTGCCATAGTCGCGATGCGT
>JAEULW010000044.1 GCA_016793505.1 Methylobacteriaceae bacterium | reverse complement strand
CTGCTCGCCGACCAGGCCTTCGTCGACAAGATCAACGCCCGCGTCGCGCTGCGGCGATGGGCCGAGCCGGCCGAACTCGGCGGGGCGGCTGTGTTCCTGGCGAGCCCGGCCGGCGGCTATGTCACCGGCCATCAGCTGGTCGTCGACGGCGGCCTGACCTCGACCCTGACGATGTGACGGGCGGGCCGCGCCCGCCGCCACAAGCAAATCTCAACCCCTGCCGTCGCATTGTCGGGCGGGCCGCGCCGCGCGGCCCGACGAGGCCCGATGTCGACCGCCGCCGCCCTGCTCGCGATCGCCGCGCTCGCCGCCACGCTGGCGGCCGTGGCGCTGTCCTTCATGCTGCGCGGGCAGCGGGCGGGGCTGGCGCGTCAGGCCGAGGAGCTGGCGCATCTGCGCGCCGAGGTCCGGGCGCTGAACGAGGCGGCCGCGGCGCGCGAGCGGGCCGAGGCGGCGAGCGAGGCGAAATCGCGCTTTCTCGCCACCGTCAGCCACGAGGTGCGCACGCCGCTCAACGGCATTCTCGGCATGGTCGGCCTGATGCGCGGCACGCCGCTCGACGCCGAGCAGACGAGCTATCTCGACGCCGTCGAGACCTCCGGCGCGGCGCTGGCGACGCTGATCGACGAGATTCTCGATTTCTCCAAGATCGAGGCGGGCAAGCTCGAACTGGCGCAGGAGCCGTTCGACATCCACGCCGCCGTCGAGGGCGTCGTCGAGCTGCTCGCCCCGCGGGCGCAGAGCAAGGGGCTCGAAATCGCCGCGCATGTCGCGCAGGACGTGCCGCGCCGGCTCGTCGGCGACGCGGCGCGGCTGCGTCAGGTGCTGATCAATCTCGCCGGCAACGCCGTGAAATTCACCGAGCGCGGCGGCCTCGGCCTGACGGTGACGCGGGCCGGCGAGAAGCTGCGCTTCGCGGTCGAGGACACCGGCCCGGGCGTCGCGGCGGAGCGGCGGGCGGCGATCTTCGGCGAATTCGAGCAGGGCGACGATTCGACGACCCGCAAATTCGGCGGCACGGGCCTCGGCCTCGCCATTTCGCGCCGCCTCGTCGAGCGCATGGGCGGGCGCCTCGCGCTCGACGCGGCGCCGAACGGCGGCTCGCTGTTCCATTTCGAACTGGCGCTCGCGGCGGCGCCGCAGGACGATCATGCGGCGGGGCCGCGCCTCGTCGGACGGCGGGCGCTGGTGGTGGCGCCGTCGCGCTTCGAGGCGCCGTTCCTGGCGACGCGGCTCGCCGAGGCCGGCGCCGAGGTGCTCGGCCTCGCCACGGCCGACGAGGCGCTCGAGACACTGGCGCAGGGCGCGCCGTTCGACGTCGTGCTGGTCGACTGCGCGCTCGGGCCGGAGGCGGCGCGGCGCGTCGCGGCGGCGGCGCGCGCGGCCGGGGCGGCGCGCAGCCTGGTGCTGTTCACGCCGTTCGAGCGGCGGGCGCTCGGCGACAGTTCGGCGGCCGGCTTCGACGGCTGGCTGGTCAAGCCGGTGCGCCAGCGCGCGCTGGTGGCGCGGCTCGCCGAACAGGGGGCGGCGACCACGCCGGCGGCGGACGCGACGGCGGCGGCGACGGCCGGAACCGCCGAGGGGCTCGAAGTGCTGCTCGCCGAGGACAACGAGATCAATGCGCGAATCGCGCTGAAGCTGCTGGAGCGGCTCGGCGCGCGCGCCACGCACGCCCATGACGGCGTCGAGGCGCTCGACGCGGCGCGCGCGGCGATGCGCGGCGAGCGGCCGCGCTTCGACCTGATGCTGCTCGACATCCGCATGCCGGGGCTCGACGGGCTGGAGGCGGCGCGCTTCATCCGCGTCGAGGAGGCGCGCGCCGGCGTGACGCCGACGCGCATGGTGGCGGTGACCGCCAACGCCTTCGAGGAGGACCGGCAGGCCTGCCGCACGGCGGGCTTCGACGATTTCGTCACCAAGCCGGTCGATCTCGACGCGCTGGCGCGGCTGGTGACGGAGGCGGCGACGCGGCGCCTCGCGCACGCGGCGCGATCGAGCGCGGGCTGAGGCTGTCACAGTAGCGTCGCGCGGCCGTCGCAGACAGGATGGCGTCGCAACCGCGATTCGCAAGGACGCCCGCATGTCGACACGCAGCCTCGCCCTGTGGCGGCCCATCGCCGAAGCCGCCCGTCGCAAGGCGGCGCGGTTCGATCTGCATGGCCTGCCGGCCGTGCTCGACCGGATCGGCTCGCTCGAGCTGAGGCTCGCCACGAGCAAGAAGGAGGTGCGGCGCGCGCAGCGGCTGCGCTACAAGGTGTTCTCCAAGGAGGGCGGCGCGACGCCCGACCCGACGGCGCGGCTGCTGCGGCGCGACGTCTGCCGCTACGACCGGATCTGCGATCATCTGATCGTCGTCGATCTCGCCGCGCGGCGCCGCACCGGGGTGATCAAGCCGCGCGTCGTCGGCGTCTACCGGCTGTTGCGGCAGGAGATCGCGCAGGCGCAGTTCGGCTTCTATTCGGCGCAGGAGTTCGACCTTTCGCCGATGCTGGCGGCGCGCAAGGGCGACCGCATCCTCGAACTCGGCCGCTCCTGCGTGCATCGCGACTATCGCGACCGCAAGGTGCTGGAGCTGCTCTGGCGCGGCCTGTGGATCTATGCGCGCCATCACCGCATCGACGCGATGATCGGCTGCGCCAGCCTGCCGGGCGTCGACGCGCAGCGCCATGCCGGGGCGCTCGCCTTCCTGCGCGACTGCGCGCCGGCGCGCGAGGATTTCAACGCCGCGCCGCTGGCGCACCGGCGCGCGGCGATCGAGACGGACGGCGCCGAGCCGCTGTCGTTCAGGCGGGCGCTCGCCGCGCTGCCGCCGCTGATCAAGGGCTATCTGCGCGTCGGCGCGCGCTTCGGCGAAGGCGCGGTGGTCGATCGCCAGTTCAACTGCACCGACGTCTTCGTCGTCGTGCGGATGTGCGACATCGACACGCGCTACATCGAGCACATCGTCGGCGAACGGGCGCGCGCGGCCTAGTTCAGCGCCCCTCGCCCGCCGCCCACAGCGCGCTCAATCCCTCGCGATAGGTCGGGAAGGCGAGGCGCACGCCATAGACCTCGCGCAGCCGCGCATTGGAGACGCGCTTGGTCTCCGAATAGAAGCTGCGCGCCATCGGCGACAGGTCGGCGGTCTCGAAATCGAGTTCGGGCGGCGGCGCAACGCCCATCAGCCGCGCCGCATAGGCGATGACGTCCTGCGGCGGGGCCGGCTCGTCGTCGGTGACGTTGAGAACGCCGCCTGTTC
>JAEULW010000005.1 GCA_016793505.1 Methylobacteriaceae bacterium | reverse complement strand
GGCCGGGATGCCAACGGCTTTGCTCTGGCCGGGATGACAGCGCGTCAGAAGAATCTGCGCCGCACCCGCTCGGCCGCCTCCGGCGCGACGCGGATGGTCAGATGCACGCCGCCGTCCTCGGCGTCGCGGCGGGCGAGCACTTCGGCGTTCTCGTAGAGCCAGTGCAGGCCCTGCCCGTCGGCCGGATCGAGATCGAGTTCGATCGTCTCGCGTCCCTCGGCGAGGCGCGCCTCGACCGCCGCGAGCAGCGCGCCGATCCCCTCCCCCGTGACGGCCGAGACAAGGATCGGCCTGCGGCCGTCTGCGCCGCGCCGGGCGGCGTTGAGGGCGGACTCGCGGCGCTCCTCATCGAGCAGATCGGCCTTGTTCCAGACCTCGACGATGCGCGGATCGTGCGCCTCGATCCCGAGTTCGCCGAGGATCGCCTCGACGTCGGCGCCCTGCGCCTGCGCGTCCTCGTGGGCGATGTCGCGCACATGCAGGATGACATGGGCGGACAGCACCTCTTCGAGCGTCGCGCGGAAGGCCGAGACGAGCATGTGCGGCAGGTCGGAGATGAAGCCGACCGTGTCCGACAGGATCGCCTTGCCGCCATGCGGCAAAGCGAGGGCGCGCAGCGTCGGGTCGAGGGTGGCGAACAGCATGTCTTTCGCCAGCACCTCCGCCTTCGTCAGCCGGTTGAACAGGGTCGACTTGCCGGCGTTGGTGTAGCCGACCAGCGCAACGACCGGATAGGGCACCTCCTGCCGGCTCTTGCGGTGCAGGGCGCGGGTGCGAACCACCTGTTCGAGATCGCGCTCGATGCGCACGATCCGCTCCTGAATGAGGCGCCGGTCGGTCTCGATCTGCGTCTCGCCGGGGCCGCCGAGAAAGCCGAAGCCGCCGCGCTGGCGCTCGAGATGCGTCCAGGAGCGCACGAGGCGCGACTTCTGATAGGCCAGATGGGCGAGTTCGACCTGCAGCGCGCCCTCGCGCGTGCGGGCGCGCCGGCCGAAGATTTCGAGGATCAGACCGGTGCGGTCGATCACCTTGGCGGAAAACGCCTTTTCGAGATTGCGCTGCTGCGCCGGCGAAAGCGCGCAGTCCATCACCACGAGATCGATCTCCGCCTCCTTGCAGAGACTGGCGAGCTCGTCGACCTTGCCCTTGCCGAGCCAGGTGGCGGGGCGGATTTCCGACAGCGGCGCGATGGTCTTCAGGGCGACGTCGAGATCGATCGCGGCGGCGAGACCGGCCGCCTCGTCGAGCCGCGCGGCGGCCGCGCGATGCGGCGACTCGGCGGCGGCCGCCGATTCGCCGCGGCGGCGGGCGCGTTCGGTCAGATAGGGGCCGACGACGAGCGTGCGGGTGCGCGCCGCCAGCGCCTTTTCAGGCTCGAAGGGTCGACCCTCGCGGCGGCGGCGCTTGTCGGACGGGGCGTCCCCGTCCGCCTCGGGGCGATCGTCAGCCCCGCTCGGCGACACTCTCGTCCACCGGCTCGAACATCTGGATCGGCTGTCCCGGCATGATCGTCGAGACGGCGTGCTTGTAGACGAGCTGCGAATGACCGTCCCGCCGCAGCAGCACGCAGAAGTTGTCGAACCAGGTCACCACGCCCTGGAGCTTCACTCCATTGACGAGGAAAATCGTCAGAGGCACCTTGTTCTTGCGGACATAGTTCAAGAACGTGTCCTGGAGGTTTTGTGTCTTTTCTGACCCCATGACGTCCGGTTCTCCTTGTTGCTCCCCTGCGCATTTTAACGTCGCGGGGGTTGGTCATTCCTATAACATAGATGGTTCAGCCTAGAGCCCCCTTCAATAGCAGCAAGAACCATGCGCCAGGCGCGGGGCTCGTCAGACCTGCGTCGCCTCGGCGCTGGCGTGGAACAGGGCGCGCAGGCGCAGCGCCGTCGGGCCCGGCGCGCCGTCGCCGACCTTCGCCCCGTCGATGGCGACGATCGGGATGACGATCGAGTTGGCGCTGGTCATGAAGGCCTCGCGGGCGCGGCGCGCCTCCTCGACCGTGAAGGGCCGCTCCTCGATGCGCAGCTGCAGTTCGGCGGCGACGTCGAACAGGGTCGTGCGGGTGACGCCGCGCAGGATCATGTGGTCGGCGGCGCGCGTCACCAGCGCGCCGTCGGCGGTGACGATCCAGGCGTTGGAGGAGGCGCCCTCGGTGACGAAGCCGCGCTCGTCGACCAGCCAGGCCTCGAAGGCGCCGTGTTCGCGCGCATGCTGCTTGGCGAGCGCGTTGGCGAGCAGGCCGGTCGTCTTGATGTCGCGCCGGCCCCAGCGGATGTCGGGCCGCACGGCGACGGCGACGCCTTTCAGCGCCCGCGCTTCGGCCTCGGCGACGTTTTTCGATCTTGCGGTGACGACCAGGGTCGGCGCGGCGCCGGCCGGAAACGGAAAATCGCGAGGCGCGACGCCGCGCGAGACCTGCAGATAGACGTGGCCGTTGCGCACCAGATTGCGGCGCGCCACCTCGCGCAGCACGACGAGCAGCGCGGCCCGCCCCATCGGGGCGGGCATGCGCAGTTCGCCCATCGACCGCTCGAGGCGGTCGAGATGGCGTGTCGCGTCGATCAGCGCGCCGTCGCGGATTTCGCAGACCTCGTAGACCGAGTCGGCGAACTGGAAACCGCGGTCCTCGATATGAACGCGCGCCTCGCGATGGGCGAGGTAGCGTCCGTTGACATAGGCGATGCGGCTCATTCCCTTCCCCCGCCCCCGGCTGGCTCAGTCGATGCCGAGCGATTTCAGTTTGCGATGCAGCGCCGAGCGCTCCATGCCGATGAACTCGGCGGTGCGCGAGATGTTGCCGCCGAAGCGGTTGATCTGCGCCACCAGATACTCACGTTCGAAGACCTCGCGCGCCTCGCGCAGCGGCAGGCTCATCAGCTTTTCGCCGCCGGCGCCGGTCGGCGTCGTCGGCGCCAGCGCGCCGATCTCGGAGGGCAGCATCTCGGCGGTGACCTCGGCGGCCGGATCGCCGGCGGCCAGGATCAGCAGCCGCTCGACGTTGTTGCGCAGCTGGCGGATGTTGCCGGGCCAGTCGTGCGACTGCAGGATCGCCATGGCGTCTTCGGCGATCCTGCGCTTCGGCATGCCGGACGTCGCGGCCAGATGATCCATGAAGAAGCCGATCAGCTCGGGAATGTCCTCGCGGCGCTCAGCCAGCGAGGGCACGCGGATCGGCACCACGGAGAGGCGATGGAAGAGGTCCTCGCGGAACTGGCCGTCGGCGATCGCCTTCTGCAGGTCGCGGCTGGTCGAGGAGATGATGCGCACGTCGACATGCACGCGCGTCGCCCCGCCGACCCGCTGGAAATTCTGGTCGACCAGCACGCGCAGGATCTTGCCCTGCGTCTCGCGCGGCATGTCGGCGACCTCGTCGATGTAGAGCGTGCCGCCATGGGCCTCCTCGAGCGCGCCGACCTTGCGGGCGCGCCCGTCGCCGGACTCGACGCCGAACAGCTCGGTCTCCATCGTGTCCGGGCCGATCGTC
>JAEULW010000004.1 GCA_016793505.1 Methylobacteriaceae bacterium | reverse complement strand
GACGATCGGCGCCGGCACGGTGACGACGGTCGACGAGGTCGCCGCCCTCGCCGCGACGGGGGCGAGGCTGTGCGTCTCGCCGCATTTCGATCCGGCGGTCGTGCGGGCGGCGAAGGCGGCCGGGCTGATCGCGCTGCCGGGCGTGGCGACGCCGAGCGAGGCCTTCGCCGCGCTGGCGGCGGGCGCCGACGCGCTGAAACTGTTCCCGGCCGAGGCGCTGGCGCCGCCGGTGGTCAAGGCGTGGCGGGCGGTGCTGCCGAAATCCGTCGCGCTGCTGCCGGTCGGCGGCGTCACGCCGGCCAACATGGCGCCGTGGCGGACGGCGGGGGCGGACGGCTTCGGCCTCGGCTCGGCGCTCTACAAGCCGGGCATGAGCGCGGCGGCGGTCGCCGAAACGGCGCGCGCCTTCGTCGCGGCGTGGCGGGGCTAACGTCCGCCCGGCGCGCGTCGCCGCGAATAGTCGCAACGCGGGTCCGAGCCTCTGGGACGGCAGCGCGCGCCCTGCGCCGCGATGCAGTCGGCGACATAGGCGTCCTGCGGCGCCTCGGCGCGACCGCGCGCCGCGAGCCCCTGCCAGCGCGCCTCGCATTCCCTGCGATGGTTTTCGGCGCGCCGGCGGGCGACGTCGTCGGTCGTCGCTCCGCCGAAGGGCAGGCGCAACGGCCCGGGCCCCTGCGCCAGAGCCGGCGGCAGCGTCAGAGCAAGGATGAGCGCGATCACAATTCGATTCATGCGACGGCTGCAACCGTGCGCAGATTCGGGAAAAATGGCGATAGCGTTTCGTCGGGCGCCGGCCGCCTGCTAGTCTGCGCGCCCCATCCGGAACCCACGCCGCCATGACCGCAGACCTGCCTCGCCACCCCGTCCGCCATGTGCGCAACGCGTATGTCGACCGCGCCCGGCCGCCGGGCGCCGCCGAGCGGGCGATCATGGATCTCGCCGCCTTCGAGCGGGCGCATCGCGAGATCGCGTCCTGGCCCGGCTATGCGCCGACGCCGCTGGTCGCCCTGCCGGGGCTGGCGCGGCGGCTCGGGCTCGGCGCTGTCATGGTCAAGGACGAGGGTCGGCGCTTCCATCTGGAAAGCTTCACGGCGCTCGGCGGGGCCTACGCGGTGAAGCGGCTGATCGAGGAGCGGCTTGCCGCCAGCGCTTCGGCGGCGGATCTGAGGGACGGGCGCTGGCGCGCGGCGACGCAAAACCTCGTCTTCGCCACCGCCACCGACGGCAATCATGGCCGGTCCGTCGCCTGGGGGGCGCGGATGTTCGGCGCCCGCTCGGTGGTGTTCATCCACGAAAATGTCAGCGCCGAGCGCGAGGCGGCGATCGCCGCCTTCGGCGCCGAAATGCGACGCGTTCCGGGGGACTACGACAATTCGGTGCGCATCGCCGCCGAGGAGGCGGCGAAGAACGGCTGGATCATCGTCGCCGATTCCTCGGTCGGCATCGACGCGCATGCGCCGAGCCTCGTCATGCAGGGCTATGGCGTGACCATGGCGGAGATCGACGCGGTCGAGCCGGCGCCGACGCATGTCTTCGTCCCGGCCGGCGTCGGCGGGCTGGCGGCGGCGGTCGCCGCGCATCTTTGGGAGGCGAAGGGCGCAGAGTCGCCGCGGCTCGTCGTCGTCGAGCCGATCCGCGCCGACTGCGTGTTCCGCTCGATCGCGGCGGGGGAGATCGCGGCCCCGCTCGCCGAGAGCGACACGTTCATGGCGTGTCTGGCCGCAGGCGAGGTGTCGCCCGCGGCCTGGCCGTTCCTGCGCGCGGCGGTCGACGACGTGCTGGCGCTGCCGGACGCGGCCGCCGCGGACGCGATGCGGCTGCTGGCGGCGGGCCGCGACGGCGATCCGCCGATCGTCGCCGGCGAATCCGGGGCGGCGACGACGGCGGCGCTGGTCGCCGCGTCGCAGGACGCCGACGTCCGCGCCGCGCTCGGCCTCGGGCCGGCTTCGCGCGTCGTGCTGTTCTCGACGGAAGGGGCGACCGATCCGGCTGTATGGCGGGAAACGGTCGGCCGGGCGCCGCCGCCGGTTCAGGCGCCGTAGAGCCAGTCGTAACGGGCGGCGAGCCGGTCCGGCCCCATCAGGCGCAGGCCCATGTCGCGGACGAGGGCGACGGCGCCGCGCACATGATAGAAGCCGGCCTGACGGCGCGCCTCGCTCTGCACGCGGCCGGCGCGGGGCGCACGGGCGCGCTCATAGGCGCCGAGGGCGGTCGGAATATCGTCATTGGCGAGCAGGCAATGGGCGAGGGCGGCGGCGTCCTCGATCGACTGGGCCGCGCCCTGAGCGAGGAAGGGCGCCATCGGATGGGCGGCGTCGCCGAGCAGCGTCACGGCGCCGGCCGACCAGTGCGGCGCAGCCGGCCGGTCGAACAGCGGCCAGCCGCGCCAGTCGTCGGCGGCCGCGATCAATTCGGCCGCAGGCCGCGCCCAGTTCGACACTTCGAAGCCGATCACCGCGGGATCGCCGGGATTGTTCCAGCCGTCGTCGTCGAGCGCGTCGCGCCGCCGGTCCTCGACCACCAGAACGGCGTTGACGACGGCGCCGCCGCGCAGCGGGTAGTGGACGAGGTGGGCGCGCGGCCCGAGCCAGAGATTGGTATCCGGCCGGCGCAGGGCGGCGGGCAGGCGCGTCGCGTCGATCAGCGCCCGCCAGGCGACGGCGCCGGTGAAAACGAGGTCCTTCGGCCCGCCGAGGCCGAGCCGCTCGCGCACCGCCGAGCGCAACCCGTCGGCGCCGACCAGCAGGTCGGCCGCCGTCTCGAGCGACAGCGGCCCGCGCTTCATGCCGATGCGCAGCCGACCGTCCGGCCCCTTGGCGAAGCCGCGCACCGCCGAATCGAGGGTCAGCGCGATCGCCGGCTGCAGGGCGACGCGGTCGAGCAGGGCGCGCAAGAGATCGCCGCGATGGGCGACGAGATAGCGCGCCCGCCAGCGCTTCAGCGCCGCCGGGCCGAGCGCCATGCGGGCGAGCTCGCCGCCGTCGCGGGCGCGGCGGACGACCAGCGCTTCGGGCTCCAGCGCCAGACCGCCGAGATTTTCGACGACGCCGAGCCGGTCGAGAATGCGGGTGGCGTTGGGCGAGAGCTGCAGACCGGCGCCGAACTCCTCGAGCACGGGGCTGCGCTCGTGGACGGCGACGGACCAGCCCGCCTGGGCGAGACACAGGGCGGCGGTCAATCCGCCGATCCCGGCCCCCGCGACGACCGCCTCGCGTCGCGAACCGGCCATCTCAGGCGGCGACGCCGTGGGCCGTCCAGAGGCATTCCTTCGGCTCGGCCCCGCCATGCAGCGACCCGTCATAGACGAAGCGCGTCGAGCAATAGGGGCAGATCGCGTCCGTTCCGCCGCCCATGTCGATGAAGACATGCGGGTGATCGAAGGGCGGCAACGCGCCGATGCACATGAATTCACGCAGGCCGACGCGGATCTGCGGAACGCCGGGGCTGTTGTGGAAATGGGCGATGCCGTGGTCGGCCATGGGACGGGACTCTCCTCGCAGGCGGCGCACCATAATGCGGCGCCGCGAAAAAGGGTAGCGCGTCAGTCAACTCGCCTCGACATCGAAACCCGGCGGGCGGGCCCGAGACTTGTCGCAGGGCCGGCGTCGCGCTAGGGCGCTTGCGATGCAACACTTCACCTCCGACGGCGTCCAGATCGCCTGCTACGACGCGCCGGCGACGCAGGGCGATCGCAGCGAGCCGATCCTGCTCGTGCATGGCTTCGCCTCGAGCTACGCCACCAACTGGCTGCACACGCATTGGGTGCGGACGCTGGCGCATGCCGGGCGGCGGGTGATCGGCCTCGACAATCGCGGACACGGCAAGAGCGGCAAGCCGCATCTGCCGGCGGCCTATCACACCGACATCCTGGCCGAGGACTGCCGGCGGCTGCTCGATCATCTCGGGATCGAGCGCGCCGACGTGATGGGCTATTCGATGGGCGCGCGGATCACGGCGTTTCTGGCGCTGGCGCATCCCGGCCGGGTGCGATCGGCGATCTTCGGCGGGCTCGGCGCGCATCTGGTCGAGGGCGTCGGCCTGCCGATGGGCGTCGCCGAGGCGATGGAGGCGCCCTCGCTGGACCGCCTGCACGAGCCGACGCAGCGCATGTTCCGCGCCTTCGCCGAGCAGGGGAAGAACGATCTGCACGCGCTCGCCGCCTGCATCCGCGGCACGCGCCAGACGCTGAGCGTCGAGTCGGTCGGGCGCATCCGCGCCCCGGCGCTGGTGGCGATCGGCTCGCACGACCACATCGCGGGCGATTCGAACAAGCTCGCCGCCATGTTGCCGGAGGGCAGGGCCTTCGTCATCGCCGGCAAGGATCACAATTCCGCGGTCGGCGACAGGACCTACAAGTCTGCGGTTCTGGCCTTTCTCGAGGACCGGCCGTGAGCGAGGAGGCCCGCCACCAGCGTCCGCGCGGCCATCGCGACGAGTATCGCGGCGCCAACGGCCGTCGCCTCGTCGCCAGCCGCTACGCGCCGCGCGAGGGCGCGCCGAAGGCGGTGGCGCTGCTGCTGCATGGCGGCGGCCAGACCCGTCACGCCTGGGACGCGACGGCGGCGCGGCTCGCCGACGCCGGCGCGCTGGCGATCGCCGTCGACCAGCGCGGCCATGGCGACTCGGCCTGGGATGCGCACGGGCGCTACTGCTTCCTCGACTATGGCGAGGATGCGCTGGCGCTGTCGCGGCAGATCGTCGCCGATGAGGGCGTGAAGCCGGTGGCGATCGGCGCCTCGATGGGCGGCA
>JAEULW010000097.1 GCA_016793505.1 Methylobacteriaceae bacterium | reverse complement strand
CTGGTCGCCGACATCGCCTCGGGCGTGCGGTCCGTGCGCCGCAAGGGCGCGGCGTGAGGCGCCCGAAATTCGCGACAATCGCCGGCGACAAGAGCGCCGGGCCCCGATCAGCAGGACGCGCATGAACTGGATCTCCAACGTCGTTCCGCCGAAGATCCGCTCCTTCCTGCGGCGCGAGACTCCGGAAAACCTCTGGGTCAAATGCCCGGAGAGCGGCCAGCTCGTCTTCCACAAGGAGCTCGAGGCGAACCTCTTCGTGGTGCCGGGCTCGGGCTACCACATGAACATGAGCGCCAAGGCGCGGCTGGCGACGATGTTCGACGGCGGGACCTATGACGAGATCAGCGTGCCCGAGCCGCTGCCCGATCCGCTGAAATTCCGCGACGAGAAGCGCTATGTCGACAAGCTGAAGGACGCGCGCGCCAAGACCGGCCTGCAGGACGCGGTCAAGCTCGCCGCCGGCAGGATCGAGGGCGGCGAGGCCGTCATCGCCGTGCAGGATTTCGGCTTCATCGGCGGCTCGCTCGGCATGGCGGCGGGCGAGGCGGTGATCACCGGCCTCGAAGCGGCGATCCTGCGCAACTGCCCCTTCGTGCTGTTCGCCGCCTCGGGCGGGGCGCGGATGCAGGAGGGCATGTTCTCGCTGATGCAGATGCCGCGCACAACGGTCGCCGTGCGCCGGCTGCGCGAGGCGAAGCTGCCCTACATCGTCGTGCTGACGCATCCCACGACCGGCGGCGTCACCGCCTCCTACGCGATGCTCGGCGACGTGCATATCGCCGAGCCCGGGGCGCTGATCTGCTTCGCCGGGCCGCGCGTCATCGAGCAGACGGTGCGCGAGAAGCTGCCGGAAGGATTTCAGCGGGCCGAGTATCTGCGCGCGCACGGCATGGTCGACATGGTGGTCCCGCGCCACGAGATGCGGACCACGGTGGCGCGGCTGTGCCTGCTGCTGACGCGCGCGCCGCGGCCGGAGCCGGCCGAGGCGCCGGCGGCGGCCTGACGCGGCGGCGCGCATGAACGCGCCGGCGAACCCTCAGCCGCAGGACCGGGCGGACGCGGTGATCGCGCGCCTGTCGACGCTGCACCCGCGCGTCATCGATCTGTCCCTCGGCCGCATTGCGCGGCTGCTGGAGAGGATGGGCGATCCGCAGCGCCGGCTGCCGCCGACGATTCATGTCGCCGGCACCAATGGCAAGGGCTCGACCATCGCCTTCCTGCGCGCCATCCTGGAAGCGGCGGGCGAGCGCGTGCATGTCTACACATCGCCGCATCTGGTGCGTTTTCACGAGCGCATCCGCCTCGGCGCGGCGGGCGGCGGCCGGCTGGTCGATGACGCCGAACTCGTCGCCGCGCTGGAGCGCTGCGAACGGCTCAATGCGGGCGAGCCGATCACCTCCTTCGAGATCGCCACCGCGGCGGCGTTGCAGCTGTTCGCCGATCATCCCGCCGACTTTCTGCTGCTCGAGGTCGGGCTCGGCGGACGCTTCGATGCGACCAATGTCATCAACGCGCCGGCGGCGAGCGTGATCACGCCGGTGTCGATCGACCATGTCGATTTCCTCGGCGACACGGTCGACAAGATCGCCTTCGAGAAGGCGGGCATTCTCAAGACCGGCGCGCCGGCGGTGTTCGCGAGCCAGACCCGCGCCGCGCTCGCCGTGCTCGAGCGCGAGGCCGTGCGCCGCGGCGTGCGCCCGCTGATCGCGGGGGAGGATTTTCACGCGCGCGAGGAGAACGGCCGGCTGGTCTACGAGGACGAGCGCGGGCTCCTCGATCTGCCGGCCCCGCGGCTTGCCGGCCGGCATCAATTCGACAACGCCGCGACCGCCATCGCGACGGTTCGGCTGCTGCGCCCGGACCTGCCCGCCGTCGCCTTCGAGCGCGGCCTGACGCAGGTCGACTGGCCGGCGCGGCTGCAGCAGCTCAATCGCGGCCGCCTCGCCGGACTCGCGCCCGCCGGCGCCGAGCTGTGGCTCGACGGCGGCCACAACGCCGACGGCGGCAAGGCGCTGGCGCAGGCGATGGCCGATCTCGAGGAGCGCGCGCCGCGGCCGCTCGTGCTGATCTGCGGCATGCTGACGACCAAGGATTCGTCGGCCTTCCTCGCCGCCTTCCGCGGCCTCGCTCAGGAGCTGATCGCGGTTCCGGTCGGCGAGGGCCATGCCGGGCGCGCGCCCGAGGAGATCGCGCGGCGCGCCGACGCGGCCGGCGTGCCCGCGGCGGCCAGCCCGTCGATCGAGGCGGCGCTGCGCTTTCTGGCGGCGCGGCGCTGGCCGACGCCGCCGCGCCTGCTGATCTGCGGCTCGCTCTATCTGGCCGGCGAGGCGCTGAAGGCGGACGGGACGATTCCGGCGTGAGGAACGCCAGGCGTCGCGCCGCGTTGCATCGACACGCGGAGGAATCGACCATGCACAGGATCATCATCGTCGCCGCCGTGGCGCTGACGCTCGGCGGCTGCGCCTCGAAGCGTCAGGCGGAAGGCACCGCGGCCGGCGCGATCGGCGGAGCGGTGGTCGGCGGCCCGGTCGGCGCGGTCGTCGGGGGCGCCGCCGGCGCGGTCGTCACGGCGCCTGGCGCGGTGTTCGACCGCCGCTGCGGCTATCGCGACCGCTACGGGCGGTGGCGTTCGCGCTCCTGCTGAGGCGGAACAACAGGAAGGGCCGCGCGAGGCGGCCCTTCACAGACGTCACATCATAGTCCCCGCGATCAGATCGCGGCGCTGATCCACTTCACCAGCTCGCCCTTCGGCGCGGCGCCGACTTTCTGGGCGGCGAGCTTGCCGTCCTTGAACAGCATCAGCGTCGGGATCGAGCGGATCCCGAGCTTGGCCGAGACCGCCGGGTTCTCGTCCACATTGATCTTGGCCACCTTCACCTTGCCGGCCATCTCGGTCGCGATTTCCTCGAGCGAGGGGCCGATCATGCGGCAGGGGCCGCACCATTCCGCCCAGAAATCGACCACGACCGGCTCGGTGGCCTTCAGCACGTCGTTCTCGAAACTGGCATCCGTCACCTTGGTCGTCGCCATGGCGTCCTCACGGGGTTCAGCCGGAATCGCCGGCGCGTCGGCCGGAAGCTAGGTATGGCGCCCGCCAGCGTCAAGGCGCGGGATCGTCAGCGATCTCGACGATGACCGGGCCCTGCGCGAAAACCAGCAGCGACCGCAAGGGTTTGTCCGGAAACAGCGGAGCCAGCAGGCGGCGGTACAGCCGTAATTGCGGCGCATAGGCCGGCGCGTCGGCGCCGGCGCCCGACTTGAATTCGGCGATCCAGACCGCCTCGGGCGTGACCGCCAGGCGATCGACCCGGCCGGAGACGACCACGCCGTCGGCGAGCGCGCCGCGCAACGCCGCCTCGGCGCGCGCGCCGGGGCCGAACAGCGGCGCCAGCGCCGGACTGGCGACGATCGCCGCGGCCTGCGCCGCCAGTCCCGCATCATCCGGCGCGGCGCCGGCCAGCGCCGCAGCGCGGGCCGGCGGGGCTATCGCCGCGAGCCGGTCGATCCAGGCGTGCAGCCGGCGGCCGCGGGCGCGGGCGGCGACGCCGGCGGGCCCCGAGACAGTCGGCGCCAGCGTGGACGGGGCGAGCCGACGCGGGGCCGACTCCGGCAGGGCGGGCCGGTTCAGCCAGTCCGGCGCTGGCGCCGGCGCCGCATCCGGCGCGGATTGCGGCGGCGCCGGGCCGATTTCGCCGACCTCGCGACGCCAGATCGTCTCTTCGGCGCTCCAGAAGGCGGGGCGGGCGACGAGGCGGCCCTCCTTCTCCAGCGCGCGCAGGACGACGGCCGCCCAGGAATTGGCCGGCGGGGCGTCGCCGGAGGCGCAGGAGGCGACGATCACCTGCTCCTCGGCGCGCGTCAGCGCGACATAGAGCAGGCGGCGGTGCTCCGCCTCGCCGGCTTCCCGGTGCGCGCCCCTGGCCTCGAGCGTGAACTCGTCGGAGTCGTCCTTGTTCGGCGCGACGATCAGGAAAGGCGCGGCGCCGGCCGGCGCGGCGCGGCGCGGGGCGGAGATCAGGCGCGGCGCCTTGCGGCCGTCATAGGCCGGGCCGGCCATGTCCGGCAGGATGACGATCTTCGCCTCGAGACCCTTGGCCGCGTGAATCGTCATGACGCGCACCACGTCCTCGGTCTCGCCCTCGCGTTTGATCTCGACCTCGCCCGCCTCGATGGCGGCGAGGAAGGCGGCGAGCGAAGGCGCCGTCGTCTGCTCGTGCTCGAGCGCAAGAGCGAGGAACTCGTCGAGCACGTCGCCCGCCTCCGGCCCGAGACGCTCGACGAAGGCGCGTCGCGCGCCGTCGGGACCGAGCAGGCGGGCGTAGAAGCCGAAGGGGCCGAGGCCGAGCGCCATGGCGCGCCAGCGGGCGAAGCGCGCCGCGGCCTCGACGAGCCGCGTCTCGGACGCGCCGGCGAGCGCCTCAGCCAACGAGCCGGCGCGGCCCGGCGCGAGGGCGATCAGATCATCGTCGTCACAGCCGAACAGCGGCGATTTCAGCGCGCAGGCGAGCGCCAGGTCGTCGGCCGGCGACAGCGCGGCGCGACCCAGAGCCACGAGATCGAGCACTGCGAGATGCTCGGCGAGGCGGACGCGATCGGCGCCGGCGACGGGGACGCCGCGCACCTTCAGGGCGCGGATGACGGCCTCGAAAATGGCGCCGCGGCTGCGCACCAGAATCATGATGTCGCCGGGCCGCACCGGGCGCGGCGTCGCCCCGTCATGCACGCGGTCGGGCGAACCGGGCGCGAGCGAGGCGGCGATGCGTTCGGCGATGCGGCCGGCGAGGATCAGCGGCGGCGCGCCGGGGCCGGCGGCGGGGGGACCGGGCGTCCATGGCGCCGACTCGTCCTTCTTCACAGACTTCGGCGCGAGGATGGTCGGCCAGATCTCGACCGAACCGGGCAGATCGCGCTTCCAGCTCTCGTGCGGCGGCATCGTCTCGTCGACGCTCGTCAGGCCGCGCCGGTCGGCCGGATCGGCGAAGACGGCGTCGACCGCCTCGAGCACGCCCGGCGTCGAGCGGAAGGACATGACCAGCGGCACGGTCTCGAACCGCGCCGTCTCGCCGAGCGCATCGTAGCGGCGGGCGACGAGACGGCGCATCTCGTCGAACATGTGCGGGGCGGCGCCCTGAAACGAATAGATCGACTGCTTCTCGTCGCCGACGGCGAAGAGGGTGCGCGCCGGCCCGGGGCGGCCGGCGCCGGCGAAAAACTCTTCGGCGAGCTTGAGCACGATGCGCCACTGCGCGGGCGCGGTGTCCTGCGCCTCGTCGACGAGAATGTGATCGACGCCCTGATCGAGCTTGTACATCACCCAGGCGCCGGAGGAGCGCGCGAGCAGGGCCTCGACGCGCAGGATCAGATCGGCGAAATCGAGCACGCCAGCCTGCCGCTTGCGCTCGGCATAGGCGACCAGAATGGCGCGGGCGAGACGCATGAAGGCGCGCGTGCGCACGACAAGCGCGAGCTTGCGACGACGCGCCATGAGCGCGGCGAGCCGCTCGCCCTCGGCGCGCAGCGCCGCCTCCAGCGCCGGCTCGGCTCTTGCGGCTTTCTGCACCAGCAGCGTATCTCGGACTTTGTCCTTCGCGGTCAGAAAGGCCCGCATGTAGGACTGGCGCGCTTGCGACAGATCGGCGTCGACGATCGACGCGCGCAGATGTTGCAACATGTCGGCGCCCGCCCCTGCGGTCGCCTCGACGCGATCGGCAAGAAAGGCGCGCTGCTCGAAAAGGCCTTGCGTCTCGATGTCGCGATCGACGTCGGCAAATGTCTCGTCCTCGCCGACGCCGAGCTGGCGCGCCAGCGTGGCGGCGTAGGCCTCCGGCGCGCCGAACTCCTCGAACAGCGCGGCGAGATGATCGCGCTGCTTTGCGACTTCACGCAACAGCCTGTCGAACGTGTCGCGCGCCATGTCGCGGGCGAGATCGGCGACGGCCGCGCCGAGCGCCGCGTCGCGCGCCGCGCCGGTGAGCGCGTCGGCGATGGCGAGGCGCAGCAGTTCGGTCTCCTGCAGCGTCTCGGCGATGGCGAAATTCGCCGGCGCATTCGCCTCGAAGGGAAAGCGGTGCAGCAGCGCCTCGCAGAAGGCGTGGATGGTCTGCACTTTCAGTCCGCCCGGCGTCTCGACCGCGCGCGCGAACAGCGTGCGGGCGCGCCTGAGCGCTGCAGCGTCCGGCCGCGCGCCGGTCGTCGCCTCCAGCGCCTTGGTCAGCCCGGCGTCGTCGAGCCGCGTCCAGTCGCGCAACGTGTCGAAGATGCGGCCGGCCATGTTGGCCGCCGCCGCCTTGGTGTAAGTCAGGCAGAGAATGCGCGCGGGCGCGACGCCGGCGAGCAGCAGGCGCACGACGCGCTGCGTCAGCACATAGGTCTTGCCCGATCCGGCATGGGCCGACACCCAGGCCGACCGGCGCGGATCGGACGCCCTCAGCTGCGCGTCGCGGACGCGATCGGGGACGGCCCGGCTCATTCGCCCTCGCCTGTCTCGTCGGCCTCGCCGAGCGACCATTCGCGAATGCGCGCGAGATGCGCGTAGGGCGCGTGGCGGGCGATCTTCGCGGGCGGCGGATAGGCGGTCGCCGCGTCGCGATAGGCCGTGAGCAGAGCGACGCAGCCGTCGAAGTGCTCCTGCGCCAGATCGGCGAATGCGCGCTTGCAAGTCGCGCCCTGCGCCGGCTTCTCCTTGCCGTCGGGCTTGAGCTCGACATAGGCGGCGACAACCGGAACGCCGGCGAAGCTCGCGCCGAACGCCGCGCGCGCCGCCATCGCGGCTTCGAGCGTCAGTTGCGGAAAAAGCCCGGCCCGGACATCGCTTGGTCCCGGCGGTTCGCCGGTCTTGAAATCGACGACGACGACGCGCTCGCGCTGGCGCTCGATCCGGTCGGCGACGGCCGACAGGCGGAACGAAGCGCCGTCGCCGAGCGTCAGATCGAGCGCCCCGTGAGTCTCCACCGCAAGCGTCTCGACATCGGCGCGGCGCGCTTCGTCCCAGGCGAGAAAGCGGGCCAGAATGCGTTCGATGCGCGGCCAGTCGCGGGTGCGGAACGCCGCCTCGCGCAGACGATCGGCGAACACGTCGCGAGCGATGCGATCGAGCAGGGCGGCGCGATCGGCCGCGGCGATCACATCGGCGTCCCGCGCGAAGCGCGCGACGATCGCATGCAACCCTTCGCCGAGTTCGCGCGCCTCCTCGTCGGCCTCGAAGGGATCGAGCGGGGCGAGATCGAGAATGCGCTCGGCGTAGAGCGCATAGGGATCGCGGCGCAGGGTTTCGATGCGGGTGACGCTGAGCGCGGTCGGGCGCAAGATCACCGGCGGGCGCGGCGCAGGCCGCGCGATCGGCGCGAGGCGCGCCGGATCGTCGGCGGCGCGCGGCGCGTCGAGCCGACGCGCCAGATCGAGCAGCCGCGCGCCACGCTCGAGCATCTGCCGCCAGACCGGTTCGGGCGCGGCCGCCTGCATGCGTTGCAGCAGCCGCGAGGCGACCGTCGGCGCGCGGTCGCGGCGGCGGGC
>JAEULW010000321.1 GCA_016793505.1 Methylobacteriaceae bacterium | reverse complement strand
GACGATCTCGATCCCGGCGGTTCAGCCGTCTCGCATGTGGCGCGGAAAATGCCGGGCGCGCCGGAGGCGAAGATCCGGGCGCGGGCGGCGCGGATGGGCTTTCCCGCGGTGAAGGCCGACACGCCGGTCGCCGAGCTTTCGGGCGGCGAGAAGGCGCGCCTGCTGATGGGCCTCGCCAGTTTCGCCGGGCCGCATCTCCTGATCATGGACGAGCCGACCAACCATCTCGACATCGACTCGCGCGCCGCGCTGATCGAGGCGATCAACGACTATGAAGGCGCGGTGATCCTCGTCAGCCACGACCCGTATCTGCTCGAGGCCTGCGCCGACCGGCTGTGGCTGGTCGCCGACGGCGCGGTGAAACCCTTCGACGGCGACATGGACGATTACCGCCGCCACGTGCTCGATGCGGCCGGCGCCGCGCGGCGCGAGGAGGCGCGGGCGAACGCCCGGCCGGCCGAGGAAGCGAAATCCGCCCCGCGTCGCCCCGCCCTCGGCGCGCTGCGCAGGAAGCTCGCCGAAACCGAGGCGCGCATGGAGAAGCTGCAAACGCTTCTCGCCCGCGTCGACGCGGCGCTCGCTTCGCCCGACGCCTTCGCCCGCGACGCCGCGCAGGCCGCCAACCTCGCCCGCCAGCGCGGCGAACTGGCTCAGGCGCTGGCGGCGGCGGAGGAGGAGTGGCTGGCCGTTTCGGGTGATCTCGAAAGCGCGGGCTGATCCGGGCTGTCACACGCCTGTCACGCAGTTCGACGATTCCGGAAACATGGAAACGTCGGAAATCCTCGCCGCCCTGTCCGCGCTCGCCCACCCGGCGCGGCTCGACGTCTGGCGACGGCTGGCGGAGGCCGGCCCCTGCGGGCTGGAGGCGGGCCGCCTCGCCATCGCGCTCGACGCGCCGGCGAACACCTTGTCGACGCAGCTCGCCATCCTGACGCGCGCCGGCCTCGTGAGGCGCCAGCGGTGCGGACGGCGCATCGTCTATCGCGCCCGGCTCGATCGCGTGACCGACGTCGCGACGGCGCTGACCGCGCTGTGCTGCGGCGGCCGGACCTGCGCCAACGCCAGCCGAACCTGAACAGGAGCCCCGCCGCGTGAGCGAACATCGTCCCTTCAACGTGCTGTTCCTGTGCACCGGCAACACGGCGCGCTCGATCCTCGCGGAAAGCTGCCTGCGCAAGCTCGGCGCCGGCAAATTCGTCGCCTTCTCGGCTGGCAGCCAGCCCAAGGGCGTCGTCAATCCCTGGGCGCTGAAGATCCTCGACGAGGAGGGCTACCCGACCGACGGATTCCGCTCCAAGAGCTGGGACGAATTCGCCGCGCCTGGCGCGCCGGTCATGGATTTCGTCTTCACCGTCTGCGACTCGGCCGCGGGCGAGGCTTGCCCGGTGTGGCCGGGCCAGCCGGTGACGGCGCATTGGGGCATCGAGGACCCGGCGGCGGTCGAGGGGTCCGATCTCGACAGGCGGCGCGCTTTCTACGACGCCTTCCGCTTCATGCGGAACCGCGTCGCCGCCTTCTCGGCGCTGCCGATCCGCAAGCTCGACTCCGTCATGCTAAGACGCGAGGTCGCCGAAATCGGCCGGCAGGCCGGCGCCAGCGCCGAGGCGAATGCAGGATGACGACGCCGCGGCGGCGGCCGCGACACAAGATGTGAGCCGCGATGTCGACGTTCGAACGATACCTGACGCTGTGGGTGTCGCTGTGCATCGTCGCCGGCGTCGCGGCGGGGCATTTCGCGCCGGGCCTGTTCCGGGCGATCGGAGCGATCGAGATCGCCCGCGTGAACCTGCCGGTCGCCGTGCTGATCTGGGCGATGATCGTGCCGATGCTGCTGCGCATCGATTTTGGCGCGCTCGGCCGCGTCGGGGCGCATTGGCGCGGCGTCGGCGCGACGCTGATCGTCAACTGGGCGGTCAAGCCCTTCTCGATGGCGGCGCTCGGCTGGCTGTTCCTCGGCGTGCTGTTCCGGCCGCTCCTGCCGGCCGAGCAGATCGACTCCTACATCGCAGGGTTGATCCTGCTCGCCGCCGCGCCCTGCACGGCGATGGTGTTCGTCTGGAGCAATCTGGCGAAAGGCGAGCCGCATTTCACCCTGTCGCAGGTCGCGCTCAACGACGTCATCATGATCTTCGCCTTCGCGCCGATCGTCGGGCTGCTGCTCGGCCTCTCCGCGATCACCGTGCCATGGACGACGCTGACGCTTTCGGTCGTCCTCTACATCGTCATCCCGGTGGCGGCGGCGCAGGCGATCCGGCGGCGCGTCATGGCGCGCGGCGGCGAGGCTGCGCTCACGGCGCTGCTCGCCCGTCTCGGACCGCTCTCGCTGGTCGCGCTGCTCGTCACGCTGGTGCTGCTGTTCGCCTTCCAGGGCGAGCAGATCCTGCGCCAGCCCCTGGTGATCGGCCTGATCGCCGTGCCGATCCTGATCCAGGTCTATCTCAACGCGGGCGTCGCCTATCTGCTCAACCGCCTCGCCGGCGAGGCGCATTGCGTCGCCGGGCCGTCGGCGCTGATCGGAGCGAGCAATTTCTTCGAACTGGCGGTCGCCGCGGCGATCAGCCTGTTCGGCTTCGAGTCCGGCGCCGCGCTGGCGACCGTCGTCGGCGTGCTGATCGAGGTCCCGGCGATGCTCTCGGTGGTCGCGCTCGTCGAGCGCAGCAAGGGCTGGTACGAGCGCGGCCTGCCCGCAGGCCGCTGACGGCGGGCGCGCGCCGGTCTATTGAGGGGCGTCCCGGAGACGCCCCCGCATGACCGCCCGCCCGCATATCCTGCTCGTCGTCGTCGACCAGCTCGCCGCGCAGTTCCTGCCCTGCTACGGGCATCGCGTCGTGAAAGCCCCGGCGATCGACCGGCTGGCGGGCGAGGGCGTCGTCTTCGACGCCTTCTATTCCTCTTCGCCGCTCTGCGCTCCGGCGCGGGCGACGCTGATGACCGGCGCGCTATCGAGCCGCACGCAGGTCTACGACAACGCCGCCGAGTTCCGCTCCTCGATCCCGACTTTCGCGCATTATCTGAGGCTCGAAGGTTATCGCACCTGCCTCTCGGGCAAGATGCATTTCGTCGGCCCCGACCAGCTGCACGGCTTCGAGGAGCGGCTGACGACCGACATCTACCCCGCCGATTTCGGCTGGACGCCGGACTGGACGAAGCCCGACGAGCGCATCGACTGGTGGTATCACAACATGACGTCGGTGCTGCAGGCCGGCGTCGCCGAGATCACCAACCAGCTCGAATATGACGACGAGGTCTGCTTCCTCGCCGAGCGCAAGCTGTTCGACCATGCCCGCTATGCGAGCGAGGCGCCGCTCTGCCTCGTCGTCTCCTTCACTCATCCGCACGACCCCTATGTCGCGCGCGAGCGGTTCTGGACTCTGTATCGCGAGGGCGACATCGACGCGCCCTCGGTCGGACCGGTTCCGCGCGCGCAGATGGACCCGGCGAGCGCCCGCCTCTACGACATGTCGGACATGGGCCGCTTTGCGGTGAGCGCCGACGATGTGCGGCGCTCCCGCCACGGCTACTACGCCAACATCTCCTATGTCGACTCGCTGGTGGCGCGGCTGCGCGCTGCGCTCGAAACCTGCCGCATGGCCGACGACACGGTGATCATGCTCGTCTCCGATCACGGCGATTTCCTCGGCGAGCGTGGGCTCTGGTACAAGATGAGCTTCCGCGAGCCGGCGGCGCGCGCGCCCTTCATCGCGCACTGGCCGAAGCGCTTCGCGCCGCGCCGGATCGCCATGCCGGCGACGCTGGCCGACATCCTGCCGACGCTCGTCGATCTCGCCCGGCCGCACGGCGCCCACGCATTACCCGCGCCGGTCGACGGCGGCTCGCTCCTCCCCGCGCTCGCGGGCGACGCGGCGGCGGACCGGCTCGTCTTCGGCGAATATCTCGCCGAGGGCGTCGCCCATCCCATGCTGATGGCGCGGCGCGGCGCGCACAAATTCATCGCCTGCGGCGATGATCCCGACCAGCTCTTCGACCTCGCCGCCGACCCGCTGGAGCAGCGCAACCTCGCCGGCGACGCCGATCAGGCGATGCGCGTCGCCGCGTTCAAGGCGGCGCTGTCGGCGCGCTTCGATCCGGCCGCGACGCGCCGCGCCGTGATCGAAAGCCAGCAGGCGCGGCTCGCCGTGTTCAAGGCGCTGCTGAAGGGCAAGCACTACCCCTGGGACTACCAGCCGCTGCGCCTCGCCAGCGAGCAGTACACGCGCAACCACCGCGCCGACGTCACCGCCACCGACATGCAGAGCCGCTTTCCGCCCTTGCGGGAGCGCGAATGACCAGCCGGCGGGCGATTGACGCGGGATTGACGCCAGCCGGGTTACCAGACGATCGCGGGGGCGGGAGAGGCAGACGATGCATGGAGGAGCAGCCGGCCGGCCGCCCGCCCGCAGCAGGCGCCCGGCCGCGGCGGCAGGGCGCGGGCGCAATCTTCTCGCCCCGATCGACGGGGCGACGCTGTTCCGCGCCGCCCGCCCGCGGCCGGACGGTTCGATCGACGCGCTGATCGGAGCTGACGGCGATGTCGACGCGCCGGCGCTGCGCGGCCTGATGGCGCGCCTCGCCAGCCGCATGCGGCGCGCGCCGGCGCCCCCCGACGACGCGCGGCT
>JAEULW010000303.1 GCA_016793505.1 Methylobacteriaceae bacterium | reverse complement strand
CTTACGCGGTCGAGAACTACACGCGCATCCTGTTCACCGGCACCTCCTCGTCGACGCGCGAGCCGGTGTGGTCGATGATGACCAACTCCTTCGTGATGGCCGTCGGCGTCGCGCTCGGCAAGATTCTCATCTCGGTGCTGTCGGCCTTCGCCATCGTCTATTACCGCTTCCCGTTCCGCACCGCGATCTTCTGGCTGATCTTCGTCACGCTGATGCTGCCGGTCGAGGTGCGCATCTTCCCGACCTACAAGATCGTCGCCGATCTCGGCCTGCTCGATTCCTATCCCGGCCTGATCATCCCGCTGATCGCCTCGGCGACCGGCACGCTGCTGTTCCGCCAGTTCTTCATGACGATCCCGGACGAACTGCTGGAAGCCTCGAAGATCGACGCGGCCGGGCCCTACCGTTTCTTCAAGGACACGGTGGTGCCGCTGTCGGCGACGACGATGGCGGCGCTGTTCGTCATCCAGTTCATCTACGGCTGGAACCAGTATCTGTGGCCCTTGCTGATCACGACGAAGGACTCGATGCAGACCATCGTCATCGGCATCCGCAAGATGATCACCACGCAGGACGCGCTCACCGAATGGCAGCTCGCCATGGCGACCGCCGTGCTGGCGCTGATGCCGCCGGTCGTCGTCGTCGTGGCGATGCAGCGGCTGTTCGTGAAAGGGCTGGTGGAGACGGAGAAATAGCTGTGACGCGCCTCGCCCTTCGACAGGCTCAGGGTGAGGCGCCGATGACTCGTTGCGGTTCTCCTCAGACCTCATGGCAGGCCTGTCGAACCATGGGATCGTGAGCAACAGAGATGGCCGAAGTCGTTCTGCAAGACGTCAAGAAGATCTATCCCGGCGGCTTCGAGGCGGTGAAGGGCGTCAGCTTTGCCGTGCCGGACGGCAAGATGTGCGTGCTGGTCGGCCCGTCGGGCTGCGGCAAGTCGACGCTTCTGCGGATGATCGCGGGACTCGAGACGATCACGCAAGGCGAGGCGCGGATCGGCGAGCGGCGCGTCAACGAGCTCGAACCCATGGAGCGCGACATCGCCATGGTGTTCCAGAATTATGCGCTCTATCCGCATATGAGCGTCTTCGACAACATGGCCTACGGACTGCGCAACCGGAAGACGCCGGAAGACGAGATCGAGACGCGCGTGCGCGAGGCCGCGCGCATTCTCGAACTCAACGACGAGATGCTGAAGAGGAAGCCGCGCCAGCTCTCCGGCGGCCAGCGCCAGCGCGTCGCCATGGGCCGCGCGATCGTGCGCAAGCCGTCCGTCTTCCTGTTCGACGAGCCCTTGTCCAATCTCGACGCCAAGCTGCGCGTGCAGATGCGCGTCGAGATCCGCAAGCTGCAGCGCGCGCTGGCGACGACGTCGATCTACGTCACGCATGACCAGCTCGAGGCGATGACGCTCGCCGACATGCTGGTCGTGATGAACGCGGGCCGCATGGAGCAGGCCGGCGCGCCGCTCGAGGTCTACGAGAAGCCGGCCTCGATGTTCGTCGCCGGCTTCATCGGCTCGCCGCCGATGAATTTTCTGCCCGCGACGATCGAGGCGGGCGGCGTCGTGCGGCTCGAGAGCGGGCAGGCGCTCGGCTACGACGCGACGCAGTTCGCCGCGAGCGCCGGCAGGAAGGTGATGGCGGGCGTGCGCCCCGAACTGGTGCGCATCGGCGCGGCGCCTGCGACCGCGACGGGCGACACGACTCTCGACCTGACGATCGATCTGATCGAGGAGCTCGGCATGGGCCGCCTCGTGCATGCGCGGCTGGGGTCGCGCGAATTCACCATCGTGCAGGGGCCGGACGAGGCGCGCCCGCAGGGCGCCGCGCTCACCGCACAGATCGCGGCCAAGACCGTGCATCTGTTCGACATGGAGACCGGCAGGCGGCTGTGAGCGAGGTGCGATCACACACATCGGGGCGAGCGACGCGGGCCTAGGAGGCTCGCCCTTCGGCTGCCTGGGGGCTGCGCAGCCACAGCCCCGAGGAGCATTCCGTGCCCGATCCGATCTGGCTCGACACCAACGCCGTCTCAGAAGCAATCAAAGGCGACATCGACGTCCGCAACCAGCTGCAGGCCTTCCGCGGCGCCGGCCGCAAGTTGCTGATCACGTCGCATGTCGAATCCGAACTCCTGAACGGCAACGTCATCACGGAGACCAAGACGCCGCCGCCCGCACTGCGCGCCGCGAAGGTGGCTGCGCTGGCCCAGCTCGGCATCGAAACCGACCGATCTGCGGACGGTATTTCCGGCCAGAAGCGCCGCAGCTACATCTTCGACACCAAGGCGCCGAGCGGCGAGGTCTCCATCTCCGATCGCATGGTGCTCGGCACGATCAAGGCGAGCGCCGAAGCGCGCGGCGTCGCGCGGCCCGAGGTGTTCACGCTGGAGACCGGCTCCAAGGCGATGGTGAGCCAGAGCTCGGGCTGGGGCATCAAGGCGGTCGTGCTGCAGAAGCCGGGCGGCGCGCCGCCTTCGGGCGCCCCGCCCGCCGGCAAGCCGCCCGCCGCCGCGCCGTCGAACGGAACGCCGCCCGCGGCAGCGAAACCGCCGGTCCCGGGCGGCGCGAACGGCGCGACGGCCGACGCGACGACGACCGCCAGGGCGATGAAGGCGCAGACGCGCAATCTCGCGCCAGAGCCGCCGAAGATCACGATCGCCGATCATCCGCCGACGCGCGAGGGCAAGGTGACGCGCTTCTTCGACGACCGGCCGGTGCTGCGCAAGGTCGGGCTGGTCGGCGGCGTGACGGCGCTCAACATCGCCAGCGGCAAGATCATGGAGAAGCTCGAGGCGCATTTTCTCGGCGCGCTCGACAAGGCGTCGAAGGATTTCGCCGCGCATTTCCCGGGCGCGCCTGCGCTGGCTGCGCAGGCGAGCCTCGAGGCGCTGAAGTCGCAGGCCTCGAAGAGTCTGGCGAGCTTCATGGCGGCCTCGGGGCGGTCGCCGAATCCGAAGGCCTTCGGCAATGATCGCGTCGCGGCGCTGCGCGCCACGATCGCCTGGCTCGCCGGCCGCAAGGATCGGGCTGGCGCGCAGCAGCAGTTCGACGCCGCGGCGACGACCTATATCAACGCGATGGCCGATCTCGTCGAGCGCCTCGACGCGCTCAGGCGTGAGCTTGCGCCGCGGGCCGCCGACATCCGGCTGCGCAGCGACAGCCTGCTCCGGCACGGCGAGACGCTGATCGCCCTGTTCGACGCCACGATGCAGTATGCGGCGGCGGCGCCGTTCGTCCGGGAGCAATGGTACGACGTGCGCAGTCTCGGCATGACGCTGCGCACGCTCGGCGAGGCCGTGGGTTCGCTCGCCACGGAAATGGAGGAGACGACGCGCGGCTACGAACGCCTGCAGCGCGCTCTGCTCGACGAATTGCAAAGGATCAGCGAGGCGCTTCCCGACGCGGCGCCGGCCTGAGCGCGCGCCGAGCCGCCGCACACCGACGCGTGCGCGGCGGCGCTCTACACCGGTCGCATCCGGTCGCTTCGGGGCAGCGATCACGCCAATTCCCGAGGTCGCCGCCATGCCCGATCCGATCTGGCTCGACAACAATATCGTCGACCGCGCCTGGAAGGGCGACGTCGACGTGCGCGCCAAGCTCGCCGAGTTCCGCGGCCAGGGCCGCAAGCTGCTGATCGTGCCCTGGGTGAAGAACGAATTCATCGAAGGCGACTGGACCGCCGACACCGGCGGCAAGAAGAACACGCCGCCGGTCGGCGAGCGCGGCATGCCCGCCAATTATCGCGCGCAGGCCGAAGCCTTCCTGAAGGAACAGGGGATCGAGACCGACCTGTCCGGCGACAAGATCGAGAACAAGAAGCGCCAGGCCTACATCTGGGAGACCAAGGCGCCGACCGGCGAGGTCTCCAACAAGGACCGCATGGTGCTCGGCCAGATCAAGGCGAGCGCCGAGGCGCGCGGCGTCGCCAATCCGCAGGTCTACACCGCCGAGCAGGGCGGCAAGGGGATGGCCAGCCAGACCAAGGGCTGGGGCATCACCTCGATCGTGCATGTCGAGCCGCCGAAGCCGCCCGTCGCGCCCAAACCGCCGGGCGGAGGAACGGGCGGAGCGGCGCCTGCCGGAGGCGCGCCGCCTGCCGGAGGGACGCCGCCGGCGACCGGCGGCGCCGGCGCGAAAGGGGCGGGCGACTCGCCCGGCAAGACGGCG
>JAEULW010000267.1 GCA_016793505.1 Methylobacteriaceae bacterium | reverse complement strand
CGTTCGGGCGGCGACAGGCCGACCGCCGCGCGCATCGGCCGGTTGAGGAAGGCGTCCGTCGTCACCGCCGGCGGCCAGATGGTTTCGTCGAGACCGCCGAGGACGACGAGATCGACATCGACGAGACGCGCCTCGAGCGCGCCGAGAATCTGCAGGCGCGGATGGCCGGCCTCGTCGGGGGCGAGCGTTTCGGCGTCGAGCAGACGCGCCAGGAAGGCGGCGTAGTCGGCGACGTCGAAATCGAGCGCCGGGTCATGGGCGGCGGCGACGGCGTCCATCAGCTCGTCGAGCGCGAGGCGATCGCGACGCGGCGCGGCCGGCTGCTCGGCGGCGCCTTCCGTCAGCGCCGCGAGCGCGCGGCGGTGCGCGGCGAGCCAGACGTCGAGCGTTGCGCGCGACAGATCGCGCAGCGGCGCCAGCGCCTGCGACAGACGCGTCATCGCGGTCTCGACGTCGCGCCAGCGCGCCGCATCGAGGGCGCGCGCCGCGCGATGGGCGCGCCGCTCCTGCGCGGCGGCGCGGGCGGCGGCGAGCAGCGCCGGCATATCGGCGAGCGCGTCGGGCGCTGTCGCGCCGCGCAGCACGGCGGCGTCGAGATCGGTCCGCGCCGCGTCGAATCGCGCGGCGTCGAAGCCGAGCCGCAGATCGGCATGGGCGAGCAGCGCGGCGAGACGCCCGGCCGGACAGCCGTCGGCGACCGTCTCGACGACGAGCCGCGCCAGCGCGCCGGCCGGCGTGCGCGACAGCGCGGTTCCGCCCGACTCCTCCGTCTCGACGCTCCAGCGGCGCAACTCCTCCTGGACGCGGCGCGCCAGGCGTCGATCGGGCGTCACCAGCGCGGCGCGACGTTCCGGCGTCTCCAGCGCCTCGCGCAGCGCGACGGCGGCGGCCTGCGCCTCTTCGCGCTCGTCGGCGGCCTCGACCAGCGCGACGCCGGCGAGACCGTGCGCGATGTCGCCTTCGCCGGGCCGCTGCTTCGCCTCGCGCCACAGATGCGTCGAGTCGGCCGGGCGCATCGCGTCGGAGAGAAAGGCGGCGCGGCGGGCGAGCGCGGCCGGCGCGCGCGCCAGCGCCGCAACCTGCTTGCGCTCGACGCCGAGCGCCTCGAGCAGGCGCTTCAGCGCCGCCTGCGGATGGCCGGCGGCGGGCGTCAGGCCGGATGTCTCGGGCGCGCCGATCATGTTCCACGAGGCGTCGTCGAGCGCGACGTCGAGACCGGGCAGGACGACCGCGCCCTGCGGGGCGGCGGCGATGGCGGCGAGCAGGCGCTGCGTGGCGGCGTTGGTGCCGGTCGAGCCGACGGCGATGACAGGGCCGGCGCGGCCGGCGCGCAGCCGCGCCGTCTCGCGGGCGATCAACGCGGCGCGGCGCGCGGCGCCGTCGACCAGCCCCTGCTCACGCAGAATCTGCGGCCAGGCGTCGCGGGCGATCTTCAGGAAGTCGAGGGTGATCGCCCAGTAGCGATCGAGATCGCCGGCGGCGAGGCCGTCGAGGCGCGACCAGTCGATCCCCTCGATGATCATCTCGTCGATCAGGGCGGCGAGATCGCCGGCGAGGCCGAGCGCGGCGGCCGGCGTCGTGGCGACGAGATTGGCCTCGCCCTCGTCGACGCGCGGGCCCGCGCCGTCCGCCCACAGAATCGCGCCCTGCAGCGCGCGGGCCCAGGCGAGGGTCAGGCGCGTCAGCCGGAGCCGACGCGCGACGTCGCCGATCGCCGGCGGAATCGCAGGATCGACATCCGCGTCTTCGTCCTCGACATCGCGCGGCCACAGCGGCGTCTCCTCGTCGAGCGCGCCGAGCGGGGCGATGCGCGGCAGCACGACCGACGCCCCGCCCGCCGCGCCGGCGATCGCCTCGGCGAGGCCGCGCGCCGCGCGGCGCGTCGGCGCGTAGAGCGTGACGCCGGCGAGGGCGAGCGGATCGGAGCGATCGAGCCCGGGCAGCAGCGTTCCGTCGAGCAGCGCGCCGGCGACCGTGCGCAGGAAGGGCGCGCCGACCGGAACCGTGAAGACGCGCGCGCCGCGACCGAACAGATCGGCGTCGCGGGCGCTCAGAGCACGGACCGGACGAAGGCCGCGTCCGCCTCCGCGATCGCCTCCGGCGCGCCGACATGCAGCCAGGTCCCGTCGAGCCGCGCGCCGAACAGCCGGCCGCGCTCGGCGGCGGCGAAGAAGGTCGGGGCGAGGCGGAAGACCTCGCGCGTCTCGCCGGCGAACAGCTCCGGCTTGATCACGCCGACGCCGGCGTAGACGAAGGGCGCGACCTCGCGCTCGCCGCGCTTTGCGAGCCGCCCCTCGGCGTCCATCATGAAATCGCCGGGCCAATCGACGCCGATGGCGCTGGACGTCGCGGCGACGAGCAGCAGCACGTCCATGCGGCCCGGGTCCCAGCGCTCGAACAGGCGCGTCAGCGACCAGTCGCCGCCGGGAATCCACAGCGCGTCGGTGTTGCAGACGAGGAACGGGCCCGAGCCGAGCTGCGGCAGCGCCCGGACGATGCCGCCGCCCTGATCGAGCAGCTTGCCGCGCTCGTCGGAGATGACGATGTCGGGCGTTCGACGGCCGGCCAGATGCGCGATGATCTGCTCGCCGAGATAATGCACGTTGACGACGGCGCGGGCGACGCCGGCCTCGTCGAGCCGGTCGAGCATGTGATCGATCAGGGCGCGGCCGGCGACCTTGACGAGAGGCTTCGGGATCGTCTCCGTGATCGGCCGCATGCGCGTGCCGAGGCCGGCGGCGAAGACCATCGCGGCTTCGGGACGGAAGGGGCTTTTCGGCGCGGCGCCGTTCGACATCGCGGTCTAGCCCGCAGGCTCCGCCGCGAGCGTCGCGGGGATGTAGGTGTCGAACCATTCGCGCACGCCGGCGAGCGCCGCGTGGCGCAGATTCTTGAGCAGATAGGCGCGCACGCGCGGCAGATGGGCGAGGTATTGCGGCTTGCCGTCGCGCTTGTCGAGGCGGGCGAAGATGCCGAGAATCTTGGTGGCGCGCTGCGCCCCCATGATCGCATAGGCGCGGGCGAAAGCCTGCATGTCGAAGGCCGGGTCGCGCTCGCGCCTGAGCCGCGCGTAATGCCCGAGCAGCCTGAGTTCGAGTTCGTCGGAGACGGTGACGCGCGCATCCTGCAACAGCGAGGCGACGTCGTAGGCGGGATGGCCGAGCACGCAATCCTGAAAATCGATGACGCCGATGCGCGCGGCGCCCTCGCGGCGCGGCAGCCAGAGCAGATTGGGCGAATGGAAATCGCGCAGCACCCAGCTCGTCGGCGCGGAAGCGGCGACGATCTCGGCGAGCGCGTCGCGCCAGATGTTGCCGAACACGGCGGCCGCGCCGGAGGACAGGCCGGCGCGCGCCACATGCGGCGCATACCACTCGGTGAGCAGTTCGACCTCGATCAGCAGCGCGTCGAGATCATAGGCCGGCGGACGATAGCCGTCGGGCGCCTCGACCGGGCCGCCGGAATGCAGCGCGGCGAGAACGGCCGTCGCCTCGGCGTAGCGCTCGGGGATCGGGCCGTTGGCGTCGACGACGCCTTCGCCGCCCAGATCCTCGATCAGCGCCAGACCGGCGGCAAGGTCGGCGGCGTAGATGTCCGGCGCCGAGAGGCCGCGCGCGCGCAGCGCCGCGTCGACCGAGACGAAGGGATGGATCGTCTCGGCGAGTCTTGCGATGGCGCTGTAGGGCTTGCCATAGCGCACCGGCGGCCCGTCCGGCCGCGGCGGTGAGATCATCAGGATCGCCGTCGTCCCGTCCGCCTTGGTCAGGCGTTCGTAGGCGCGGGTCGAGGCGTCGCCGAGCATGAAGTCGCGGCGCGCCTCGTCCCAGCCAGCCTTGTCGAGCAGCGCGGCGACGGCGCGTTCGCGCGCGACCAGCTCGCCATAGGCGCCGTGGCCGACGAGCGCGGCCATGCGCGCGCCGTCGCCCTGATCGGGGGCGAGCGCGATCATCACCTCGAGCCGATCCGCCGGCAGCAGGTCGCCGGCCCGCTCGGCCCATTCGACGACCAGAAGAGCGCCCTCTCCCGCCTCGTCCCAGCCGAGCTCGGCGAGCTCGGAGGAATCGCGCAAGCGATAGAGGTCGGCATGCACGATGGGGAAGGCCGGCGTCTCGTAGACCTGCATCAGCGTGAAGGTCGGGCTCGGCACCTCGAGATCGGGCTCCTGCGCCAGCGCGCGCACGAGGGCGCGGGCGAAGGTCGTCTTGCCGGCGCCGAGATCGCCCGACAGCGTCAGCAGCATGCCGGGCCGCGCCAGGCGCGCGATGCGGCGCGCGAAGGCGATGGTGGCGGCCTCGTCCGGCAGGTCGACCGGCCAGACCGGATCGATCGGTTCACGCAGCGCCATCGTCGCTCCTCGCCAGCGCCGGCGCGGTTGCGGCGCCGGCCGTGACCGGGAACACGCAGGAGACGGTCGTCCCTTCGCCCGGCGCCGAATCGATCAACACTTCGCCGCCATGCAACTCCACGAAGGCGCGCACGATCGAGAGGCCGAGGCCGACGCCGCGATGGCGCGAGCCGACCGTATGACT
>JAEULW010000216.1 GCA_016793505.1 Methylobacteriaceae bacterium | reverse complement strand
CGCCGGCAGGCTCGCGGCGCAGAGGAGCCGGGAATGACCGACACGAGCATCCGCGCCGTCGCGCTGGAAGGCGGATTCGGCGTCGATCGTCTGACGCTGACGCGCCGCGAACGGATCGCGCCGGGGCCGCGTCAGGCGCGCGTGCGGCTGCACGCCGCCAGCCTCAACCGGCGCGATCTGCTGCTGGTCGAAGGCGTCTACAATCCGCGCCAGGCGCTGCCCATCGTTCCCGGTTCGGACGGCGCGGGCGTTGTCGAGGCAGTCGGATCCGGCTGCCGGCGCGTCAAGGTCGGGGATCGGGTCGTCGTGCACTTCTTTCCCGGCTGGATCGCCGGCGAGCCGACGGCGGAGAAGCTGGCGACAGGTCTGGGCGGGCCGGGCGGCGACGGCGTGCTGCGCGAGGCGATGACCATCGATGAAGACGCGCTGGTGGCCATTCCGGCGGAGATGAGCTTCGAGACGGCGGCCACCTTGCCCTGCGCGGCGCTGACCGCCTGGTCGGCGATCGTCGAACTTGGCCGGGTCCGACCTGGCGACACGGTGGTGACGCAAGGGACAGGCGGCGTTTCCATCTTCGCGCTGCAAGTCGCCAAGATGTGCGGGGCGCGGGTGATCGCCACCACGTCTTCGCCCGCCAAGGCCGAGCGCCTGCACGCGCTCGGCGCCGATCACGTCATCGACTATCGCGCCGAGCCCGACTGGGGGCGCGCCGCGCGCAACCTGGCGGACGGGCGGATCGATCTGATCGTCGAGGTCGGCGGCGCCGGCACGCTCGAGTCCTCCTTGCGGGCGATCCGGCCGGGCGGCTGCATCGCGCTGATCGGCGTGCTGTCCGGCGCGAAGGCGGCGGTCACGCTCACCCTCGCGGTTATGCGCCAGGTGCGCCTGCAGGGCGTCACCTGCGGCGATCGCGAACAGCTCGAGGCGATGCTGCGCGCCGTCGCCGCCAACGGCATCGATCCGGCGATCAGCCACACGTTCGCGCTCGAGGAGGCGCGCGCCGCCTTCGAGACGATGCGGGCCGAGCGCCATGTCGGCAAGATCGTGGTGACGATCTGAAGCGCCGTCAGGCCTCGCCCGCGCCGAGCGCCGAAAGGCGTCGCGCCAGACGGCGGGCCGCCATCAGACGGGCGACGCCGAGATCGTCGCCGGCCGCCTGACGGGCGGCGCGCACCGCTTCGACGAGGCGCGGGTCGCCGGGCGATTCCGTCTGTCCGGCGGCGAGCGCGCGGGCGATGCCGATCACGTCGTCGTCGCGCCCGGACGTCTCGACGGCCAGCATCAGCGCGACGGCGGCGCGATCGGGCGTCGCCATCCGGGCGACGCGGTAGAGATTGGCAAAGCGTTTCAGACCGCGCGCCGTCGCGCCGGCGAGCGGGGCGAGGCGGGCGAGCAGATCGGTCTCGGTCGCCGACAGCGGCTCGTCGAGGAGAGAGCGGCCGGCGTCCGGCGGCGGGGCGGCGCCGGGAGCAACGGTCGCGCCCAGCCATTCACCGAGCAGGCGGGAGGCGTCGGCGACGTCGCCGTCGAGCCGCCAGCCGAGCTGGAACAGGCGTTCGAACTGCGCCCGGCGCGCCGCCGGCGCAGCGCCGAACTCCGGCGCCAGGCGCGTCAGATCGAAAGCGGCGATCAGCGCCCAGTGCGGGGCCGACAGCGCGCGCTGCGCGGCCTCGACGAGGCGCGCCGCGGCAGCCGGGTCGATGCGGTCGAGACCGTCGAGGGCGACGACGAGGCGCGCGCCGCCGCGCTGCCGCGCCAGCGCCGCATCGAGCGCCGCGAGATAGGCCTGCGCCGGCTGCAGTGGCCCGAAGGCGCTGGCGTCGGCGCCGGGCCCGGCGCCGCCCTCGGCCGCCCGGCGCGCCGCCTCGTCGGCCCGCGC
Source organism: Methylobacteriaceae bacterium (assembly GCA_016793505.1). Classification (GTDB taxonomy): domain Bacteria; phylum Pseudomonadota; class Alphaproteobacteria; order Rhizobiales; family Beijerinckiaceae. Next base: position 3,260 of record JAEULW010000216.1, on the reverse strand, counting down.
CCGCGCCGTCTCCGCCTCGCGCCGCAGGGCGGCGAGGCGGCTCGACCGCGCCTCGATCTGCCCGTCGAGTTCGGCGGCGCGCTCGGCGACGTCGGCCTTCAGGAGTCGCGCGCCGCGCAGCAAGGGCGTGGTGAAGCGCCAGGCGCGCCAGACATTGAGCGCCAGGACGAGTCCGGCGGCGGCGATCGCCGCCTTTTGCAGGATGGCGAGCCAGCCGCGGCTGAGCAGCGCCTCGACAGCGGCGGCGCCGGCCTGTCCCTGATCGCGCAGCCACGGACTCCAGGCCGAGTGCGTCTCCTGCGCCAGGCCGAGTCCGAGCCAGAAGAGCGCGAAGAGCAGAGCCAGAACGATCAGCCGCTTCTGGCCGCGGAACGCCCAGAGGCTGCGCAGCAGCATCGGCGCGGCCGCTGCGCCGCCCTGTTCGGCGACTTCGCCGACGAGGTTCTTGTAGGCGACGGTGGCGTCGGCCTCGGTGAAGCCGAAGCGCTTCAGCCCGGCCTCGAGCCGAGAGCGATGCCCGCGGGCGTAGGAATCGACCTTCGAGCCGGCGGTCTCGTAGAGCAACAGGTCGGCGAGGCGGGCGCGACGGCCCTGCGCCTCCTCGAGGCTGCGCGTCTCCTCGTCGAGGCGGCGGCGAATCGCGTCGAAGGCTTCGCCCGCCTCGCGCGCGGCGACCTGCGGATCGGCGAGGCTGGCGGCGGCTTCCGCCGCGGTCTTCGACCAGTCGGCGCCGGCGCGCCGCATGGCGCGCTCGCTCGCTGCGGCGATCGCGCCGACCGGATCGGCCGCCGCGTCGGCCGCCTCGATGCGCGTCACGAGCAGGCGCGACAGGAAGGGCGAGGTCTTGCCCGCAGCGGCGGCGGCGATCGCCTCGGCGCGCGCCAGAACGGATTCGAGGAAGCTGCTCTTGCCGGCGCCGGCGGGGCCGGTGACGGCGAGCGTGATCGGCCCCTGCGCCCGGCCATGCGCCACGAGTTCGGCGAACAGCGCGGCCATGCGGTCGGCGGGGGCCGGCGTCGGGCGATCGGCGGCGAAGACGGGCGGCGCGTTGGCGCCCAGCGCAGACTTTTCGTTCAAGACGCAATTCCCCCGGTCCGATCGCAAACGCCGGGCAGATTGCGCCCGGCCGGCGGGCTGTCAATGTCGGCGCGCGGCCGGCGGGCGCAAACGAAAAGGCCGCCCGAAGGGCGGCCTCTCGCAGAATGACGGCGCGGCGTCAGGCCGCGGCGGCCTCGCGGCGGGCCTTGCGCGAGAACGTCAGCGCCAGACCGGCGAAGCCGATCAGCATCATCGCCCAGGTCGAAGGCTCGGGCACGCCCGAGGCGACGCGCACGACCAGCGACTCGGAGAAGCCCTGAGCGCCCGGCTGGCCGGCCCAGGGAACCACGTTGGCGCCGGCCGAACCCGGACCGTTGCCCCAGTCGCCATGGCGGTAGAAGCTGAAATAGGGCGCGGCGAGGGCCGCCGGGCCGGTGAGCGTGGCGGACGTGAACTGCCAGTTCGCGCCGCTGACGGGATCGGAGCCGGTTGCCGGCGTGTTGGCGCCGGCGAACAGGAAGTCGAGGGCGCTCGGCGCGTTGAGCAGTTCCTGCGCCGTCGGCAGGCGCCAGCCGAACTGCGACTGGTAGGACAGGTCGACCGAGTTGAAGTCGAGCGGCGCGGCCCAGGCCCAGTTGAGGCCTCCGAGCGTGATGTAGGCGTTGGTCGGCACCGGCGCGTTGAGCAGCGCCGCCTGCGAGGGCGCCGTCACTGAGGCGGCGGCAAGCGCGAGCGCGCCGGTCGCGGCCGACAAGAGAAACTTCTTCATTCGAGAACCCCGTATTTCGTTTCGACGCCGCATCTGCACAAAACGTCGCACGCTGCCCGAGCCCCACCCGCTCGACGACATTCGACAACATGAAGCTGTATGTCCGGAGTAACCCGGCGTCAACCTTCGCGGCGACAATTCGACAGGTCATCTAGTCATTTGCGCCGTGTCGGAGACGGCTGGCCAGGCGGCGGCCGGGCCGCGCCCGGCGCGTCTCACTTGCCGGCGGGCGCGGCGATTGCTACCTGCCGCGCCGACTTCCCTCACGCCTCGCGGCCGCCGCCAAGCCCGGCCGCCGTCCTTCGGAGCCGGCCGCCATGTCCCGTCAGTTCATCTACCACATGAAGGGTCTGACCAAGACCTGGCCCGGCGGCAAGAAGGTGCTGGAGAACATCCATCTCGCCTTCTATCCCGACGCCAAGATCGGCGTGCTCGGCGTCAACGGCTCGGGCAAGTCGACGCTGCTGCGCATCATGGCCGGCATCGATGCGGATTTCGTCGGCGAGGGTTTCATCGCAGAGGGCGCGCGCGTCGGCTATCTGCCGCAGGAGCCGCAGCTCGATCCCGATCTCGACGTGCGCGGCAACGTCATGCTCGGCGTCAAGGAGAAGAAGGACCTTCTCGACCGCTACAACGAACTCGCCATGAACTATTCCGACGAGACGGCGGACGAGATGGCGCGGCTGCAGGACGAGATCGACGCGAAGAACCTGTGGGACCTCGACAGCCAGGTCGAGCAGTCGATGGACGCGCTCGGCTGCCCGCCGGACGACGCCGACGTGAGCAAGCTGTCGGGCGGCGAGAAGCGCCGCGTCGCGCTGTGCAAGCTGCTGCTCGAACAGCCCGAGCTGCTGCTGCTCGACGAGCCGACCAACCATCTCGACGCCGAGACGGTGAACTGGCTCGAGGGGCATCTGCGCGCCTATCCCGGCGCGATCCTGATCGTCACCCATGACCGCTATTTCCTCGACAATGTCACGGGCTGGATTCTCGAGCTCGACCGTGGCCGCGGCATCCCCTACGAGGGCAACTACTCCTCGTGGATCGTGCAGAAGCAGAAGCGGCTCGAACAGGAGGGCCGCGAGGAGGCGGCGCGGCAGAAGCAGCTCGAACGCGAATCCTCGTGGATTTCCTCGAGCCCCAAGGCGCGGCAGAAGAAGTCGAAGGACCGCATCGCCCGCTACGACGAACTCGTCGCCAAGCAGAACGACAAGGCGCCGACCACGGCGCAGATCGTCATCCCGGTCGCCGAGCGGCTGGGACAGAACGTCATCGACTTCGAGGGCCTGACCAAGGGCTATGGCGACAGGCTGCTGATCGAAAATCTGTCGTTCAAGCTGCCTCCGGGCGGCATCGTCGGCGTGATCGGCCCGAACGGGGCGGGCAAGACGACGCTGTTCCGCATGATCACCGGCCAGGAGCAGCCGGACAGCGGCTCGTTCCGCGTCGGCGA
>JAEULW010000192.1 GCA_016793505.1 Methylobacteriaceae bacterium | reverse complement strand
GCCATCATCTCGCACCCCGACGCGGGCAAGACGACGCTGACCGAGAAGCTGCTGCTGTTCGGCGGCGCGATCCAGCTCGCAGGCGAGGTCAAGGCCAAGGCCAATCGCCGCCAGACGCGCTCGGACTGGATGGGCATCGAGCGCGAGCGCGGCATTTCGGTCGTGACCTCGGTGATGACGTTCGAATATGGTCCGCACGTCTTCAACCTGCTCGACACGCCAGGCCACGAGGACTTCTCCGAAGACACCTACCGCACGCTGACCGCCGTCGATTCCGCGGTGATGGTGATCGACGCGGCCAAGGGCATCGAGGCGCGCACGCGCAAGCTGTTCGAGGTGTGCCGGTTGCGCGACATCCCGATCGTCACCTTCGTCAACAAGCTCGATCGCGAGTCGCGCGATCCGTTCGATCTGATGGACGAGATCGAGAAGACGCTGGCGCTCGACACGGCGCCGATGACCTGGCCGATCGGCCGGGGGCGCGACTTCGCCGGCACCTATGATCTCGCCCGCCGGCATGTGCGGCGCATCGACATGGACGACGAGGCCGGGCTGATGAAGGTCGCCGGGCCCGACGATCCGAAGATCGCCGCGCTGCTGCCGGCGCACGAGGCGGGCGCCTATATGGAGGAGCTGGCGCTCGGCGCCGAGGCCTCGCGGCCGTTCGACGAGGCGGCGTTCCGTGAGGGACATCTGACGCCGGTGTTCTTCGGTTCGGCGCTCAAGAATTTCGGCGTGCGCGATCTCATCGACGCGATCGGCGCATATGCGCCAGCTCCAAGGCCGCAACAGGCCGAGTCCCGCCTCGTCGAGCCGCGCGAGACCAAACTGTCCGGCTTCGTCTTCAAGATCCAGGCGAACATGGATCCGAACCATCGCGACCGCATCGCCTTCCTGCGCGTCGTCTCGGGCAAGCTCTCGCGCGGGATGCGCGCGAAACTCGTTCGCACCGGCAAGCTCGTCGGCCTGCATGCGCCGCAATTCTTCTTCGCGCAGGATCGTTCGATCGCCGACGAAGCCTTCGCCGGCGACGTCGTCGGCATTCCCAATCACGGGCTTCTGCGTATCGGCGACACGCTGACCGAGGGCGAGGATCTTGTCTTCCACGGCGTGCCGAGCTTCGCGCCGGAAATCCTGCGCCGCGTCAAACTCGGCGACGCGATGAAGGCCAAGAAACTGCGCGAAGCGTTGCAGCAGATGGCGGAAGAGGGCGTCGTGCAGCTGTTTCTGCCGAACGACGGTTCGCCGGCCATGGTCGGCGTCGTCGGCGCGCTGCAGCTCGATGTGCTGGCCGAGCGCTTGCTGGCCGAATATGGTCTGCCGGTCAGCTTCGAGCAGAGCCGCTTCGAGGTGTGCCGCTGGGTGTCGAGCGAGGATCCGGCGGAGCTCACGAAATTTCTCGACGCCTATCCGAGCGCGCTGGCGCGCGATCTCGACGGCGCACCGGTGTTCATGGCGACCAGCGCCTGGAACCTGCGCTACGATCAGGAGCGCTGGCCGAAAATCGTCTTCGCCGACGTCAAGGATTATCAGCGCAAGGCGGCGTGACGCGCCGGGCCTTGCCTGTCTTGTATAGACATGTTCTGTTTACCTTCAGACATGACGGGCGTCGGCGTTCGCGTTCCGGCGAGGCGACCAGGCGCCCCGAGCAACGGAGAGACGTCATGAAGGCCATTCTTGCCGGCGGCGTCGCCGGTCTGGCGATGCTCGTCGCCGGCGCGGCGAGCGCGCAGGAGACGAAGGTCGCGGTCGGCATTTCGGGCTGGACAGGCTTCGCGCCGCTGACGCTGGCCAAGGAGGCCGGCATCTTCAAGAAGAACGGCCTCGACGTGACGATCAAGAAGATCCCGCAGGCCTCGCGGCACCTGGCCATCGCCTCCGGCGACATCCAGTGCGCGGCGACGACGGTCGAGACCTGGGTTGTGTGGAACGCCGCCGGCGTCGCGACGAAGCAGATTTTCCAGCTCGACAAGAGCTATGGCGCCGACGGCATGGTCGTGCGCAACGCGGTCGGCTCGATCAAGGACGTGAAGGGCAAGACGGTCGCCGCCTCGGCGCCCGGGACGTCGCCCTATTTCCTGCTCGCCTGGATGCTGAAGAAGAACGGGCTGAGCCTGAAGGACGTGACCATCGTCAACATGGAGCCCGGCCCGGCCGCGCAGGCCTTCGTCGCGGGACAGAACGATGCGGCGATGACCTACGAGCCCTATCTGTCGACGGTGCGCGCCGCGCCCGACAAGGGCAAGATCATCGCCACGACGCTCGACTACGCCGCCGTGATGGACACGTTCGGCTGCGCGACCGGCTGGCTCGGCGGCAACGAGAAGGCGGCCAAGGCGCTGGCCGATTCCTATTTCGAGGCGCTCGAGATGATCGCCAAGGATCAGGCCAAGGCCTACGAGATCATGGGCGCCGACGTGAAGCAGACCGGCGAGCAATTCGGCGGCTCGGCGAAATTCCTGCGCTGGCAGGACAGGGCGGCGAACAAGACCTTCTTCGCCGGCGAGCATGCGAGCTTCTCGAAGGAGGCGGCCGAATTGATGCTGGAGGCCGGCATCATCAAGGCGATCCCGGATCTGACGCAGCTCGCCGACACGCGCTTCATCCAGTAGCGCCAGCGAGGCAATGGCGTCTCTTTCCTGCGTGAGCCGTCGTTGCGAGGAGGCGAAGCCGACGAAGCAGTCCATGCCGGGCGTCGCGTTCTACGACGCATGGATTGCTTCGCTCCGCTCGCAATGACGGCCTACCTTGCTGCCTTGAAGTCTGGCCCGCATGTTCCGTCCTCTCGAACCCGTCTCGCCCACGACGAAGACCGCCCTCGGCGTCGGCTTCTTCGTGCTGTTCGTCGCGGCCTGGTCGGTCGCGACGCTCGGCGGATTCGTGTCGAAGACGTTTCTGGCCGATCCTCTGACCATGCTCGCCGACGGCTGGGCGCTGCTGACGCGCTTCGGCTTCCTGCACGATATCGGCATGACGATCTGGCGCGTCGTCGGCGGCTTCGTGCTCGCCGCGCTCTTCGCCGTGCCCCTCGGCGTCGCCATGGGCGCCTACAAGCCGATCGAGGCGCTGTTCGAGCCCTTCGTCTCCTTCGCGCGTTATCTGCCTGCTTCGGCCTTCATTCCGCTCTTGATCCTGTGGGCGGGCATCGGCGAACTGCAGAAGCTGCTGGTGATCTTCATCGGCTCGTTCTTCCAGCTCGTGCTGATGGTGGCGGTGGCCGTGGGGCAGACGCGGCGCGATCTGGTCGAGGCGGCCTATACGCTCGGCTCGAGCGACGCCGGCGTCGTGCGTCGCGTGCTGATTCCGGCGAATGCGCCGGAGATCGCCGAGATTCTGCGCCTCGTGCTCGGCTGGGCCTGGACCTATGTGATCGTCGCCGAGCTGATCGGCTCGTCCGCCGGCATCGGCCACATGATCATCGACAGCCAGTCGCTGCTGGCGACGGGGCAGATGATCTTCGGCATCATCGTCATCGGGATCATCGGGCTGATCTCCGACTTCCTGTTCAAGGCGATCAACGCGAAGCTGTTTCCATGGCGCCTCGCATGAAGAAGCTCGTCATCCAGGACGTCTCGCGCACCTTTCCCGGCCATCGCGGCGGCGCGCCGGTGCGCGCCTTGCAGCCGACCACGCTCGAGGTCGAGACGAACGATTTCATCACCATTCTCGGCCCCTCGGGTTGCGGGAAGTCGACGCTGCTGCGCATCGTCGCCGGGCTCGACCATCCGACGTCCGGCACGGTGACGATGGACGGGCGCGAGATCACGCGGCCGGGCCCGGATCGCGGCATGGTGTTCCAGAGCTACACGCTGTTCCCGTGGCTCACCGTCGAACAGAACATCATGTTCGGCCTCGCCGAGCGCGGCCGGCCGCCCGCCGAGCAGAAGGACGTCGCCGCGTCCTTCATCGAGAGAATGGGACTGAAGGGCTTCGAACATCATTGGCCGAAGCAGCTTTCGGGCGGCATGCAGCAGCGCACGGCGATCGCCCGCGCGCTCGCCAACGATCCCGACATGCTGCTGCTCGACGAGCCGTTCGGCGCGCTCGACAATCAGACGCGCGCCTTGATGCAGGAACTGCTGCTCGGCATCTGGGAGCGTGACCGCAAGACGGTGCTGTTCGTCACGCACGACATCGAGGAGGCGATCTTCCTCGCCAATCGCTGCATCGTGATGAGCGCGCGGCCCGGGCGCATCAAGGCCGACATCGCCATCGACCTGCCGCATCCCCGGCACTACACGCTGAAGACCTCGCCCGCCTTCTCTGAACTCAAGGCGCGGCTGACGGAGGAGATCCGCGCGGAGGCGGTGCTCGCCGCCGCGCATTGAGCGGCGCTTCGCGCTCTTTGACGCTGTGCGTCGGCGCACCCTGCGCCGCGCCCGACTGCGCTATCGACCTTGCTTCCCGGCGGCGCTAGGCTTGCGCCCGGCGCGCATGGCGCCGCGCCGCCGCGCATCGAGGGAGACTGTCATGGATACGCCGCCGGGCATGCCGCCGATCGGATTTCCCGGCTTCGGCGCGCGCAATCCGAACGCGCCGGCAAGGCCGCAGGCGCCGGCCCAGTCGCAGGCCAAACCCTCGCCGCTGCAGATCCCCGATCTCGCCGGCAAGGCGGTGCTGATCACCGGCGCCTCGACCGGCATCGGCGCGGCGCTCGCCGTCGCCTTCGCCGAGCAGAAGTGCAAGGTGGCGATTCATTTCAACACCAGCGAGAAGGCCGGGCTCGATCTCGCCGGGCGGATCGCGCGGGGCGGCGGCAAGGTGTTCCTGGTGCAGGGCGACCTGACGAAACAGGCCGACGTCGAGCGCGTCGTCGCGCAGACGATCGAGGATTTCGGCCATCTCGACGGCCTGATCAACAATGCCGGGCTGATGCTCGGGCGCGTGCCGACCACCGAGGCGTCGGACGAGCATTTCACCAATGTGCTCGATCTCAACGCCCGTTCGGTGTTCGCGATGAGCCGGGCCTGCGTCCCGCATATCAAGGCGGCGGGCGGCGGCTTCATCATCAACACGACGTCGATCGCCGCGCGCAATGGCGGCGGCGGCGGCGCGGTTCTGTATGCAGCGGCAAAGGGCTTCGTGTCGACCTTCACCAAAGGGCAGGCGAAGGAGCTGATCGGCGACCGGATTCGCGTCAATGCGGTGGCGCCCGGCGTCATCGACACGCCGTTCCACGAGCGATATTCGAACGCCGAACAGATCGAGGCGATGCGCAAGAGCGTGCCGATGGCACGGCTGGGAACGCCCGACGATTGCGTCGGAGCGTATCTGTTTCTGGCCTCGGAGCTGCTGTCGGGCTACGTCATCGGCCAGGTGATCGAGGTCAATGGCGGCCAGCTGATGCCGTGAGGGCTGCGTCATTGCGAGCGCAGCGAATCCATCCATCTTCGGCGCGGAGCGCCACGCCGAAGGATCGCTTCGCTTCGCTTGCGGTGACGGCGAGGGCTACTGCCGGTACTGCTGAATGCGCGTCGTGCGCAGGCCGGCGAGGCCGTATTGGTCGATCGAGGTCTGCCAGCTGAGGAATTCGTCGACCGTCAGCGTGTAGCGGCTGCAAGCCTCCTCGAGAGACAGGAGACCGCCGCGCACGGCGGCGACGACCTCGGCCTTGCGGCGGATCACCCAGCGCTTCGTCGAGGACGGAGGCAGGTCGGCGATCGTCAGGGGACTGCCGTCGGGCCCGATGACATATTTGACCCTCGGGCGATGGGGTTCGTTCATCTCGGCACTCACGCATACGCACTGGAACTACAGTGACCATAGCGGAGCCGCGCTTAAAATTTACCTAAGCAAACGCCGTAATTTCAAGGCGTTCCGCGCGGTAAACCTTTCCGAAAGGTTACCGGCCGCGTCGTTTCAGAACACGCGCTGGCGCTCGCGGGAGATTTCGAAGCCGGCGCCGCGGGCGTTGACGCAGCGCATGCCGGCCGGCGAAGAGCGGCAGACAAGGCCCTTCCAGCGCCAGTCCTGCCCATAGGGCAGCACGCGCGCCTCAGGATCGGCGACCGTGTCGCCGTGGCAGACCGCCATGCCGCGCGCCGAGGCGGCGGCGACGAAAAAGGCCTGACCGAAATCGAGATCGCAATCGGCGGGCCGGCGCAGGCTGCGCTTCGACACCGCAGCGAGATCGCAGCGCACGCCGGGCTTGCCCTCGTCGTCATGGCCGGCGCAGGCGATGTTGCCGCTCGGCGAGCGGAAGGTGACGGCGTCCTGCGCGGCCAATGGCGTGGCCGTCAGCAGGAACGCCGCCAAGCCGGGCCAGAGCCGGCCTCTCATGCGGCATCCGCGGCGAAGTCGCGACAGGCTGTCAGCACCTCGCGCAGCGTCTGCGCAATCGGGGCGGCGTAGGCCTTGTCCCAGGCCGAGGGCCAGTTGCGCGGCGTCGGCGCGCCATCCGGCTCGCGCATGTAGGCGCGGCAGGCGAGCTCCATCTGCACCGCATGCACGCCGTCCTGCGGGCGGCCGTAGCGGCGGGTGATCCAGCCGCCCTTGAAGCGGCCGTTGGTGACGCGCGAGCGGCCGCTCGCGTCGCAGAGCGCCTCGATGCGCGCGGTCAGCCCCGGATCGCAGGACGCCCCGTCATTCGTGCCGATGTTGAATTCGGGCAGGGCGCCCTCGAACAGGCGCGGAATGACGGATCGGATCGAGTGACAATCATAAAGCGCGACGCGCCGATGCAGGGCGCGCAGGCGCGTCAGCTCTGCGGCGAGCGCGTCGTGATAGGGCTCGAAATAGACGACGCGCCGGCGGGCGATCTCCGCCTCGTCCGGCGCCTTGCCGTCGCGGTAAAGCGGCTCGCCGTCGAACGTCGTCGTCGGGCACAGGCCGGTCGTCGCCTGTCCGGGATAGAGCGAGGCGCCGGAGGGATCGCGATTGACGTCGATCGCGGTGCGCGAGATCGAGGTGCGGATCGTGGTGGCGCCGAGTTCGCGAGCGAAATCGTAGAGCTTTTCGATCCACCAGTCGCAATCCTTGCGGGCGAGCCAGGGCGAGACGAGGCCGGGCTCGATCTCGTCGGGCAACTCGGTGCCGGTGTGGGGGAAGCTGACGACGAGCGGCGCGTCGCCGCGCAACACGGCAAGCCAGGTCGGCGGTGTCGGCGCGGCGTGATCCCTGGGCATCGCTCTGTCTCGGCCAAGCGCGTCAGCTGGACTATAGCGCCGTCGCCCGGTGATCGCGCAAGCGGCGCGGGCGCGCGGCAGTCATACGGCCCGCGCCGGCGCACCGCCGGTGCGAGGCGGAGGGACGCGCCAACGCGGGCGGCGTCGGACGATCAGCGCGCCGGCGACGAATTCGAGGAATTCGATTCAACTTGCTTTCTTCATGCTTCGCCGCAGTATAGCCGGAGTGGTGGCGTGTGGAAGTCGTGATGTTGCGCGGCGCGTGTCTCGTCTTCGTGCTGTTGGCCGGCGTTGTCGAAGGGCAGGCTGGCGCTTTCAATCCTTCGGCCGGCAAGGGCCTCGCCATCGTCACGTCGAGCTTCGCCGCGGCGCCGACCTATCGCGACGGGGCCGGCCGGGCGTTGCGCGCGCCGGCCTATGACAAGTTCGAAGCTGTTCTGCATCTCGAATATGGCGTCCCCGACTGGCTCGCCGCGATCGCCCGGCCGCGCATCGTCGCGACCCGGCTCGCTGCGCCGCTGACGGCGCGCGACAGCGGTCTCGGAGTGACCGAACTTGGCGCGCAAGCGCAGCTTCTGCGCAGCGAGCGCTTCGTGCTGGCCGCGCAGGCGCTGGCGCGTCTGCCGGGCGGGGCGCGTTCGCCGCTCCATGATCGCGCCGGCGGCGGCGAGGCGCGGCTCATGGCCGGCGCGACCTTCGATCTGGCGGGGCGGCCCGGCTTCGCCGAGGCGCATGTCGCCTGGCGCCGGCGCGATGGCGGCCGACTCGACGAGGCGCTGATCGAGACGACGCTCGGCGTCAGACCCTTCGCGCCGACGCTCGTCATGCTGCAGAGCTTCACGACGCTGGAGCTGAACGGGGCGCGCCGCGGTCGCTCGACCAAGCTGCAGGCGAGCATTGTCTATGATTTTTCGGCCGCCTGGTCGATGTCGCTGGCCGCCTTCGCCACGGCGCATGCGCAGCGCGCGCCGCTCGAGCGCGGCGTCGTGATCGGTTTGTGGCGACGCTTCTGAACCGGCAGGTCAACAGACCAGTACGGCCGCGGCGCCCTGAACCGCCAGCGAGGGACGGCGCAGCGCCGCCAGCGCGCCGGCCACGAGCGGCGAGGCGCGCAATCGCGCCCGCGCCACCACGCCAGCCGCCAGCGGCGCGCCGCGCCAGGACAGGCTCGAGGTCAGATCCGCGAGTTCGACGCGCGTGACCTGCAGGCGGCGCTTGTAGTCGTAGTCGCCGATGGTGAAATCGAAGCGGGTCACGCCTTCGGCGCGCAGCGCCCGCATGGTCTGGTCGATCATCAGGCGACCCGGCGAGCAGTTGCGCCAGCGCCCGCCGGCCTGACCGAGGCGCACCATGGCGTAGTGATCGCCGGCGGCGACGCCGAGCAGGGCGGCGACGCATTCGCCTTCCGCTTCGAGCGCGGTCACGACGATGGCGCCGGACTCGAGGCCATGCTCGACGAGCTGCTCATAGAAGCGCGCGTTGCGCGGCTCATCGAGCGCATAGGGCAGGCCCAGCGCGGCGATGCGGGCGCGCTGCATGCGCGCCAGTTCATCGAGCAGGCGCCGGCCTTCCGCGGCGTCGCGCGCGCGCACGAAGCGCGCGCCGGCGCTGCGTTCGAAGACGCGCAGACTACGTTCGAGCTCCTTGCGGACGGTGCGTTCGAGGCCGCTGCGCCAGTCCAGCCAGTCGCCGTCGATGGTCAGCAGATTGCCGGCGAGGCGGCATGCGGTTGCGCGCGATCCCGTCGCCAGCGGATTGGCGCGCGCGCCGAGACGGCGCGGCATCTTGGTCAGACGCAGCAGATCGGCGGGAGGCAGGGCGGCGCGCAAGGCGCGCAGCGCCGCGTCCGGGCCGATGACGTCCTGCGCGTCGGCGGCCAGCGCAGGGGCGTTGTAGTCGGTCAGGCCGCCATCGGCGAATTCGATGACGCGCAAGGCGCTTTCGCGGCGACGGATCAGCGGCAGGCCGAGCCGATCGCGTCCGTCGCGACGCAGGAAGACGATCAGCGGCTCGACGTCGGCCGCCGCGCCCAGCGTCGCATACCAGCGATCGAGCCAGGCGAGCGACTGGAACGGCGTCGGGACGCCGCCGGAGACGAGCGCCGCCCAGCGCTCGCGCGCCAGCGGCCAGGCGTCGAAGGTCTCCGCCGTGCAGTCGCGCATCGTCGTCACGCGGCGATCTCGGCGATGGCGCCGGGCTTGGTCGGATCGAGGCGGAAGTCCGGGCGCTTGCGCGGCCGGTCCATGCCGCGCACGGCCGGCAGGTTGCGCAGACCCTTCTGCAGCGCGGCCTTCATCCAGAAGCCCGCGCCATGCGTGACATGCGAGCGCGGGGCGAGGCCGAACTGCGTGCGCAGGATGCCGTTGGCGCGCGTCACCATGTGCGAGCGTCGGATCTCGTCGGTGAAATATTCGAGCGTCATCGACACGTTGAGGCAGTCGAAATTGTCGACGCGGTGTGGCGCGTTCAGCGGCCAGTGCAGCATGTCGCCCGGCTCGATGTCGAAGATCTGGGCGTGTTCGTCATACCAGCTCTCATAGGGCATATCGACCTCGACGCCGCGCAGCGCGATGCCCTCGACATGTTCGGGCCGCAGGAAGGGCGCCGTCGTCGGATAGACGAAGACGCGCTTGCGCCCGCGGATCTGCCAGAGCGACTGGCCTGGCAGGTCGCAATGATAGAGGGTGCGCGACTTCGGCGAGGAGATGAGGATGCCCATCGTCCGGTTGACGGTGTCGAAGCCGGGCATGCGCGTCGCGAGTTCGTCGAAAATCTCGTCCAGCAGCGTCCTGTAGCGAGGATCGACCATCGGCGCGTTGCGCAGATTGATCCAGACGCGGCTCGCGCCGATCGCCTCGATCACCTGCGCGCCGGTCAGATCGCCGATCTCGCCCTCGCGCCAGGCGCTGCGCTGGCCGTGCTCGCCCCATTGCACGAGGCTGTAATGGCGACGCGGATAGATGTCGATCAGTTGCGCCAGCGCCTCGTTGCTGAACAGCGGATGCTCGTGCAGTCGATGGCGCAGGCGTTGCGCGACGCCGCCCCAGACGCGGCCGGTCTCGGCGCGCCAGTCGGTGAAGATCGGATCGGCGGAGAGCGTGTGCGGCATGATCGGTCCTCGGTCAGCGGGCGTTGACGTAGGCTTTGGGCGAGAAAATGGTGAGCAGCAGGATTCTGAAGTCGAGCAGCAGCGACCAGTTGTCGATGTAGTGAAGATCATGCTCGACGCGGGCGCGCATCTTCTCGTCGGTGTCGGTTTCGCCGCGCAGGCCGTTGACCTGCGCCCAGCCGGTGATGCCGGGGCGCACATTGTGGCGGCGCGCGTAGAAGGCGATGCGGCGCTCGTAGGCCTGGTCATGAGCGAGAGCGTGCGGGCGCGGGCCGACCAGCGACATCTCGCCGCGCAACACGTTGAAGAGTTGCGGCAACTCGTCGATGTTGAAGCGGCGAATCCAGCGGCCGACGCGCGTCACGCGCGGATCGTCGTTGCTGACCTGCGGCACCGTGGCCCCGTCGTCGAGCGTGCGCATGGAGCGGAACTTGAAGATGCGGAACGGCTCCTGATTGAAGCCGTAGCGGCGCTGGGCGAAGATCACCGGCCCCGGCGCGTCGAGCCGGATCGCCAACGCGACGAACGCCAGCAGAGGCGACAGCACAACCAGCGCCGTCGCCGCAATGACGAGATCGAGCCCGCGCTTGACGACGACCTCGACCGGGTTGAGCGGCCGGCGCACGAGAAACAGACTCTGGATCGAGCCGACCCTGGCGATATGCGCCTCGTCGAAGCGATGCAGAACCTGCTCGGGGCCGAGATGGATCGCGGCGGGAACGCGCAGGAAAGCGTTCACCGTCGCCTCGATCGTCGTCATGTCGGACCATGGCGCCAGCACGAAGACATCGTCCGGACGCAGCATGCGGGCGGAGGCTGCGGCGAGCGCCAGATCGTCGGCGAGCGTGCCGTCACCCTCGCGCAACACGGCGGCGGCGACGACGTCCATGCCGCAGGCGCGCGGCGCGAAGCGGCGCAGGAAGGCGTCGATTTCACTCTCGCGGCCGACAAGGAAGATGCGTCGCGTCAGAACGACGCCGCCATCGCCGCCCGAGCGCACGAGCCGCACCATCGCGGCGCGGGCGCAGGAGAGCGCGGCGAAACCGACGACATAGACGATCAGCACCGTGCCGCGCGAGAAGTAGGCGGAGGTCTTTGTGAGGAAGGCGAGCGCCAGCGCGCCGAGAAAGGCGGTGTTCCAGATCAGGAACAGCGTGCGCAGATGGCCTTTCAGCGAGACGTAGTTGTCGATCGTGTAGTGATTGGCGAGCAGGTTCGGCGTCGCGGTCAGGACCGCGAGCAGCAGGCCGAGCTGGAGGAACCATTCGGTTTCGCCCGGGCCGTCATAGAAGAGGCCGTGCCAGGCGACGCCCGCCGCCGCCGCCGAAAAGATGATGGCGGCGATATCGGACAGCATCGCGAGGGCGCCGAAAGAAAGCCGCACCATGACGGCGTTCTGGCTCGGCAGGGCGCCCGTCCAGTCGCCCTTGCGGCGGGTGGCGCGCGGCGCGGCCGGCATGGCGCGCCCGCGCTCGCGCGGGGCATGGGCGGATTGAGATGTCATGGCTGGATGTCGGCTCAGCACGACCCTGTTCCATTTCGAGACGGGGCCGAACCGGATCGGAACGATGTTCGCCCCGGCGCGGCCACTCGCAGGCCTTTTCGCAAGCCGCGTGCCCGTTCTGGCGCCCGCCTGCGTGGCACGCGGCGTGCTGCGATGCGGACGACGACGCCCTCGCGCCCGGATCGACACATGTCCGTCTTTGACTTCGCCCGACCGACCCGGCGCAGCTTCCTGTGCGGCGCCGCCGCGCTCGCGGCCGCGCCGGGCGCCATGGCGACGGAGCTCGCCCCGATCGGCGCCGCGGCGCAGGAGGCGGGGCTGCTGTTCGGCGCCTCGATCGCGCGCGAGGCGCTGGAGGATCACGCCTACGCCGCACTTTATCGCCGGCATGCGCGCATCGTGACGACGGACTGGGCGCTGAAATTCGACGCGCTCCGGCCGCGCCGCGAGGCGTGGCAATTCACCGAGGCCGATCGGCTGATCGATTTCGCCGCGCAGTCCGGCATCGCGGCGCGCGGTCATGCGCTGATCTGGAACGAGGCGACGCCGGACTGGCTGAAGAGCCTGTCGGCGCGCGAGACGGCGCGCGTCTTCGACGAACATGTCGACCGCGTCGTCGGCCGCTACGCCGGGCGGCTGCATTCCTGGGATGTCGTCAACGAGCCGTTCTGGCCCGATCACCGCAAGCCCGGGGGTTGGCGCGACGGGCCCTGGCTCGCCGCGCTCGGGCCGGACTATGTGGCGCGCGCCCTGAAGCGCGCCTCGAAGGCCGATCCGAAGGCCCGGCTGACCATCAACGAGGCGCATTGCGAGATCGTCGGCGGCTGGGGCGACGGCATACGGCCGCGGCTCATGGCGCTGGTCGACCGGCTGAAGCAGGCCGATGTTCCGCTGCATGCGGTCGGCCTGCAGGCGCATCTCAAGCCGCAATGGGGCCATGACGACGACGCCTTCCTCGCCTTCATGGAGGGGCTCGGCCGGCTCGGCGTCGATGTCTATCTGACCGAGCTCGACGTCGACGACGAAGCCTATCCGGCCGAGCCGGCGGCGCGGGATGCGCAGGTCGCGGCGCGCTATGCGGCCTTCCTGCGCGCCGCGCTGCGCTGCCGGGCGCTGAAGATGGTCGTGCTCTGGCAGCTGTCGGACAAATACAGCTGGCTGCGCGCGCCGGACGTCAAACGGGCGCGCAAGGTCGCCTTCGAGGCGCGGCCGCTGCCCTTCGACGAGCGGCTCGCCGCCAAGCCGGCGGCGAAGGCCCTGCTCGACGCCTTCCGGGCGCGCGTCGCGACACGGTGAATGTTTCGTAACCATTTGTCGTTAATCGTCCGTTGACGAGGCCGACAGGATTTGCGGGGCGTTCAGTGGCGCGTGCAGACGTGACGGCGGATTTCGCCCGGGGCGGACCGCAGCCGATGCTGCGGCCGGAGGCGGCCGGCCAGGCCGATCTCGGCGAGATCGTCGCCATCCTGACGCGCCGGGCGGTTCTGATCGGGCTGATCGCGCTGGCGACGACGACGCTGGCCGTCGCCTATCTGCTCGTCGCCAGGCCGCTCTATTCGGCCTCGACCGCGCTGCTGGTCGACGCGCGCAACCGGCCGCCGATCGGTTCCGAGGCCCAGCCGACCAACAATGCGCCGGACGCCGCGCTGGTCGAGAGTCAGGTCAAGCTGATTTCGTCGGACACCGTGCTGAGACGCGTCGTCGATTCGGAGAAGCTCGACGCCGACATCGAATTTGCGCCGACGACGCCGGGTCTGCGCACGCGGCTGTTCGCGCTGGTCGGTCTGGCCAAGATCGACTCCGGGCCGGCGGACATGAAACTCCGGGCGCTCGAATCGCTGCAGCGCGCCGTGACGGTGAAGCGTTCCGAGCGCACCTATGTGATCGACGTCGAGGTGGCGACGCGCGAGGCGGACAAGTCGGCGCGCATCGCCAACGCCATCGCGCGCGCCTATGTCGCCGATCTCCAGGCGGCCAATGACGCCTATGCGGCGCGGTCCGCCGAATGGCTGCGCACGCGCATCGCCGAGCTGCAGCAGCGCGTGCAGGAGGCCGAGCGGCGGGCGCAGTCGTTCCGCGAGGCGAACGATCTCGTCAGCGCCAACGGCAAGTCTGTGAACGAGCAGGATCTCGCCGATCTGTCGCAGCAGCTCACGGAGGCGCGCGCCAAGGCCTCGGAAGCGCGGGCGCGCTACGAGCAGATCCGTCGCATGACGGCGAACGGTCGCACGCCCGAGGGCGTCGGCGAGGGGCTGAAATCCGGCGTGATCGAGCGCCTGCGCCAGCAGCAGGCCGAGATCGTGCGGCAGGAAGCCAACTACCGCATGACGCTGGGGCCGCGACATCCCGCCTTCATCGAGGTGCGTCAGCAGCTCGCCGAAACGAACCGACTGATCCAGGAGGAGGCGCGCCGTCTGGTCGAGGTCGCCGCCAGCGAACATCAGAGCGCGCGCGCCCACGAGGCGGCGCTGGCGCGTCGCCTCGGCGAAGCCAAGGGCCAGACCGCGACCGACGGCAAGGCGCTGGTGCAACTGCGCGAGCTCGAGCGCGAGGTCGAGGCGAGCCGCATCGTCTATGAAAAATTCCTGCGCGCCCGCGAGACGGTGAAGGAAGACACGTTCGAGACGCCGCTCGCGCGCATGATCTCGCCGGCGGTGGCGCCGCAGGCGCCGTCGAGCCCGAAGAAGCTGGCGATCCTGTCGATGGCGCTGGCCGGCGGCCTCGGACTCGGCGTCGGCGCGGCGCTCGGCGTCGACTATCTGGCTTCGGGCGGAAAGCCGCCGTCGCGCGCGCCGGCGGTCCGCGCGACGCCGACGCGGCGCCGACGCATCGCCGAGGATCCGGACGTCATCGGCCGCTTCGCGCTGGCGGACGCGCGGGCGCCGGGCTGGCGGGCGCGCTTCATGCGCCGGCGCGCGCCAGAGGACGGCGCGTCGGCGGAGGCCGCGCGCGTTCTCGACGAGGCGCGCGGCGATCCGCCGGCGCGCTCGCTGCATGTCGCGCGTCTCGAGGCGGAGGGCGCCGAGAGCCGCTCGCAGCTGACGCTGCTGCTGGCGCGCGCGGCGGCGCGGCGCGGCGAGCGCGTGCTGATCATCGCCAGCGCGGCCGCGACAGGTCCGCTCGCGCCCGCGCCGGAAGCGACGCCGGCGCGGATCGACTGCTTCGGCTCCGACCGCATAGCCTGGCCGCTGGCCGGCGCCGACGCCGGCATTCTGGTGATGGCGCCGCAGGCGAGCCGCGACGTCGAGCGCGATGATGCGACGACCGCGTCGCGATCCAGCGGATCGCTGCGCGCGCGCTTCGATCTGGTGCTGTTCGACGGGCCGGACGGGCGCGGCGATCTGGCCGCCGAAGTGTGCGGGGCGGCCGAACGCACGCTGCTGCTCGCCTCGCCCGAGGAGGACGCCGCCGCGCTCGATCAGGCGGTGCGCTTCATCGACGCGGCGGGCGGGCTGTTCGTCGGCGCGGCGCTGGATCGGGCTGATCCCGGCGTGGCGAAAGCGGCGTGAGCGCGGCGTCTGTCGCAAGGGAAAGCGTCGGCGCCGATCGCGCGTTGCGGCGCCTCGTCGAGGCGCTGGTCTTCGTCGGCGTCGTCGCCCTGTTCCTGATCTCGCCGATGCTGCTGACGGAGTGGGGCGTCGTCTACGAACTCGCCGGCGGATCGGTGATCGAGAAGATTCATCCGGGAACCTGGGCGATCCTGCTGGCGCTCGGCCTCGTCAGCCTGCGCTTCGGCAATCCGCTCGCCTTCGCGGCGCGCGCCGTCGCGGTTTTCCCGGGAACCGCGCCGTTCCTTCTCGCCTTCGTCTATCTGCTCGGTCACGCCATTCTGGTGCAGAAGACGCCGTTCACGCCGATCATCGACAGTTTCCTGCTGCCCTTCGCCGCGCTGCTGACGTTGTCGACCACCGAAGACGCGCTGCGGCGGCGGCTGGCGCTGGCGCTGCACGCGGCGCTGGTCGTCAATGCGGCGATCGGCCTCGGCGAATATCTGTTCGGGTTCCGCCTGACGCCCTATGTCGCCGGCGAATTCGTCATCGAGGAGGACTGGCGATCGACCGCGCTGCTCGGGCATCCGCTGTCGAACGCGCTGACGACGGGCGTCTATCTGATCACGCTCAGCCTCGGCGGCGGCCGCGATCTGCCGGCGCCGCTGCGCGCCGTCGCGCTGGCGCTGTGCCTGGCCTCGATGATCGCCTTCGGCGGGCGCGCCTCGCTGGTGCTGAGCCTGGCGATCATGGGCGCCGTCTTCGCGGCGCGCTGCGTCGGCGTGCTGCGCGGCGGGCGGGTCGATCTGCGCGTCGTCGCGGCGCTCGCGGCGCTGACGCCGATCGTCGCCGTCGGCCT
Source organism: Methylobacteriaceae bacterium (assembly GCA_016793505.1). Lineage (GTDB taxonomy): Bacteria > Pseudomonadota > Alphaproteobacteria > Rhizobiales > Beijerinckiaceae. The sequence goes on along the minus strand of JAEULW010000192.1, from coordinate 13,893 downwards.
GACCGAACTGTACGCGGCCGGCTTCTTCGACCAGATGCTGGAGCGTTTCGTCAACGACCGCGGCAGCGCCAAGGCGCGGCTGATCATGTTCGGCCTGTTCCGCGCGCTCAGCTGGCCGGAAGTCTTGTTCGGGCCGGACCTCGGCAAGATCCAGGCGCTGCAGAATCTCGAGGGCGTCGAATACGGCCTCGAGAGTTTCTTCATCGCCTACATCCTCACCTACGGGCTGATCGTCAGCCTGTTCTTCTTCGTCGGGCTGGCCTTCTTCTGCCGCGAGATCGTGCGGGCGTCGCGGCCCGTGGCGATCGCGCCGCTCATGTTCTTCTTCACCGTGGCGGCGACCTCGGTCAGCCTGTCGGCCAAGACGACGACCTTCGGCATGCTCGTTGCTCTCCTCCTGACCATGCTCAGGCCGGGCGGAGAGCCGACCCGCGCCTGATCCATTCTGGGTCAGGGAGTCCCGAAATGACCAGCGCCAGCGTCGCCGATGTCGCGCCCCCGCGGGTCGCGCCCGCCTCGGCCGCGCCCGACGTGATCGTCGATCGCACGCATTGCGGGCGGCACGTGACGGGGCTCGAACGCATCACGCTCGAACTGTTTTCCGACGAAGCTCTGGCGCCGCTCGATGCGCTCGGCGTCACGGCCGGTTCGCGCCTGCAGATGATGGCGCGCCAGACTTTTCTCCTGCCCTGGCTCGCCGCGCGGCGGCCGGGCGCGTTGATCATCTGCCCCGGCTTTCCGCCGACTCCGGCGCTGACGCTGCTCGGCGGCCGCGTGCTGCCCTACATCCACGACATGTTCCTGATCACCCGTGCGCAGGATCTCAACATCCGGGCGCGGCTGTACATGGCGCGGCCGTTCCGGCTGGCGGTGACGCGGCTGCCGCGATTTCTCGTCAATTCGGAATATACGCGCGACGAGCTGGCGCGCTTCTGCCGACCCGACGCCGAGATCACGCTGTATCGCCCGAAGGTGCGCAACGTCTTCGGCCTCGCCCCGCGCGGGCGTGCGACGCGGGGCGACGCGTCAGAGGGGCTGCGGCTGGTGGCGCTCGGCACGGTCGAGCCGCGCAAGAATCTCATGGCGGCGGCGCGCATCGTCGCGGCGCTGCGCGCGCGCGGGCTTGCCGGGACGCGACTCGACGTCGTCGGCCGCGTCGGCTGGGGCGAGGACGCCGCGTTGCTCGCCCGCATGCCGGGCGTGACGCTGCACGGCTACCAGCCGGTCGAGGCGGTGCGCGCGATGGTCGATGCGGCCGACGCGCTGATCTCGACCTCGCATGACGAGGGCCTCGGCCTGCCGCTGATCGAGGCGCAATATGCCGGCCTGCCGGTGATCGCGCCGGACAAGCGCGTGTTTCGCGAGGCGCTGGGGACGAGCGGCCTGTTCATTGCGCCGGACGACGCCGGCGCGGCCGCCGGCGCCATCGTCGGCGCGGTGTCGGGCGAGGGCTGGCGCGCCCGCGCGCAGGCCGACGCGCTCGCCAATCTGGCGCGCTGGAACGAGAACGCCGAGCGCGACCGCGCCGGCGTGATCGAGCTGATCGGCCGTCTCGCGGCGGCGCGGGGCGCGCGCGCATGCTGATCCGGCAGACGTTGCTCTATCTGCCCGCCCAGCTCGTCGGTCCGCTGTTCCAGTTCATCGCCGCGGTGGCGTGGACTCACTGGCTGACGGCCGAGGCCTATGGCGTGCTGGCGCTGGTGATCGCGGCGCAGGAGCTCATCTACTTCACCTGCTTCGGCTGGTGGGCGCATGCGACGCTGCGCTATCTCGGCGAGGCGCGCACCGGCTGCGAACGCAAACGCTATCTCAGCAGCGAGAGCGGCGTGCTCGCCGCCATGACGATTCTGCAGGCCGTCGCGACCTTCGCGGCGCTGGCGATGATCGACACGCCGATGACGCCGGCGCTGGCGCTGTCGGCGGTCGCCTTCGCGACGACGCGCTCGCTCGCCGCCTATCTCGGCGACCGGGCGCGGGCGGAAGGGCGCATCGGCGCCTATACCGGCGCGCAGCTCGTCGGGCCGACCCTCGGCTTCGGCCTCGCCTTCGCGGCGGTGGCGGCGATCGAGCCCTCGCCCGCCGCCGCGCTCGCAGGCTTTGCGATCGCGCAGGCGATCGGCCTCTATCCGGTGGCGCGGGCGCTCGGCGTCGGCCGGCGGATCGGCTGGCCGCAGCGCGCCATCCTGGCGCGCGCGCTCGTGTTCGGCATGCCGCTGGTGGGCGCCGGCGCCGTCGGCTGGCTGTCGGTCAACGGCGTGCGTCTCGTCGTCGAGCGCTTCGACTCGCTGCATGCGGTCGGCCTCGTCTCGGTCGGCTGGGGGCTCGGGCTGCGGCTCGCCTCGGTCGCGGCGATGCTGTTCACCGCCGCCGCCTTCCCGCTCGCCGTGCAGACGCTGCAGGCGGGACGGCGCGAAGAGGCGCTGCGGCATCTGTCGATCAACGGCGCGCTGCTGTTCGGCCTGCTCGCGCCGATGACGGCCGGGCTGTTCTTCATCGCCCGGCCGCTGGTCGAACTGATGATCGCCGAGCCGTTCCGCGCCGTCACCATCGCCGTGCTGCCGGCCGCCATGCTCGCCGGCGCGGTGCGCAACTGGCGCGTCCACTTCTTCGACCAGCCGTTCCTTCTGTTCGAGCGCACCGGCCTCCTGATGGGGATCAACATCGCCGAGGCGGCGCTGGTGCTGGTCTTCTGCGCGCTGGGGCTCGTCAAGGGCGGCCCGGCCGGCGCGGTGTGGGGCGCGCTCGCCGGGATTGTCGCCGGCGCCGCGCTCGCCGCCGGTCTCGCCGTCATGCGACTCGGCCTCGTCGCGCCCTGGGGCGCGGTGGCGCGGCTGACGCTGGCGACGGCGGCGATGAGCGCCGGCTTGTGGGCCTTCGACTGGTCGACGCTCGGCCCGCGCCTCGGCCTCGTCGCGGCGATCGTCTGCGGCGCGAGCGTCTATGCGGCGGCCACGGCGGCGCTGTTTCCCGACTTGACGCGCTACCTCCTCGGCAAGGCGCAGGCGAGGCGTCTGCGCCCGGTCTGACTGTCCCGTTTCGGGACGTTTGCGGTGGCGACGAAATTGCTCCGCGACCCCTGAAGGACAAGGGGACGCCCAAAATGAGAGACGCGCTCGCCGCCGTCGATGGTCAGGACATCAACGTCGCCACGCTCGACGAGGCCGTCGCCCGCTGCATCGACAAGGCGCGTCGCGGCGAGGGCTTCTCGCTGTTCACGCTCAATCTCGATCATCTCGTCAAGCGCCGCCGCGACGTCGCCTTCCGCGACGCCTATGCGCGCGCGACCTTCGTCACGGCCGACGGCGCGCCGGTCGCCGGACTGGCGCGGCGCGCCGGCGCCTTCGTCGAACGCGCGACGGGAGCCGATCTCGTCGATCCGCTCTGCGCTGCGGCGGCGGAGAACGGCGTGCCGGTCTATCTGTTCGGCGCCACGACCGCGACGCTGACCGCGACGGCGGAGCGGCTGACGCGCCGGCACAAAGGGCTGCGCATCGCCGGCCTCGAGGCCCCGCCGATGGGCTTCGATCCGCGCTCGCTGCAGGCCGAAATCGCCGGCGCGCGGATCGCGCAATCGGCGGCGCGGCTGTGCCTGATCGCGCTCGGCGCGCCGAAGCAGGAGCTGCTCGCCGATCGCCTGGCGCGCCGCCATCCGCAGATCGGCTTCGTCTGCGTCGGCGCGGCGCTGGATTTCATCGCCGGCCAGCAAAGCCGGGCGCCGGCGCTGATGCGCGAGGCCGGGCTCGAATGGCTGTGGCGTCTCGGCGGACATCCGGTGCGGCTCGGCGCGCGCTATGTGCGCTGCGCGATGCTGCTGGCGCGGCTGGTGTTGCGCGAGATCGTGCGACGCAGGCCGCAGCCGCGCCGGCTCGAGGCGTGAGGGCACCATGACCTATCGTCTCGTCCTGATGCACCCGATGGATCCGCGCGGCGGCAAGCTTGGCGGCATCGAGACGCATGTGAGGCTGGTGCTGTCGCGTCATCCGGCGGACTTCTCGGTGCTGTTCGTCGGCGTCGACGAATTCGGCGATTGCGAGCTCGGGCGCGTGCGGCAGATCGTCGTCGACGGCCGCAGGATCGACTTCCTGCCCGTCGCCTTCATTCCCGGCGAGGCGATCAATCTGGCGAGCAAGACGCTCGCCGGCTCGACAACGTTCCGCTTCGCGCTCGGGGCGATCCGCCATCTGCTGGCGATCCGCCGCGCGATCGGCGCGGGGCGCGCCTCGGCCGATCTGCAGCGCTTCGAATTCGCGTTGATCCCGCGTCTCATCGGCCTGCCCGCCGTGCAGATGGTGCATGGCGAGGGCTCGCGCGAGCAGAAGATGGACAGCCTCATCAAGAAGCTGTGGTTCCTGCACGCCTTCAACGAGAAGCTGGCGCTGACACTGGCGCGGCGCATCCTGTGCGTCAATCCGAACATCGTGAAACGGATGACGCGCGAATTCCCGCGTCAGGCGCGCAAGGCGGAAGTGATGACGGTCTCCGTCGACACGCAGCGCTTTGCGGCGCAGCCCTTCGACACGCGCGACGGCGTCTTCCGCATCGTCTTCGCCGGACGGCTCGACGAGTTCAAGGATCCGCCGCTGATGTTCCGCATGCTGGCGAAACTGCATCGCCGGCTCGGCGGGCGGCTCGCGTTCGACTATGTCGGGACCAGCGATCCGCACCGCTACGCGGAGTTCGCGGCGATCGAATCGTTCACGGCGCGGCACGGCTACCAGAACGCGGACGGCGTCGCGGCGATCGTGGCGCGCGCGCATGCGGGCGTACTCACCTCCTATTTCGAGGGCATGCCCTGCTATCTGCTCGAGACGCTGTCTGTCGGCCGGCCCTTCGCCGCGCTGCGGCTGCCGCAATATGATCCGCTGATCGCGCCCGGCGTCAGCGGCGCGCTGGTCGAGCGCAGCGATCCGCCGGAGGCCTGCGAGAATGCGCTGGTCGAGGCTTTCGCGCAGCTGCGCGACGACATCTTCGCCGGCCGCATCGATCCTTCCGCCGTGCATCGCAAGGCGGCGCCCTATTCGGTGGAGGCGCAGATGGCGCGGCTGTTCGCCCATCACCGCGCGCTGCAGGACGACGCGCCGGAGGCAACCGCGCCGCAGGCGGCGACGGGCTGAACGCGAGCTTCTGACGAAAATCGCCCGCGCGTCGCGTCAGCGCGCCTCGCGCGGGCGGTCGGGCGCGGCTTCGATCGCCGGCGCGCCGGTCTCGGCGACGATCTCCTCGATCACCGCAGCGTAGCGCTTCACGGCGACGGAGACCGAGAAGTCGAGCGCGCGTCGCCGCCGCGCCGCCGCGTCGCCCGGCTCGGCGAGGGCATGATCGATGGCGGCGGCCATCGCCGCCTCGTCGCCCTGCGCGATCAACGCGCCGTAGCGGCCATCCTCGAGGATCTGACGCGGCCCGGCGCAGTCGGTCGCGACGACGGGCAGGCCGTAGGCCATCGCCTCGACGACGACGAGACCGAAGGCCTCCGACGCGGAGGCGAGCGCAAAGCAGCTGGCCTGCGCATACCAGGGCCAGGGGTCGTTCTGATAACCGGCGAGCGTGACTCGGCCGGCAAGGCCGAGCCGGGCGATTTCGGCCTCGATCGTCGGCCTGTCCGGCCCCTCGCCGAGAATGACGAGACGGGCGCCGGGCGTGGCGACGCGCGCGAAGGCGCGCACGAGGAAGGGGAAGTTCTTGTAGTCGACGAGCCGGCCGGCGGCGAGCACGACAGGCGCGCGGGGAACGTCGCCGCGCGCGGCGTTCTCGCCCCACTTCACCGGGTTGTAGACGCAGATCGTGCGGCGCGGATCGGGCCAGAACCTTCCCTTCAGGTAGGCAAAGAGTCCGTCGGAGACGCAGATCGAGCGGGCGAACAGGCGCGTCGTCAGCGGCGTCGCCAGATAGCCGAGGCGGCTGAGCAGCTGTGGCTCGCTCTCGTAATAGCCGTGATAGGACTGCACGGCGCGCGACAGGCGCCCGACATAGGCTGCGGCCAGCGCGTGCTTGAGATTGGACACGCCGATCGCCGAAAAGGTGACGTCCGGCTGCGTCTTGCGGATCAGCGAGGCGAGCCGGCGCACGGTGCGCAGATGACGCCCGCCGAGGATGACGAGCCGCACCGCGGGATCGAGGAAGCCGCGGTTTTCCCCGGCCTCGAAGTCGCAGGCGAAGATCACGTCATGGCCGTCGCGGGCGAAGCCGGAGGCGAGCAGGGCCCAGACGCGCTCGGCGCCGCCGCCGGTGAGGCCGTGCGTGTAGAAAAGGATCTTGCGTTTTGCAATCATCGTTCTGAAACATGTCGCCGGCCGCCAAGGCCGCTTCTGCAGACTAATGCAAGCGCCGCGCCGCCGCATGCGCGGGCCGCCGGCAGGGTGAACGCGGCGTGACCTCGATCGCCGAGACCCCTCTCGCCATCGGCGGCGGCCTCGCCTAGCGTGCCGGCGAAGAAACCGCCGGAGGCAACGCATGGGCGCCCGACACATCCTCGCCATCGATCAGGGGACGACCTCCTCGCGCGCCATCGTCTTCACGCCGGACCTTTCCGTCGTCGCCGTGGCGCAGCAGGAATTCACCCAGCATTTCCCGCGCTCGGGCTGGGTCGAGCACGATGCCGAAGAGATCTGGTCGAGCGTCGTCGCAACCTGCCGCGCGGCGCTCGCCAAAGCGGGGCTGACGGGCGCCGACGTCGCGGCGATCGGCGTGACGAACCAGCGCGAGACGACGGTGGTTTGGGACCGCAGGAGCGGCGCGCCGATCCATCGCGCCATCGTCTGGCAGGACCGGCGCACGGCGGACCGCTGCGCGGCGCTGCGCAAGGCGGGCCGGGAGAAATTCGTGCAGGCGCGCACGGGGCTGCTGCTCGATCCCTATTTCTCCGGCGGCAAGGTCGCCTGGATTCTCGATCATGTAAAAGGCGCGCGCCGGCGCGCCGAGAAGGGCGAACTCGCCTTCGGCACGATCGACTCCTTCCTGATCTGGCGTCTGACCGGCGGAGCGCGGCACGCTGCCGACGCGACCAACGCCTCGCGCACGTCGCTGTTCGACATTCACAAAGGGCGCTGGGACGCGAAGCTGTGCGAGCTCTTCGGCGTTCCGATGGCGATGCTGCCGGAGGTCCTGGATTGCGCCGCCGACTATGGGGCGACGACGCCGGACTTGTTCGGCGCGCCGATCCCGATCCGCGGCGTCGCCGGCGATCAACAGGCGGCGAGCATCGGTCAGGCCTGTTTCGCCCCGGGCATGACGAAATCGACCTATGGCACAGGCTGCTTCGCGCTGATGAACACGGGGGCGAGCGCCGTCGCCTCGAAGAACCGGCTGCTGACGACGATCGCCTATCAGCTCGACGGCAAGCGGTCCTACGCGCTCGAGGGCTCGATCTTCATCGCCGGCGCGGCGGTGCAGTGGCTGCGCGACGGGCTGAAGATCATCGGCTCGGCCGGCGAGAGCGGCGCGCTCGCGGCCGAGGCGGATGCGACGCAGGATGTCGTCATGGTGCCGGCCTTCACCGGGCTCGGCGCGCCGCATTGGGACGCCGAGGCGCGCGGGGCGATCTTCGGCCTGACGCGGGCGACGACGGCGAAGGAGCTGACGCGCGCCGCGCTCGAAGCGGTGTGTTTCCAGACCGCCGATCTGCTCGCCGCGATGCGTCGGGACTGGAGCGGGCGCGGCCGCGTCGCGCTGCGCGTCGACGGCGGCATGGTCGCCTCCGACTGGACAATGCAGCGGCTCGCCGATCTCATCGACGCGCCGGTGGACCGGCCGCCGACGCCGGAGACGACGGCGATGGGCGCGGCCTATCTCGCCGGCCTCGCCGTCGGGCTGTGCCCCAGCCCGGCCGAGTTCGCCAAGGCCTGGCGCGTCGAACGGCGTTTCACGCCGGCGATGAAGAAGGTCGAGCGCGCGCGGCGCATGGCGCTGTGGACGGACGCAGTGTCGCGCACGCTGACGCGGCGGCGCAGGTAGGGCGGCCCTGTCATCCCGGCCGGAGCGAAGCGGGTCATCCCGGCCGGAGCGCAGCGGAGAGCCGGGACCCAGTTCTTTGGCGTCAAGCGCAGCGCCCGGCATTCTCTGGGTTCCCGCTCGCCCGCTGCGCGGGCGTCGGGAATGACACTCGATCTGTCATCCCGGCCGGAGCGAAGCGGGTCATCCCGGCCGGAGCGCAGCGGAGAGCCGGGACCCAGTTCTGCAGCAGGGAGCGCCGCGCCCGGCAGACTCTCGGTTCCCGCGCGCCCGCTGCGCGGGCGTCGGGAATGACGCACGATCTGTCATCCCGGCAGGAGCGAAGCGGAGAGGCTGGACCCAGTTCTGCGGCATGGAGCGCGCAGTCTGGCTCTGCGTCCCGCGCTCTGGAGTCCCGGCTCGCCTGCGCTATGGTGCGGGCCGACAACAGGGAGGCCGCGCATGACCGCGCATGACCGCGTGCTGGCGAATGACGATCTCGCCCGCTTTTCCAATCTGATCGGCGGCCGCAGCGTCGAGGCGGCGGACGGCCGGCTGTTCGAATCCGTCTGCCCGTCGGACGGGCGCGCCTTCGCGCTGGCGCCGCGCTCGGGCAAGGTCGACGTCGACGCCGCGGTGGCGGCGGCGCGGGGCGCCTTCGAGGGCGCCTGGGGGCGGCTGACGGCGACCGAGCGCGGCCGGCTGCTGGTCAGGCTCGGCGAGGCGGTGGCGGCGCATGCGGACGAACTTGCGGCGCTCGAATCGCGCGACACCGGCAAGCCGCTGAAGCAGGGCCGCGCCGACATGGCGGCGACAGCGCGTTACTTCGAGTTCTACGGCACGGCCGCCGACAAGCTGCACGGGGACACGCTGCCCTTCCTCAACGGCTACACGGTGGCGGTGGTGCGCGATCCGCACGGGGTCACCGGGCACATCGTGCCGTGGAACTATCCGGCGCAGATTTTCGGCCGGTCGGTCGGCGCGTCGCTCGCCTGCGGCAACGCCTGCGTCGTCAAGCCGGCGGAGGACGCCTGCCTGTCGCTGATCCGCATCTGCGAACTGGCGCGTGACGTCGGCTTTCCGGACGGGGCGCTCAACATCGTCGCCGGACTCGGCGCGGAGGCGGGCGCGGCTCTGGCCGAGCATCCCGACATCGATTTCATGTCGTTCACCGGCAGCCCTCAGACCGGGGCGCTGATCCAGGCCGCGGCGGGGCGCAACTCGATCGGCTGCACGCTGGAGCTCGGCGGCAAGTCGCCGCAGATCCTGTTCGCCGACGCCGACATCGAGGCGGCCGCGCCGGTCGTCGTCAACGCCATCACGCAGAATGGCGGGCAGACCTGCTCGGCCGGCTCGCGCGTTCTGATCGAGGAGAAGGCGGCGGATCGTTTCGCCGCGGCGATCGCCGAACGCTTCGCGAAAGTCACCGCGGCCCATCACGAGGCTGATCGCGAGATGGGCGGCATGATCAATCCGCGCCAGCGCCAGCGCGTGCAGGGCCATATCGAACGGGCGCAGCAGGAAGGCCTGCGGATCGTCGCGCAGGGCGCGATCGACGCCGCGGCGCCGGCGTCGGGCTTCTATGTGCGGCCGACGATGTTCGGGCCGGTCGATCCCCGCGCCACGCTGGCGAACGAAGAAGTGTTCGGGCCGGTCCTCGCGATGATCCCGTTCCGCGACGAGGCGCATGCGGTGGCGCTCGCCAACGGCACGCCCTACGGCCTCGTCGCCGGCGTGTGGACGGGCGACGCCAGGCGCTCGATGCGCGTCGCCCGCGCGATGCGCTGCGGGCAGGTGTTCGTCAACGGCTATGGCGCGGGCGGCGGCGTCGAGCTGCCCTTCGGCGGCGTCAAGAAATCCGGCCATGGCCGCGAGAAGGGTTTTGAAGCGCTCTACGAATTCTGCGCCGCCAAGACCATCGTCATCAATCACGGCTGAACGCACAGAGGAAGATCGTCATGCGGCTTGCGAACAAGGTCGCCGTCGTCACCGGCGCGGCGCAGGGCTTCGGCTTCGGCATCGCCGAGACCTATGCGAAGGCGGGCGCGAAAGTCGCCTGTCTCGACATCCAGGGCGAGGCGGCCAAGGCCGCCGCCGCGAAGATCGGACAGGGCGCGTTCGGCGTCGCCTGCGACGTGTCGCGCGCCGACGATGTCGAGGCCGCCTTCGAGAAGGTGCGCGCCGCGCTCGGGCCGATCGACATCGTGGTCAACAACGCCGGCACCTCGCATCGCAACAAGCCGGTGATGGAGGTGAGCGAGGAGGAGTTCGACCGCGTCTTCGACGTCAACGTCAAGTCGATCTTCCTGACGACGCGGGCCGTCGTGCCGCAGATGCGGGCGCGCGGCGGCGGCGTGATCATCAACATCGGCTCGACCGCCGGCATCCGGCCGCGGCCGGGCCTTGTCTGGTACAACGCCTCGAAGGGCGCGGTGAATCTCGGCACCAAGGCGCTGGCGATCGAGCTGGCGGCGGACAAAATCCGCGTCTGCTGCATCGCGCCGGTGGCCGGCGAGACGCCGCTGCTCGCCACCTTCATGGGCGAGGACACGCCGGAAAAGCGCGCCGCCTTCAAGGCGAGCGTGCCGCTCGGCCGGCTGTCGACGCCGCAGGACATCGCCGACGCCTGCCTGTTTCTGGCCGAGCACGAATTTCTCACCGGCGTGGTGCTGGAGGTCGATGGCGGGCGTTGCATCTGAGGCGCCTCGGCGGGCTGCGCCAAATCAAGGCGCAGCCCGTCGGTCGGCGCGATGGTGATCCTCGTCAAGGAGGGCGACTCCAGGACGAAGATCATGAAACGGATGCTCGGTATCCTCGCCGTGACGGGCCTGACGCTCGCTGCTGGCGTGGCCTATGCGCAGCGCGGCCCGGCTAAGGGGCCGGTGGCGCTGCACTGCAATAACGATATCGTCGCGCTGTGCCCTGGCGCGACGCACACGCCGCAGTCCCGCCGCCGCGGCGACGCGCGCGCCTGCCTCGAGCGCAACATCGCCAAGGTCAGCCCGGCCTGCCGCACGGCGCTGCAGACCACCGGCCGCGGCCGGCGCTGAGGCTCATTCCTCCTCGTCGCGCTCGCGCCAGTTGGCGAGCGCGGCGCCGAGCGCGGCGGCGAGGCGGCCCTCCGCGGAGTCGCCACGCTCGGGCGGCGTCAGTGCGGCGATCGCCGCATTGAGCGCCGCCTCGCGGCGGGCATAGGCGACCGCCTCCGCCTCGCTGCGGATCGGCGCGACCCGCGCATCGTCCCAGCCGATGGCGCGGAACCAGCGCTGGTCCTCGACCGACAGTGTGGTCTCGAGGGTCGGCGCGGCGCGGGGGTGCGTTTGCATGGCAGGCTCCTTTTCAGGGAAGGACAACAATCTTGCTGCCGAATTCTTGGCAGTAGCGATCTTTCGCCTCATAGGCGTTCGACATACAATTTGGAGGGAACACTATTGTGAGTCGTGCCTGTGGCGAATGATTCGAAGCCTCTCGAGGCTCTACTCAAGCGGACGCAAGCGCGACTTAGTGAAGGCGCGTATCCCAACGAGGCCGCCATTTCCATCAATGTCGTTATGCCGATACTAGCTGAACTGGGGTGGGATGTTTCCGATCCATCGCAGATTATGCCCGAATATGCGAAAGCCGGACGCCGCGTTGACTTCGCACTGTGCGCTTCTGGAAAACGGCCCGCCATCTTCATCGAGGTCAAGGGTTTGGGCCGCGCCACTGAAGGCGATCGCCAACTCTTTGAATATGCATTTCACGAAGGCATTCCTCTCTGCCTTCTTACCGATGGCCGAGAATGGAGCTTCTATTTGCCAGGTGGGCAAGGCGCATACGACGAGCGACGCGTTTACAGGCTTCATTTGACTGAGCGGCCAATCGCTGAATGCGTGCGCGTGCTTGATCGCTACCTGGATCGGTCTCGCGTTAGATCTGGTGCTGCCTTCGAAGATGCGATGCGCGATTATCGCGACATTGCATCACGGCGGGAAGCGGCAAGGAGCATTCCGGCGGCTTGGAGCCAGTTGGTAAGTCAGCCCGAGGACCTCTTGATTGATCTGCTTGGCGAACGCACCGAAGCGATTGCCGGCTATCGTCCGACAAATGTCGAACTACAGGCTTTCTTGCGATCGCTGCAAGTCGACAATCGGTTGCCCGCGGCAAACAAGCTGCCCGCGGATGTCGCTGGGCAACAAGAGCATTCGACCAAGAAATCTCTGCCTTCGACAGTGACGGCGTTGCATGCGCCAATCGACGAAAGAAGCGATCGCCGCGGCGTGACCTTCACCTTTTTTGGCAACGAGCATCACGTTTCGAGCGCTGCGACAGCGCTGGTCGAGATTCTTCGAATGCTTGCGAGCCGATACCCAGAGTCCCTGCCTGCTGTCGCCGAGGCTGCACGTAGCCGCAAGCGAAACCACATCGCGAGGACTCCAGAGGAAATCTATCCGTTGCGACCTGATCTCGCCCGCGCGGTCGAGTTTGCGCCGGGTTGGCTTGTTGGCCTCAACATCAGCAATCGCGACAAGATGCGTCTCATCCGCGAAGCATGTGCTGTCACCGGCGCGAAACTCGGCGCAGATGTGAAGATCGATCTGCCGAACTCCGATGGGTGATGAAGTAACAGGCGTCCACCCACTTTCCCCCGTCATGGCCGGGCCTGTCCCGGCCATCCATGCCGGGGTCGCGGGGCGCAGGCTTTGGCCGGTCAGGCGCAGACGGCGTCGCGTGGATGCCCGGGACAAGCCCGGGCATGACGAACTCACGAGGCTGGAAAAAGGATGGTAGCGGAGGAGGGACTCGAACCCCCGACACAAGGATTATGATTCCTCTGCTCTAGCCAGCTGAGCTACTCCGCCATCCGGCGCGGGCCGAGGCCCGCAACCGCCCCGTTCGCCGGTCTTTTCGCCGGCCGCCGGAGAGGCCGGGCGATATAGGCCGCGGCCTTTCCGCGTGTCAAGAAAGCCGGTCACTCAGCCGCTCTGCGACTTTTCGAAGCGCGCCAGCGTGAACAGGCCGAGCGGGGGCAGGGTGCGGCGCTCGACGAGCCGCACGTCCGGCCGGCCCGCCGCCCAGTCGCCGATGACGCTCCAGGGAAATTCCGGCCGCCAGCCGAGTTTTTGCGCGCGCCGGCCGAGCCAGCCCTCGATCGCGGCGATCGGGCCGGATTCGGCCCCGACATGATTGACCAGCACGATCGAGCCGCCCGGCCGGGTGACGCGAACCATCTCTTCGAGCGTGCGCGCCGGATCGGGCACGGTGGTGATGACATAGGGCGAGACCACGGCGTCGAATTCGTCGTCGGCGAAGGTCAGGTTCATCGCGTCCATGGCGAGGAGCGCCTCGACATTGCCCAGCCCGAGATCGGCGACGCGCCGGCGGGCGATCTGAAGCATCGGCTCGGACAGGTCGATCCCGGTCAGCCGCACATGGGCCGAGAACATCGGCAGTTCGAGCCCGGTGCCGACGCCGACGTCGAGCACCTCGATCGGCCGGTCGGGCGCGCCGAGGGCGTTGATCGCCGCCGCCGCCGCCTGCCGGCCGGGCCGCATCACGGCGGTGAAGACGCGATCGTAGATCGGCGCCCAGCGGGCGTAGGCCTCTTCCACATGCGCATGGTCGATGCGGGAGGGGTCCGCCCGGTCGGCGTCGCGCAGGGTCATCGCGGGAATCCTTTCAGAGCGGCGCGGCGCGGCGCGCCGGCTCGACGCGCGGGACTGCGGCGCGCATCGGTTCGGCGGCGCGGATGAAGCCGCCGCCGAGCACGCGCGCTCGGGGGGCCGCCGATTCGTAAAACACACAGGCCTGGCCGGGCGAGACGCCCTCCTCGCCTTCCAGCAGTTCGACCACCGCCTCGCCTCCCTCCACGAAGAGGCGCGCCGGCGCCGGCTCGCGCGTCGAGCGGATGCGGGCGGCGATGTCGAGACCGCCGGCGGGCAGCGCGCCGAGCGCGCCCTCGCCGATCCAGTTGACGTCGCGCAGGCG
>JAEULW010000125.1 GCA_016793505.1 Methylobacteriaceae bacterium | reverse complement strand
GGCTATGCCTGTCTGAGCGCCGATCCGTCGTCGCTGGGCTATGGCTCGGATGCGGTCCGTCTGTGGATCGGCCCCAGCCCGTCACCTGTGCCCGCCGACACGAACTCCGGGTTGCACTTCTGTTTCGCGGCGCCCGACAGGGCCAGCGTCGACGCCTTCCACCGGGAGGCGCTGGCGCACGGCGGGCGGGACAACGGACCGCCGGGTCTTCGCCCTCACTATGGCGAAAACTACTACGCCGCCTATGTGATCGATCCGGACGGATACCGCCTCGAGGCCTATTGCGGCGGCCCGGCCTGACGGCGCCGGCGCGTGTCGGCGGCGCGCTGTGCCTCGCGCCTGCAAGCGCGCGCTTTGCAATGGCCGGCCGTGCAGCCGCGTCAGCGCGCCGTCTCCTCCGCCTCGCCGCGCGCCCAGGCGGCCTTGGTCTCGCCGTAGAAATCCGAGAAGCGGCCGTCGCGGATCGCCTTGCGCATGCCGGCCATCAGCTCCTGGTAATAGGCGATGTTCGACCAGGTCAGCAGCATCATGCCGAGGATTTCGCCGGCCTTCACCAGATGGTGGAGATAGGCCCGCGAATAGTCGCGCGTCGCCGGGCAGGGCGATTGCGGATCGAGCGGCCGCGGATCGGCGGCGTGACGGGCGTTGCGCAGATTGATCTTGCCGAAGCGGGTATAGGCGAGGCCGTGGCGTCCCGCCCGCGTCGGCATCACGCAGTCGAACATGTCGACGCCGCGGCGCACGCTCTCGATGAGGTCGTCGGGCGTGCCGACGCCCATCAGATAGCGCGGTTTCTCCTGCGGCAGATAGGGCATGACCGTCTCGATCATGGCGAGCATCGTCGCCTGCGGCTCGCCGACCGCGAGGCCGCCGATCGCGTAGCCCGGAAAATCCATCTCGACCAGCGCCTTGGCGCTGTCGACGCGGAGCTTTTCCACGGCCCCGCCCTGGACGATGCCGAACAGCGCCTGGCCCGGTCCGCCGGAAAACGCCTTCTTCGAGCGCTCCGCCCAGCGCAGCGACAGGCGCATGGCGCGTTCGGCCTCGTCGTCGGAGCAGGGCAGCTTCACGCATTCGTCGAACTGCATCTGGATGTCGGCGCCGAGCAGTCCCTGGATCTCCATTGAGCGTTCCGGCGTCAGTTCGTAGCGCGCCCCGTCGAGATGCGACTGGAAGGTGACGCCGGTCTCGTCGAGCTTGCGCAGCTTGGCCAGCGACATGACCTGGAAGCCGCCGGAATCGGTCAGGATCGGATGCGGCCAGTTCATGAATGCGTGCAGCCCGCCGAGTTCGGCGATCCGCTCGGCGCCGGGCCTGAGCATCAGATGATAGGTGTTGCCGAGCACGACGTCGGCGCCGGCCGCCTTCACCTGCTCGGGATACATCGCCTTGACCGTCGCCGCCGTGCCGACCGGCATGAAGGCCGGTGTGCGGATGACGCCGCGCGGCATGCGGATTTCGCCGGAGCGGGCCGCGCCGTCGCGCGCCCGCACGTCGAACAGGAACCGGTCCGTCATCACATCGCCCTTCGCCGACATTTGCGTCGCGGCGCGGCCTCTCGGGCCCGCGCGCTCTGTCCCGGATCGCCGCGCAGGGCGGGAACGACGCTCGCATCCGCACTTTGCGCGAGCCCTCGCCCGACGGCAAGCGCCGCCCTGTCCCGGAACGGGATTGCGCGGCATTTGAGGCAATTTCTGAAGCGGCTGCTGGCGGCTGCCGGCTTACGTTGCGTCACGATCCTGCCGGAGCCCGCATGTCCGCCGTCGCCGCCGCCCCCGCCGCCGCAACTGTTGCGCCCGCCGCGCCGCCGCGCGCCTCGGCGCATGTGCTGCGCTGGGCCGCTGCGATGATCGCCATTCCGGCGGCGGTCTATCTGCCCGGCTTCGTGTTGGCGCTGCCCACCGGCTTCGCCGTGTCGCTGCCCTTCTGGGCGCAGGCCAAGGACTACACCTGCTCCTCGACCCGCACCGAAAGTCTGATGGTGCGCGTCAATCCCTATGTCGCGCCGAAAGCGGGGCGTCGGAATGGCGACTGGGATTGCCGGCGCATCGCCTTGCTCGGGGCGCGCGACATCGGCGCGGGCGGCGAGGCGGCCGACGACGGCGCCTATTACGTCCGCATCTACACGCCGACGCCGAAGCCGCCGGCCCGGGCCGAAGGCGCCGACAGTCCCGCCTCGCAGGCGCTGTTCCTGCCGAGCCGCGCCGCGCCGCGTCCCGAGCCGCCGGCCCGCGCGCCTCAACGCTCCAGCCAGCAGGCGTCGCCGTAGGAATAGAAGCGGTAGCCCGCAGCGATTGCATGCGCATAGGCCGCGCGCATGCGTTCGAGGCCGGCGAAGGCGCTGACCAGCATGAACAGCGTCGAGCGCGGCAGGTGGAAATTCGTCATCAGCGCATCGACGGCGCGAAAGCTGTAGCCCGGCGTGATGAAGATCGAGGTCTCGCCGGCGAAGGCGCCGATGCGCCCGTCCATATCCGCGGCGCTTTCGAGGATGCGCAGCGATGTGGTGCCGACGGCGACGATCCGCCCGCCCGCCGCGCGCGTCGCGTTCAGCGCCGCCGCCGTCGCCGCGTCGATGCGCCCCCATTCGGCATGCATGCGGTGATCGTCGGTGTCGTCGGCCTTGACCGGCAGGAACGTGCCGGCGCCGACATGCAGCGTGACGCGATGCAGCCGCGCCCCCGCCGCCTCGATCCGCGAGATGAGGTCGGGCGTGAAATGCAGCCCCGCCGTCGGCGCGGCGACGGCGCCGGCCTCGTCGGCGA
>JAEULW010000071.1 GCA_016793505.1 Methylobacteriaceae bacterium | reverse complement strand
GAAAGTCAGCGGCGTCTGCAGGCCGAGGCCGGTCCATTGCAGCAGCGGATCGTCGAACAGGCTCGCGCGCCAGATGAAGGGCAGAACGATCAGCACGGCGGCGACGGCCGTCGCCGCCGCCCAATGCGTCCGCGCCAGCGGCGCGCAGACCAGCACGCCGACCGCGATGGCGTGCAGGATGCCGAAGGTCACCGGCGCCTGCGGCGTCGCATAGGCGGTGACGATCGTCACCGCCGCCGCCGCCAGCGCCACTTTCGCGAAGTGACCGCGAAACGCCTTTGGGCTGAACCGGCCGCGATGGGCGAGCGCCATGGAGGCGCCGGCGATGATCAGGAAGCTCGCGGCGATGACATGCGAGAAGACGCGCATCGGCGCCGTCGTGGCGAGATTGTCCTCGATCAGCCCGACGAAGCGCAGGTCCCACACGAAATGGTAGACGACCATCGCCGCGATGGCGACGCCGCGGGCGACGTCCACCGCGTCGAGCCGCTTTGGCGGGGCCGGCGTGTGGCGGATCTCGATCGTGCGCGCCAAGGCAGCCCCGTTCGCGTCGCTGTCACTTCGCGGTGACGAAGCGGTTGAACACCAAGTCGGGCGCGCTGGTGTTGTGGCGCGAGGGCGCGGTGCGCCCGGTCCACACCTCGGTCGCCGCGGCGCCGGGGAAGGTCATGATCGGCGACTCCTTCCAGGCCGCGCCGCCCTTCTCGCGCCAGGCGATGCGAGCGACGTCGGCATTGAATTCCGTCGCATACATCGAGCGCAGCGCCGCGAAGGGCAGACCCTCCGGCGTCGGCCCGTCCAGCGCGACGTCGAGCACTATGCGGTCCTGATCGACGCTGGTCAGTGACAATGTCGCCGTTCCCCCGCGCTCGAATGTCAACTTGAAACTCTTCTTGTCCGGATCGAAGGCGATCTCCTTGAGCGCCACGATCGGCCGCCCCTGCACTTCGACAGGCCCGACGAGGAAGGACGAGCCATAGGCCGTCCAGCGCATGTCGGCGAAGGGCAGGGGGCGCGCCCGCCAGTAGCCGTCGGGCGGATAGACGACGAGAATTTCCTCGGCGCGTTCGCGATGGCGCATCCACAGCTGCACCACATGCAGCCCCTGCTCGACGCGCTCGCCGACACGGAAAGGCACCGTGTTCGGCCGCCAGAACGAGGGGAAGGTGTAGCCGGTCAGCCAGAATTCCGGCGTCTCCCAGAAGGTGATCCGCCGCGCCTTCGCGCCGAACGAGGGATCGTTCGACATGTCGCAGCTCGTCCAGTCCGGCGCCCATCGGTCGGTCTGGATCGTGCCGATATAGGCCGGATGCACCGCCTGGATGCGGAAGGCGCGGATCGCGCGCGACGTCATCGGCAGATAGATGTTGTCCTTCTCCGCGCACAGCACGCCTTCGTTGCGGTTGGCGACCTCGACGGCGAGTTCGTTGGCGAGATCATAGGTCTGCGCCTGCGTCGGCGCGCCGGCCAAGAGCAGGGCGAAGAGCGCGAGGAACAGCGTCGGTCGCATCGGTCATTCTCCATGTCGGCGCTGTCTAGCACGCGCGCCGTTCGCCCGTCGCGGCGCCGGCCAGGTTCAACCGGCGAAGGCGTAGACGTCGCCGGAATTGGCTTCGTGCGGCAGCCCCGCCAGCCAGTCGATGAGCGCCGCGCCGTTGACCGGCGCGCCGAAGACGAGGCGCTGCGTCTCGCCGAGCGCGGCGTCGAACCGGTCGACGCCGAGCGCTTGCAGCCGCGCCACGCAGCGCCTCGCAACGTCACGCTCGATCGTGGTGAATTCGAAGGAGAGCGCCCGCGGCGTCTTGTCCAGGCCGGCGAGCACGCGATCCTCGAAGCCCTCGACGTCGATCTTCACGAACGCCGGCTCGCCATAGCGCGCCGCCAGCGCGGCGAGCGTCGTCACCGGAACCTCGAGGACGCGGTCCCAGACCTGCCCCTCCCAGCCGCCGGCGCCGTCGGCGGCGCGCAGGAAATCGGCCGAGGCGGTGCTGACCGTCGGATTGGCCGAATTGACGTGCAGCGTCAGCGTCCCCTCGCGATCGCCCGCCGCCATCGCCAGCAGCGTCACGTTCGGATCGCCGCCGCAGATGAGGCGGATGGCGCGCATCGGGCCGGGCTGCGGTTCGAGCGCGACGACGCGCGCGCCGAGCCGGCGAAAGCTCGCCACCCGGTCGCCGACATGCGCGCCGACGTCGAAGACGAGATCGCCCGCACTGACGAAGCGCGAATAGAGCGCGTCCATCGCCGCCTTCGGCGCCTCGGGGCCGTGGTAGAGCCGGACCGAGCGCATCACGGCGTCAGTGAGCGGATGCGAACTCACGACTTGCTCTGCACCGTGGCGATTTCCACCGGCGTGTCGAACTCTTCCGGGATCGCGCAGAGCCGCCAGCGCGCCAGAACTTCGCCGAGCGCCGGCGAGGCGGTCGCCATGGCGAAGGGGATCGCCAGCACATAGCCGGCGACGAGCGGCAGAGCCCACGGAATCATCGCCGGCGCGCCGAACGCCATCAGCGCGATGACGACGACGCCGAACAGCGTCTGCGGCCACAGCCCCTGCGCGGCGGTGGCGAAGGACAGGGCATGCGCGTCGCGCGCCTGGCCGTTCCAGATCACCGAGCGGCCGAACAGCAGGTTGATCATGAAGATCGAGGTGCGCAGCGTCGTCGCAGCGCCGAGCAGGAAGGAGAAGCCGAGTTCGGTCAGGCAGCCCGTCGCAAAGCGCAGCGCGCCGCCATATTCGGCGATCTTGCCCCGCGTCAGCGCGATGTCGAGGAAGCCGGCGAGCTTCGGCGCCAGATACATCAGCAGGAAGGCGAGATAGAGCAGCTTGGCGAGGCCGGTCGGGAACTCGGCCAGCTTCTCGCCGTCGAACGGCTTCAGCGCGGCGAGCAGGATCATCCGCGTCCAGGCCGGGATGCCGACGAACATCATGATCGCCCAGATCAGCTGGAAGCGGCTCATCGGCCTCAGCCCCGGCGTGCCGAGCAGGCGCCAGTACTGCATGTTGCCCTGGCACCAGCGCAGATCACGGCGGGTGAATTCGAGCAGCGTCGGCGGGTTCTCCTCGTAGCTGCCGCCCTCGATCGGCAGCACGCGCACCTCGAAGCCGGCGCGGCGCATGAACGTCGCCTCGACCTGATCATGCGACATGATCGGCCCGCCGAGCGGCGGCCCGCCCGGCAGCACCGGCAGCTGCCCGTGCTCGAGGAACGGCTTCACGCGAACGAGCGCGTTGTGGCCCCAGAACGGTCCGCAATCGCCCGCCCACCAGGCCGAGCCCATCGTGTAGGGGCGCATGCCGTGTCGCATGCCGAACTGGAAAATGCGCGCGAAGGCCGAGCGCGAGGGCATGCCGACGACCAGCGTCTGCAGGATGCCGAGCCGCGGCCAGGCCTCGCCGATGCGCGCGATGCGCACGATCGACTCGCCGGTCATCAGGCTGTCGGCGTCGAGCGGCAGCATGAATTCGTAGTGATGGCCCCAGCGCCGGCAGAAATCGCGCACATTGCCGGCCTTGAAGCCCTCGTTCGCCTCGCGCCGGCGATAGACGAGGGTCGAGGGCGAGTTCGCCTCCTGCGCCTGCCAGCGCGCGAAGGCCGCCTCCTCGGCGGCCCCGACGGCGGCGTCCGTCGTGTCGGAGAGCACGTAGTAGTCGAAGGCCGCGCCCGCGCCGGTGGCGTCGACGCTGCGCTTGACCGCGGCGAAACGGGTCAACGCGCGCGCCGGGTCCTCGTTGCGGATCGTCATCAGGATGGCGGTGCGCTGCGCCGGCGCATGGCCGACGGCGGCCTCGGCGAAGCCGGCGACGTCGCGCGCCCCGTTCGGCTTGACATGCAGCAGCCACAGGCCGATCGCCGCGTTCCAGAAGCCGAGCACGCTCCACGGCGCAGCGACGATGTAGCAGAGCATCATCAGCGCATCGACGATCGTCCAGCCGCCGGCGGCGCAGATCTTCCACATGCCGACGCCGATCACCGCATAGCTGACGAGGATCAGCGCGGCGACGATCACGCGCCGCCGCGTCAGCGCGGCGGCCCGGTCGATGCCGGCCGGCGTCATCACGCCGGGTCTTGCGGAAACGTCGCTGGTGAGGGAAGTCATGCGGGAAAGCGTCCGGCGCCGGGTCGGGCGGCGGCGGATTTCGGTCGAAACGACCTGAACCGCCGCTGAATGGCGCGCCGGCGCGGCCGCGCGGAAGGTCGATAGAATGGAGCGCAGCGCCACGCAATCCTCTTCGCGCCGGCGGGCGAGGCCCGCCGCGGCGCGGGCGTTGTGGTACGAGGCCGCCGGCCGGGCGGCGCTCAGGCCGGCGCGTCTCGCCCGGCCCGAGCCGGACGAGGCGCGCGTGGCGACGCTCTGGTCGGCGCTGAGCCGCGGCACCGAGCGGCTGGTCTTCGAGGGCCGCGTGCCGGCGGCCGAATATGGCCGCATGCGCGCCCCGCTGCAGGAGGGGCAGTTCCCGTTCCCCGTGAAATACGGCTACTGCGCTGTCGGCCGCGTCGAGGCCGGGCCGGACGAATGGCTGGGCCGCACCGTCTTCGCCCTGCATCCGCATCAGGACCGTTTCGTCGCGCCGGTCTCGCTGCTCGCCCCTGTGCCTGAAAACGTGCCGGCGCGCCGCGCCACACTGGCGGCGAACATGGAGACCGCCCTCAACGCGCTGTGGGATTCGGGCGCAGCTCCGGGTGAGCGCATCGCCGTGGTCGGCGCCGGCGTCGTCGGCCTGCTCGTCGCCTGGCTCGCCGCGCGACTGCCCGGCGCGGAGGTCACGGTGGTCGATCTGGTGGCCGACAGGGCCCGCGTCGCCGCCGCCTTCGGCGCCCGCTTCGCGCTGCCCGAACAGGCCGCCGACGTGACCGCCGAGGCGGATGTCGTGTTCCACACCAGCGCCCATGGCGCTGGCCTCGCCACCGCCCTGTCGCTCGGCGGCCTCGAGGCGACCGTCGTGGAAATGAGCTGGTTTGGAGCGGGCGAGGTCGGCGCGCCGCTCGGCGAGGCCTTCCACAGCCGCCGGCTGAAGCTGATCTCCTCGCAGGTTGGCCACGTCTCGCCCGGCCGCCGGCCCCGCTGGGGCCATGCCCGCCGCCTCGCCAAGGCGCTCGACCTGCTCGCCGATCCGAGCCTCGATGCGCTGATCGACGCCGAGGTCGCCTTCGACGATCTGCCGCAAGCCCTGCCGCGCATCCTGTCGTCGCGCGCCGGCGGGCTGGCGACCGTGGCGCGCTACTGAGCGTCAGTCTCGATCCGGCGCCCCGCCGGGGAACAGATGGCGGTAGGGCCTGGCCTCGTCGATGACGCGCGCAATCGTCGGATGCGCCAGCAACCGCGCGCGATAGGCGCATAGGCCCGTCAGGGCAGGGTCGATCGGATCGACCCAGTCCGCGTAGAACAGCGACGGCGCCGCGGCGCAATCGGCGAGGCTGAACGCGGCGCCTGCCGCCCAGGTCCGGCCTCCGAGTCGTGCTTCGAGCCAGCGATAGGTCGTCGCCAGCAGCGCATGCGCCTCCGCGACGCCCTGCGCATCGCGACGATCGGGGGCCCGGATGCGATCGACGACGATCTTTTGGACAGGCGTCATCACGTAGTTGTCGAAGATGCGGTCGAGCAGGCGCGTCTCGAGCGCGGCGCGCGGATCGGCGGGAATGAGCCGCGCGCCGGGCCTGGCGAGATCGACATGTTCGATGATGATCGACGACTCCACCAGCATCCGGCCGTCCTCGACGAGCGCCGGCATCCTGCGGATCGGCCAGAGCGCCGCGAATTCGCCGACCGAGGCCGCGTCCCCGAAATCGACCATTCGCAACTCGAAGGCGTAGCCCCGCTCGCGCAGGGCGATGATCGTCTTCTGACAGTAGGACGAGAAGGGGTGGGCGTAGAGCGTCGCCGCCGCCATTGCGGCCTCCAGGGTCGATGCTGCTGCGCCAGCACGGTCGGTTCGTTGCGCCAACCATCCTATCATGCCGGCGACAGGCCCGCGCGGCCAGTGCGCTCACGGCCCGCGACGCCCCGGCATTCCGCGCGTCGGCCCCCTCTCCCCCGGCCCTGTGCGCACAGCCTATTGACGCCGGCCGCGCGATGGAGTGGATGCGCGCGAGTTCGGCAGGGGAGAGCGCATGTACGCCGTCGAGGTTCGCGATCACATCATGGTCGCCCATTCGTTCCGGGGCGAACTGTTCGGTCCGGCGCAGAAGCTGCACGGCGCGACCTTCGTCGTCGACGTCGCCTTCTTCCGCGAAACCCTGACGAAGGACGAGGTCGTCGTCGATATCGGCCGCGCGCACGAGGCGCTGAAGGCGACGCTGGCCCCGCTCAACTACCAGAATCTCGACGCCCTGCCGCAATTTTCCGGCCGTCAGACGACGACGGAGTTTCTGTCGAAGCACATTTTCGACGCCATGGCCGCCGCTGCGCGCGAGGGCCGGCTCGGCCCCGGCGGCGAGGGCATCGTGAGGATTCGCGTCATGCTGCACGAGTCGCATGTGGCGCGCGCCTGGTATGAAGGCGCGGTGTGAGCGCCCGCGCGATCTTCGTCATTCCGGGCGATCTCGCTGCGATCAGCGGCGGCTACGCCTATGACCGGGCGGTGATCGCCGAGGCGGCGGCCCTCGGCGCCGAACTCGCGCCGCTTTCGCTGCCCGGCGGCTGGCCGCATCCCACGACCGCCGATCTCGATGAGGCCGCCCGCCGCATCGCCGCGACGGCGCCGGACGCGACGCTGCTGGTCGACGGTCTGGCGCTCGGCGCCATGCCGCCGGATTTCGTGCGCGGCCTGAACCGGCGCATCGTCGCGCTGGTGCATCATCCATTGGGTCTGGAAGCCGGCCTCGCCCCGGCGCGGGCCGCCGAACTGATCGCCAACGAGCGCGCCGTCCTCGCTCTGGTCGACCGCATCGTCGTGACCAGCCGCCACACCGCGGCGTTGCTTTCGACCGATTTCGATGCGCCTTTCGAGCGTATTCATGTCGCCGAGCCGGGCACGGCCCCGGCGCCCCGCGCGCAGGGCGGCGCCGGCGCGCCGCTGCGGCTGCTGGCCGTCGGCTCGATCCTGCCGCGTAAGGGCTACATGCCGCTTGTCGAGGCGCTCGCCGGCCTGCGCGATCTCGACTGGCGGCTCGACGTCGCCGGCGGCTTTTCCGACCGTGACCTGCTCACCGCGCTGCGCGCCCGGCTCGACGCGCTTTGCCTGACCGATCGCGTCGCGCTGCTCGGCGCCGTCGCCGGCGAGCGGCTCGAGTCGTTGTATGCGCAGGCTGATCTCTTCGTCATGCCCTCGCTCTACGAGGGCTACGGCATGGCGCTGGCCGAAGCCATGGCCCGCGGACTGCCGATCGTGGCGACGCGCGCCGGCGCCGCCGCCGACACCGCGCCGGACGAGGCCGCGCTGAAGGTCGACCCGGGCGATGCGCCGGCGCTGGCCGGCGCGCTGCGCCGCGTGATGATGGAACATGATCTGCGCGCCCGCCTCGCCGAAGCGTCGTGGCGGGCGGGTCGGACTCTGCCGCGCTGGCGCGACACGGCGCGGCGTGTGATCGAGGCGATCGAAGCATGAGCGAAGGTTTTTCAGCCGATTGGCTCGCCCTGCGCGAGCCTGCCGACCACGCCGCCCGCGACGCCGGCCTCGCCGCCGCCGCAGCCGCGACGCTGGCCGAAAAACGGACGCCGCACATCGTCGACCTCGGCTGCGGCGCCGGCTCCAACCTGCGCGGCTTCGCCCCGGCGCTCGGCCCCCGCCAGCGCTGGACCCTGGTCGACTACGACCCGCGCCTGCTCGCCGCCGCGCGCGAGGCGCTGACGCGCTGGGCCGATCGGGCGGTTGTCGAACCCGACGGCCTGCGTCTCGAAAAGGCCGGCAAGCTGATCGACGTCGCCTTCCGTCAGGCCGATCTGGCCGCCGATCCCGCCGCCCCGCTCGCCGGCGAAGTCGATCTGGTCACCGCCGCCGCGCTGTTCGATCTTGTCTCGCAAGAATGGCTGGAGCGCTTCGCCGACGCGCTCGCGACGCGCCGTCTGCCGCTCTACACCGTGCTGATCTATGACGGGATCGAACGCTGGTCGCCGCCGTATGCGGCCGACGCGGCGGCGCTCGCCGCCTTCCACGCGCATCAGGCGACCGACAAGGGCTTCGGCCTCGCCCTTGGGCCGCAGGCTGCGCCGGCCTTCGACGCCGCGCTGGCGCGTCGCGGCTACCGCGTGCGCCGGGCCAGGAGCCCGTGGCGGCTGACGGCGGCCGACGCGCCGCTGATCCGCGAACTCGCCGACGGCGCGGCGCGGGCGATCGCCGAGACCGGCCGCCTGCCGGCCGCCGACGTCGAGAGCTGGCGCATCGCGCGCCGTGCGGCGAGCGCCTGCGAGATCGGCCACGAGGATCTGCTGGCGACGCCGCGCTGACCGGGACGCCGGTCAGCCGCCCGGCCACATCCGCCGGAACACGCCGTCGCGCTTGACGATCAGATGCATCAGCGCGCCGCCGATATGGGCGAAGACGAGCAGCGCCATCACCATCGCCGCCGCCCCGTGCGCGCCGAGGAGTTTTTCCGACAGGGCGCGGTTCTCGGCGACGAAATGCGGCAGATGGAACAGGCCGAACACGCTGATCTCGGCGCGATAGGCCGAGGTTCCGGCCCAGCCGAGCAACGGCACGAGGAAGATCATCACATAGAGCAGGTGGTGCACCGCGCCCGAGGCGATGCGCTCGACCGGCGTCAACGTCGCGACCGGCGCCGGGGCCCCCTTCGCGACGCGCGTCGCGACGCGCAGCACGGCGACGACCAGCACCAGAAAGCCGAACGAGCGATGCGCGTTGTAGAGCCCGTTCATGGTCGCGTCGGAAAAGGCGCCGGGCGGCGCCTTGCCGATCGCGACGCCGAGCGGCAGCGTCGCGAAAATCAGCGCCGCGTGCAGCCAGTGGATGGCGCGCTGCGGCGGCGAATAGACGGGCGCGGTCGCGTCAACCTGGCTCGACGACATCACGGTTCTCCCTGGCGCGCAGGCGTCTGCCGGCGCAGATCGCATTCGAACAGAACATCGCCGTCCTCGAAGACAGTGACCGTCGTCGCCGGTCTGAGCGCCGCGGCGAGCCGCCCTTCCGGCCTGAGCTCCAGCCCCTGCCGCCCGGAGCCGATGATCATCGGCGCGACGAGCAGATGCAAGCTGTCCACCATGCCGGCGTCGACGAAGCCGGACACGGTCCGCGCCCCGCCCTCGATCAGCAGGCGCTTCAGGCCCATCGCGGCGAGCGCGGCGACGATGTCGGCCGGCGCCAGCGCGCCGTCGCGGAGCGGCAGTTCGATCACGCCCGGTCCGCGCCGCACGCCCGGCGCGCTGATCAGATAGGTCGGCGCCGCCGGGCAGCGCAGACAGCGGGCGTCCGCCGGGGCCCGCCCGTTCGGGTCGATGACGACCCGCGCAGGATGGGCGCCAGCCACGCGCCGGACGGTGAGCTGCGGATCGTCGGCGATCAGCGTGCCGACGCCGATCACCACGGCGTCGACGCTGGCGCGCAGCCTGTGCAGGTGATCGAGGGCGCAACGCCCGTTGATCCAGCGACTTTCCCCGGTCACGGTGGCGATCCGCCCATCCAGCGTCTGGCCCAGCTGCGCGATGACGGACGGCTGATCGCCGGAAGCGAAATTTACAGCATTCATAGGGCGTTCATAGGCCGTTCATCCGCCCCTTTCCAAAGTGCCGGGGCGATCCATATCGGTCAGGCGGGTTCGGTGAAGACAGGTCCGTGACTGTCATGAAACGGTCCGTCGATTGGCGTAACGCCGCTCAGTCTTCTATATCACGCCGCGCTGCGCCGGGCGAAAGTCCGGAAAACGGTGCGTTCGGCGTGGCGAGTCCAGGAAACCGGCTTTCGCGCGAGGGTCGGCAAGCGATGCGAGGGTCTCGTGCTTGAGAGTAAGGGGTGCGCTATGAGCGCCGAAAGGTCCATGATCGCTGTCGAGCGCGCCCTTGCGGAGTTCCGGGCGGGGCGTCCGGTCTTCGTCGTCGACGGGGCGGACGCCGCGCTGGTCGCCTGCGCCGAGGCCATCGAACCCCCGCTCGCCGCCCTGATCGAGGACTTCGCCCGCGGCCAGGCCCGCCTGGTCCTGCCCGCCGCCCGCCTGCGGCGGCTCGGGCTCGAGCGCGCACAGGCCGGCGTCGTCGCCCTGCCGACCATCGACGTCGCCCGCATCGCGACCCTCGTTCTGCATCTCGACGCGCGCATCGACGCGCCCGTCGCCCCCGCCGCGCCGCTCGATCACGCCGGGCTGGAGCTGTCGGCGCTTGCCCTGGTGCTGCCCCCGGTCGTCGTCGCCCCCGCCGCCGGGCGGCCGGCGCCGGCCGACGTGCTCACCGTCTCGGCCGCCGACATCCGCGATTTCCGCGCCGCCAATGTCCGCGAACTGCGCCTCGTCGCCCGCGCGCCGGTGCCGCTCGAGGGCGCGACCCAGACCGAATTCGTCGTTTTCCGCGGCGGCGAGGGCATGCGCGATCAGGTGGCGATCGTCGTCGGCCGGCCCGATGTCGCCCAGCCTGTCGCGGTGCGCCTGCATTCGGCCTGTCTGACCGGCGATCTCTTCGGCAGCCTGAAATGCGATTGCGGCGACCAGCTGCGCAGCACCGTGCGCTGGATGGCCGAGAATGGCGGCGGCGTGCTGCTCTATCTCGATCAGGAGGGCCGCGGCAACGGCATCGCCAACAAGATGCGCGCCTATCGCCTGCAGGCGCAGGGTTTCGACACCTACGACGCCGATGAGATGCTCGGCTTCGAGAACGATCAGCGCCGCTTCGATTTCGCCGCCGAGATGCTGAAGCAGCTCGGCGTGTCGCGCGTGCGCATCATGACCAACAACCCGATCAAGATGGCGGCGATGACCGCCGCCGGGCTGGAGATCGTCGAGGACAAGCGCGTCATCGGCCGCCCGACCGCGCACAATGTCAGCTATCTCGCCTCCAAGCGCGACCGCGCCGGCCATTTCATCGACGTCGAGGCGCTGGCCGCGCAGGCGCCGATTGACGGCTGAGAGCGATCGCCCGTCGACGCCGGCGCGTCGCTGGGCGCTCGATCTCGCTCTCGGGGTCTTTCTCGCCGGCCTCGCCGCTCTGGCCTCGCCCTGGCTGCTGGGCTGGGTGACGATCCCCTGGGACGCCAAGGCGCATTTCTACCCCCAGCTCGTCTTCCTGGCGAAATCCCTGCACGCCGGCGACAGCCCGTTCTGGAATCCGCACGTCTTCGCCGGCCACCCGCAGATCGCCGATCCGCAATCGCTGATCTTCTCGCCGCCCTTCCTGCTGCTCGCCGCGCTGAACCCGGCCCCCTCGATGGCCGCCTTCGACGCCACCGTGTTCGCGCTGCTCGGTCTCGGCGGCGTCGGCGTCATCCTGATCTTCCGCGATCGCGGCTGGCATGAAGCGGCGGCGGTCGTCGCCGCGCTCGCCTTCGCCTTCGGCGGCTCCGCCGCCTGGCGCGTCCAGCATGTCGGCCAGATCACCAGCCTCGCCTGGCTGCCGCTGGCGCTCTGGGCCTTCGCGCGGGCGCTGGAGCGGCGCTCCTTCGGCTGGGGGCTCGCCGCCGGCCTGTTCGCCGGCCTGATGGCGCTCGGCCGAGATCAGGTGGCGCTGCTCGGCCTGTGGGCGCTGGCGGGCTTCGCGCTGGCGCATTTTCTGGCGAGTCCACGCCTCCTCGCCGCGCTCGCCGGCGCCGTGAAGCCGATCGCCGGCGGCGTCCTCGCCGGCCTGCTCGTCGCCGGCCTGCCGACGGCGATGACGCTGGCGCTCGCGCTGCAGTCGAACCGGCCGTCGATCGATTTCGCCGGCGCCGGCCGCGGCTCGCTGCATCCCGCCTCGCTGCTCACCTTCTTCGCCGCCAACCTGTTCGGCACGGATGGCCCGCTCGCCGATTTCTGGGGCCCGCCGAGCCCGATCTGGGGGCCGGTCGACCTCTATCTCGCCCGCAACATGAGCGACCTCTATCAGGGCGCGATCCCGGCGCTGGCTCTGGCGGCGATCGTGCTGGCGCGCGGCCTGTGGCGCGAGGCCGGCGCGCGCTACTTCGCCGCAGGCCTCGTCGTCGCGCTGGTCTATGCGCTCGGCCGCTACACGCCGGCCTATCACGCGATCTTCGTCATCCCCGGCGCCGATCTGTTCCGCCGCCCCGCCGACGCGACCTTTCTCGTCGGCTTCTTCGCCGCCTGTCTCGCCGGCTACGGCGTGCATCGCTGGCTCGCCGGCGATCTGCCGCCGGCGTCGTGGCTGACGCGCCTCCTCGTCGTCGGCGTCTTCGCCGCGCTGACCCTGGCGGCGCTGGCGCTGGCCTTCGACAAGGGCATGGCGCGCGTCGCCTTTCCGGCGCTGCGCATGGCGGCGCTCTGTTTCGCCGCCGCGGCGGCGGCGCTGTGGCTCGCCCGACGCCTCGCGCCGCGCGGCGCCCTCGCGCCGATGCTGCTGCTCGGCGCCGTGCTTGTCGCCGATCTGGCGGTCAACAACGGCCCCAACGAGTCGACGGCGCTGCCCCCGGCGACCTACGCCGCCCTCGATCCGGCGGGCGGCGACTCCACCGTCGCGCTGATCGCTGGCAGGCTCGCCGCAACGTCGGCGCCCGACCGGCGCGACCGCGTTGAGCTCGCGGCCATCGATTTCCATTGGCCGAACGCGTCGATGTCGCACGGCTTCGACAATGTGCTCGGTTACAATCCGCTGCGCCTCGCGCTGTTCACGGCCGCGACCAACGCCGGCGATCACGTCGCTCTGGCCGATCAGCGCCAATGGTCGCCGCTGTTTGCCTCCTACGCCTCGCCGATGGCCGATCTTCTCGGCCTGCGCTGGATCGTCACCGGCCCGCCGCCGGAGCGCATCGACCGCCTGCTGCCGGGCGGTGTTCTCGTTCCCGCGGGGCGCACGGACGTGGCGATCATCTCGGAAAACCCGCGCGCGCTGCCGCGCGTCGTGCTGGCGACGCAGGCGATGCAGGCCGACTTCGCACAGATGATCCGCACCGGCGTCTGGCCGCTCGGCGACTATCGCAGCATGGTCCTGCTCGAGGCGCCGTCGCGGCCGGCGACGGGGCAGGGCGCGGCGAAGCTTCTGTCCTATCGCAACACGGAGGTGGTCGCCGAGGCGACGGCGCCGGCCGGCGGCGGCTGGCTCGTCCTGTTCGACGTCGATCATCCCTGGTGGTTCGCCGAGATCGACGGCGCGCCGACGCCGATCCTGCGCGCCGACGTCATGTTCCGCGCCGTCGCCGTGCCGGAAGGCCAACACGTCGTGCGTTTCGTCTTCCGGCCCTTCGCCGGCTTGTGGCGACAGCTCACTCAGCGCTGATCGCGTCTGCGGCGACGCGGCGCGCGAAAGGAGAACATCGGATGCCGAAGCCTCGCCCGATCGACTACGCCGACGCCTCGCCTGCGGTGCGCGCCGTCTACGACGACATCAAGGCGACGCGCGGCGTGCCCGACGTCAACAACTTCTGGAAGTATCTCGCCAACGATCCGCAGGGGCTCGAGCGCACCTGGGCCAGCGTCAGGCAGGTGATGGCCCCGGGCGCGCTCGACGCGTTGACGAAAGAGATGATCTATCTCGCCGTCAGCGTCACCAATGGCTGCGGCTACTGCATCGCCAGCCATTCCGCCGCCGCGGCGAAGGCCGGCATGAGCGAGGCGATGTTCGGCGAGCTGATGGCGGTGGTCGGCATGGCCAACGAGACCAACCGCCTCGTCAACGGCTACCGCGTGCCGATCGATCCGGCTTTCGACGTGTAGAGCCTGGTCCGGCGCTCCGCTGTTCGTCGCCGCGCCGACGCTACCGCCGCCCGTTCGGCGTCGAACTCCGGCGGAACGTCAGACTCCGGCCGCCTCGGCCGCGCGCCGCCTGCGCCGGACAGCCGAGGCCAGTCCCGCGAAGCCGACCAGCATCATCGCCCATGTCGACGGCTCCGGCACGCCCGTCTGGATGTTGCCGAAATACTGGTCGTAGATGCCGTCGCCGCCCGCCCTTTCGGCGAAGGCGATCGAGCTGAATGGCGTCGAAGAGGTGATCGTCACCCAGGCGGTCGCGCCCGAACCCGCGTCGGCGAGCGTCAGCACGCCGCCGCCCTGGTCGGTCAGAATGTCGAAGGTAACGCCCAGATGGCGCACCTCGGAGGGCAGAAGGCCTGCGCCGGTGGACATCGCAAAGCCGATCCGCGTCACCGGCGCGGCGAATGCCACGCTGAAATTCTCGACGCCGTTGACCGCAAGATCCGGCCTTGCGCCGGCGCCGGCGTTGAAGCCCGTTCCGTCGATCCAGTTGGTCACGTTCAGGGCGCCTCTGCCGGCGGATGTTGCGGTCGCTCCCGTCACAGGATCGGTGAACGACGTGCCGACCAGCTGGCTGCCGCCATACGACCCGAGCGTCCACGAGGGCGAACCGGAGAAGATCGAGGACCAGTCGAGCAGCCTGTTCGACGATCCGAAAGCGGCGATCCCGGCGGCGACATTGGTGTTGACGTCGATGATCAGCGAGGCCGACGCGGGTTGGCAAACAGCTGCTGAAAGCAATGCGGCGGCAACGATCTTGCGGAACATCGCGTGACCCTTCTCGAGACCAGCCTTCCCATACGACATTCATCCTGCGGCGGCCAGCCTCGCGTACAATCGCGGCTCCAGAAGGCCAGGATTTCGCGCGGGCGGGCCCGGGCTCTATTCGACGCGCACCGTCACGCTGTCGGTCGCGCCTTTCGAATCCATCACCGAGACGCGCGCGAAGCCGGCGCCGTCCGCCTTCCAGGCGGCGGCGCGGCGCAGCTCCGGCGCGCCGACAGGCGCGCCGTTGACGAGCCAGGTCAGCGGCGGCGCGCCGCCCT
>JAEULW010000067.1 GCA_016793505.1 Methylobacteriaceae bacterium | reverse complement strand
ACGATCCGCAGATGGTCGTCCGCCTGCTCGGACTCTGACCCATGCAGACGCGCGCCGCCTTCGCCTCCCGTCAAAACGTGCCGATCGCGGTCGATCTGTTCGATCTCGAAGGGCCGCGCGCCGGCGAAGTGCTGATCGGGATGAAGGCGGCTGGGCTCT
Organism: Methylobacteriaceae bacterium; assembly: GCA_016793505.1. Taxonomy (GTDB): domain Bacteria; phylum Pseudomonadota; class Alphaproteobacteria; order Rhizobiales; family Beijerinckiaceae. Next base: position 4,865 of record JAEULW010000067.1, on the reverse strand, counting down.
GTCATTCGGACATGTCGTTCTTCGACGGTTCGCGCGCCTGGTCCGACTATCCGATCGTGCTCGGCCATGAGGGCGCGGGCGTCGTGCTCGACTGCGGGCCGGGCGTGACCAGCGTCAGGCCGGGCGACCACGTCATCCCGGTCGGCATTCCCGAATGCGGCGAGTGCCCGGCCTGCCGCAGCCGGAAAACCAATCTCTGCGACCGCTACTTCCAGCCGACGGAGCGCCGGCCGTTCTCGCGCGCCGGGCGGCCGATCCGCGCCTTCTGCGAACTCGGCACGTTTTCCGACCGCATCGTCGCGCGCGAGATGCAGGTGACGAAAATCCGCAAGGACGCGCCGCTCGACATCGTCTGTTGCATGGGCTGCGCCGGGGCGACCGGCGTCGGCTCGGCGATCTTCGCCGCGAAGGTCGAGCCGGGAAGCTCGGCCGTCGTGTTCGGCCTCGGCGGCATCGGCCTCAACGTCGTCGAGGGCTGTCGCATCGCCGGGGCGAGCCGGATCATCGGCGTCGACGTCAATGCGCAGAAGGAGCAGGCCGGGCGCATCGCCGGCATGACGGACTTTCTCGACGCCGCCGCCGGCGCGCAGGCGACGATCGGCGCCATTCGCGATCTGACCGGCGGCGGCGCCGACTACGCGTTCGAATGCGTCGGCGCGCCGGACATCCTGCGCCAGGCGGTGGAATGCACGCGCATCGGCTGGGGGACGATCGTCTCGATCGGCATCTTTCCGGGCGCGCAGGAGATGGCGCTCCGGCCGCGCTCGATCCAGGAAGGCAGGCGGCTCCTCGGCGCCTATCTCGGCAACGTCAAGACGCGCAGCGAGTTGCCGCAGCTGGTCGACTGGCTGATGGACGGGCGCCTGCGCATGAAGGACCTGATTTCCCACCGCATCGGCCTCGGGGAGATCGCCGCCGGCTTCGCCCTGCTGGCGCGCGGAGAGGCGCGGCGCGTCGTCGTCGATTTCTGATCGACGGGTCCCGATTTGTTCCGTACGCTGCCTTATTGTATGAGTCGGGGGCAGGGGACGGGAGGCCAGTCGGCGGCGATGGATCAGGATCAGGAACTCAGGCTCGGCTATCTCATCCACGACGTCTCCCGGCTGCGCCGCACGCTGTTCGACAAATGGCTCGCCCCGCTCGGCATCACGCGCTCGCAATGGTGGGTGCTCGCCTTCCTGTCGCGCAATGACGGCATGCCGCAGACCGAGCTCGCGCTCGAGCTCGACGTCGGCAAGGTGGCGCTCGGCGCGCTGATCGACCGGCTGGAGGAGGGCGGCTTCGTCAAGCGCGCGCCGGACAAGGCGGATCGCCGCATCAAGCGCGTCGTGCTGACGCCGCGCAGCCAGTCGCTGATCGAGACGCTGCGCGAGAAGAGCGACGCCTTCAACCGCAGCATCCTCACCGGCATCCCGAAGCAGGACGTCGCGGTCGCCGCGCACACGCTGCGGGCGATGAAACACAATCTGCTGGAGGGCGTGAAGTCGTTCCAGCCGGAAGAGGCGGGGGCAGAGGCCACGCCCGCCCGTCGCGCCCGCAAGGCGGCGCCGGCGGCCAGGCGCAGCGCCAATGGCGGCGCCCGCGCGCCGCGCATACGCCAGGCCTGACGCGCGCGGCGCGGCGCCGCCGCATTGACGCTTATCGTATGCTAATGTACGATTTCTCCCGTCGCGCCGCGCGTTGAAGACGCGCGAGCGCAGGGGAGAATTCGCCATGGCCGACGCCCGACGTTCCGTGTTCCTGCCGGGCGGCGAGCCTGCGCCCGGGCGCATCGCCCGCGCCTTCATCGAGACGCGCGACGACATCGCGGCGCTCGAGACATACAGCTTCGAGCAGCTCCTGCCCGCCGGCACGATCCTCGAATGCATCGAGGCCGCCGCGGCGATCGATCCCGACAAGGCGGCGATCAAGCATCTGATCTCTGCTGATCCGGCGGTCGCTCCGCGCGTCATCACCTATCGCGAACTGGTCGCGAAGATGCGCGCCGCGGCGGCGCTGTTCGAGCATGACGCGCAGGGCGCACGCCCGGCCGTCGGCGTCATGCTGCCGATGCTGCCGGAGGCGCACATCGCCGGCTGGGCCGCCTCGGCCGTCGGCGTGTGCTGCCAGATCAATCCGTTCCTCGAGATCGGCATCATCGCCTCGATCCTCAACGCGGCGCAGGCCTCGACGCTGGTGACCACCAGCAATGTCTTCGGCCCCGGCGCCTGGGACAAGGTCGACGCGCTGAAGGCCGCCGTGCCGACGCTGAAGACGATCTATCTCGTCGGCGTCGAGGGCGCCGCCAATGATTTCGACAAGGCGCTCGAGGCGCAAGCGAGTCGCGGCCTCGCCTTCAAACGCGTCGCCGATCCGCAGGCGGAGGCGACCTATCTGCCGACCGGCGGCACCACCGCCGCGCCCAAGCTGGTGCGCATGACGCAGCTCGGCCAGCTGGTCAACGCCTGGATCAACGGCGCGCTGGGCGGCCCCTCGCCCGACGGCGTCGTCGGCCATGCGATGCCGAATTTCCATGTCGGCGGCTATGTCGTGCTCGGCCTGCGCGCGCTGATCTTCGGCCAGACGCTGCTGACGCTGACGACCGGCGGCTTCCGCAATCCGGACGTCGTGGCGCGCTTCTGGGACATCGCGCGCGCGCATGGCATGACCACGGTGCTGGCGACGCCGGCGACGGCCGCCGCGTTGCTCGCAGTGCCGAACGCGAATGCGGAAGGACACACGATCAAGGTGTTCCATTGCGGCGCGAGCACCATTCCGGTGGCGCTGGCGAATGCGTTCAAGCAGAAGTTCGGCATCTGGCTGCGCGAAATGTGGGGCATGACCGAGGTGCACGGCGTCGTCACCTGCCATCCCAACGGCATCGAGCCGGTGATCGGCTCGGTCGGCGTGCAGATGCCGCACCAGCCGGTCAAGGCGATCATCGTCAACGACAAGAACGAATATGTGCGCGAATGCGCGCCGGGCGAGCGCGGCGCGCTGGTCATCACCGGCCCCGGCGTGACGAAGGGCTACGTCAACCCGGCGCTGAACGCCGGCTTCCACGTCAAGAACACGCCGGACGGAAAGCTGTGGGGCAACACCGGCGATCTCGGCATGATCGACAAGGACGGCTATGTCTGGGTGTTCGGCCGCGCCAAGGACGTGATCATCCGCGGCGGCCACAACATCGACGCGACGATGATCGAGGAAGTCCTGGTGCGTCACCCCGCCGTGCTGCTCGCCGCAGCGATCGGCCGGCCCGACGCCGACAAGGGTGAGCTCCCGATCGCCTATGTGCAGCTCAAGCCGGGCGCAGAGGCGAGCGCCGAAGAGCTGCTCGCGCTCTGCCGCAAGGAGGTGCAGGAGCGCGCCGCCGTGCCGGTCGATCTGACCATCGTCGACGCCATGCCGATGACCGCCGTCGGCAAGATGAACAAGCCGGTGCTGCGCCGGCGCATCGCCGGCGAAGTGGCGCAGGACGTCGCCGCGCTGGCGCTCGCCGGCGCGCGGTCTTTCGACGTCGCCGTCGACGAGAGCGGCGCCCGCCCGCATGTCACGATCACGCTGCAGGGAACGCGCGACGCGGCGCTCGAGGACAGGCTGAAGACCGCCTTCCGCACCTACGAGTTCAACACCACGATCGCCTTCGCCGGCTGACGCGGCGACGGCGCTGCTCGGCGCGGGAGGCGACAGGCATGCAGACGACGCATCCAAGCATCTGCCGCAACTGCCTCGCCTTCTGTCCGATCCTCGTGACCGTCCAGGACGGCCGCGCGGTCGACGTCGTCGGCGATCCGCAATCGGCGCTTTACGAGGGCTATTCCTGCCCCAAGGGCCGCGCGCTGCCGGCCCAGCACAATGATCCCAACCGCCTGCTGCGCTGCCTGCGCCGCGGCCCGCGCGGGTTGGAACCGATCGACTCCGCCGCGCTGGCGCCGGAGATCGGCGCGAAGATCGCCGCGCTCGTCGCCGAACACGGACCACGCTCGATCGCCGCCTATGTCGGCACGGGAGTCGTCGCCCATCCCACCGGCGCGCCGATGATGGCGGCGTTCTTCCGCGCGCTCGGTTCGCCGATGGTCTTCTCGGCCGCCACCATCGACAAGCCGGCCGCCAACACCTCCACCGCGCTGCATGGAAACTGGATCGCCGGCGCGCAGGGCTTCGAGACGGCCGACGTCTGGATGCTGGTCGGCGCCAATCCGGTCATCTCGCGCTCCAACGGCGCGCCCTATCACAATCCCAACGCGCGCCTGAAAGAGGCGGCGGCGCGCGGCATGAAGCTGATCGTCGTCGACCCGCGCCGCACCGAGACGACGCGCCACGCCGCGCTGCATATCCAGCCGCGGCCCGGCGAGGACGCAGCGCTGCTCGCCGCGATGATTCATGTCGTCATCGCCGAGAAGCTGCACGACGGCGATTTCCTCGCCCGCCATGCGCAGGGTTTCGAGGCGCTCGCGGCGGCGGTCGCGACGATGACCCCGGACTGGGCGGCGGCGCGCGCCGGAGTCGACGCGTCGCAGATCGTCGAGGCGGCGCGACTGTTCGCGCGCGGCAAACGCGGCTGCGTCGTCTGCTCGACAGGCGCGAGTTTCTCGACTCGCAGCACGCTCACCTTCTATCTCGCGCTCTGCCTCAACACGCTGTGCGGGCGCTGGGCGCGCGAGGGCGACTTTGCGACCTATCCCAACATCATGATGCCGGCCTTCACGCCGCGCGCCGAGGCCTATGCGCCCTATCCCGTGTTCGGCCCGCAGGCGATGCGCGTGCACGGCCTGCGCCAGAACGCCTCGGGCATGCCGACGTCGGCGCTGGCCGACGAGATTCTCACCGAAGGCGAAGGGCGCGTGCGCGCGCTGTTCTGCATCGGCGGCAATCCGCTGGAG
>JAEULW010000151.1 GCA_016793505.1 Methylobacteriaceae bacterium | reverse complement strand
CGCCACAAGGTCCATTTCGACAATCTGACGCCCCTCTATCCCAACCAGAGGTTGAAGCTCGAACACGAGGATCCGACACGGAAGGATTTCTCGGCCCGCGTCATCGACATCGTCGCGCCGATCGGCAAGGGCCAGCGCGCGCTGATCGTCGCGCCGCCGCGCACCGGCAAGACGGTCCTGCTGCAGAACATCGCCCAGTCGGTCACGGCCAACCATCCCGAGTGCTATCTCATCGTGCTGCTGATCGACGAGCGGCCGGAGGAAGTCACGGACATGCAACGCTCGGTCAAGGGCGAGGTCGTCTCCTCGACCTTCGACGAGCCGGCGGTGCGTCACGTGCAGGTCGCCGAGATGGTGATCGAGAAGGCCAAGCGTCTGGTCGAGCATGGCCGCGACGTCGTCATCCTGCTCGATTCGATCACGCGTCTCGGGCGCGCCTACAACACGGTGGTGCCGTCCTCCGGCAAGGTGTTGACCGGCGGCGTCGACGCCAACGCCCTGCAGCGGCCGAAACGCTTCTTCGGCGCGGCGCGCAACATCGAGGAGGGCGGCTCGCTGACGATCATCGCCACCGCGCTGATCGACACCGGCTCGCGCATGGACGAGGTGATCTTCGAGGAGTTCAAGGGCACCGGCAATTCCGAAATCATTCTGGACCGCAAGGTGTCGGACAAGCGCGTCTTCCCGGCGATCGACATCACCCGCTCGGGCACCCGCAAGGAAGAACTGCTGGTGCCGGGCGACGTGCTCAAGAAGATGTATGTTCTGCGTCGCATCCTGAATCCGATGGGCACTGTCGACGCGATCGAGTTCCTCATGGGTAAGCTGCGGGAAACAAAGCAGAATTCGGAATTCTTCGACAAAATGAACACCTGATCGCGGCGGCGCTGGCGGTCGGTTCGGGCGCGCCGAGCGGCTTGAACTCGCGTCGCGGCTCGTTCATCACAGCGGCGACCGCCCCATCGCGCGAGCGCCAATGCGCAATCGTCCCGGCCAACCCTTCGACGTCGCCGAAGCCCGCGCCGACGCGCCGGTGCTGGACGATGTGATTTTTGCGCCCGCCTGCGCCCCGGGACGGGCGGCGGTGTCGATCGTCAGACTGTCGGGATCGGGCGCCGCGGGAGCGGTCGAAGCGCTGTGCGGGGCGCCGCCGCCGCCGCGGCTCGCCAGCTTGCGCCGGTTGGTCGGCCGCGATGGGCCGATCGACGAGGCGCTGGTGCTGTGGTTCCCGGCGCCGGCCAGCTTCACCGGCGAGGATGTCGCCGAGTTCCATCTGCACGGATCGCGGGCCGTGTTGCGGGCGGTTCTGGCGGAGCTTGGTCGGCGCCCAGGCCTGCGGCCGGCCGAGCCCGGAGAATTTGCGCGCCGCGCCTTCCGAAACGGCAAGCGCGACCTGGCGTCGCTCGAGGGCCTTGCCGATCTGATCGATGCGGAGACGGAGGCGCAACGGCGCCAGGCTCTGGAGCAGCTTTCGGGCGCGGCCGGACGGATGGCGCAGCGCTGGAGCGAGGCCTTGCTGGACCTGCAGGCGGAGGTCGAGTCCGATCTCGACTTCTCGGACGAAGCGGACGTGCAGACGGATCTGACGCGTGTGCGCCGCGGCGCGGCGCGGCTGGCGGCGGAGATGGCGGCGGCGGTCGAGGGCGTCGGTGCGGCGGCTCGGCTGCGGGATGGCTTCCGGATCGCTATCGCGGGACCGCCGAATGTCGGCAAGTCGTCGCTGCTCAACGCGATCGCCGCCCGGGACGTTGCGATCGTCGCGGATTCCCCCGGAACAACGCGGGACGTGCTCGACACGCCGCTCGATCTCGGCGGTCTGCCGGTGACGCTGTCCGACACGGCAGGCCAGCGCGAGTCGACCGATCCCATCGAAGCCGAAGGGGTGCGCCGGGCCCGTGCGCGCGCGGCGGACGCCGATCTGGTCTGGTGGCTGGCGCGAACTGAAGCGGAGACGGAGGGAGCGCCCGCCGGCGCGACCATCGTGGCGAGCCAGCGCGATCGATTCGCTTCCGATCCCTCGCCGCGCTGGGCAGATATCGCCATCTCCGCGCAGACTGGCCTCGGGCTGCCGGAGCTGCTGGCCCGCGCGCAGTCGACGCTGGCGCAGCTTGCAGCCCCGGCCGAAAGCGCGGCGATCGTGCGGGAGCGGCACCGGGAGGCGACCGAGGCGGCGCGTGCGTCTCTGCTGCGGATCGAGGCCGGCGTCGGGGCGCCCGAACTGGTCGCGGAGGAGTTGCGGCTGGCGCGGCGGGCGATCGGACGGATTGTCGGGGCGACGGACGTCGAGCAGGTGCTCGGCGTGATTTTCAGCCGGTTCTGCATCGGCAAGTAGGAGTGTTTCACGTGAAACATCGTGTCGATGTCGTGGTGATCGGCGGCGGACATGCCGGTTGCGAGGCGGCGGCTGCGGCCGCCCGCTGCGGCGCCGAGACGGCGCTGGTCACCCAGAGCCTGGCGACGATCGGCGTGATGTCCTGCAATCCGGCGATCGGCGGCCTCGGCAAAGGCCATCTGGTTCGCGAGGTCGACGCCCTCGACGGGCTGATGGGGCGCGTCGCCGACGCGGCGGGGATTCAGTTCCGGGTGCTCAATCGGCGAAAGGGACCGGCCGTGCGCGGCCCTCGCGCCCAGATGGACCGACGGCTCTACGCCGCGGCGATGCAGGCCGAACTCAGGGCGAGCCGCGGTCTGCGGCTCTTCGAGGGCGAGGCGGTCGCGCTGTTGCGTGAGGGCGACCGGATTTCAGGCGTTCGATTCGCTGACGGAACATCAGTGGCGTGTTCTGCGGTCGTGGTGACGACCGGCACCTTTCTGCGCGGCATGATCCACATTGGCGATCGTCGGCTCCCGGCCGGTCGGATGGGCGATGCGCCATCCAACCAGCTCGCTGCATTCTTTGATGAACTCGGTCTGCCGCTGGGCCGTCTCAAGACCGGCACCCCGGCGCGACTCGATGGTCGGACGATCGATTGGAGCAAGACCGAGATCCAGGAGGGCGATTCGGAGCCGGAACCATTTTCTGCGCTGACGGACAAGATCGATCAGCCACAAGTCGCCTGTCATATCACCCGGACGACGTTGGCCGGGCATGCGCTGATCCGCGCCAATCTCGATCGCTCCGCTCTGTTCGGCGGCGCCATCACGGGCCGGGGACCACGCTATTGCCCGTCGATCGAGGACAAGGTGGTGCGCTTCGCCGATCGCGACAGCCATCAGATTTTTCTCGAGCCCGAGGGGCGCGACGATCCGACGGTCTATCCCAACGGCATCTCGACCTCGCTGCCGGAGGATGTCCAGGAGGCCTTCATCCGCACCATCCCGGGTCTTGAAGGCGTCGCCATTCTCCGGCCGGGCTACGCCATCGAATATGATTTCGTCGATCCGCGCGCGCTTGCGCCGACGCTCGAGCTGCGCAACCTGGCCGGGCTTTTCCTCGCCGGGCAGATCAACGGCACGACGGGCTATGAGGAGGCGGCGGCGCAGGGGCTGGTCGCCGGACTGAACGCCGCGCGCCGCGCCGCGGGGCTCGACGGCGCTGTCTTCGACCGGTCCGAGGCCTATCTCGGGGTTCTGATCGACGATCTGACCTTGCGGGGCGTCAGCGAGCCCTACCGGATGTTCACCTCGCGCGCGGAATTCCGTCTGTCGCTGCGAGCGGACAATGCGGACACCCGACTGACCCAACGGGGCGTCGCGCTGGGCGTTGTCGGCGCGCGGCGCCGCGACGCGCATCGCGCCCGCGCTGCGCAGCTGGCGGCGCTGCGTTCCCGCCTCGACGCGTTGATGGCGACACCGAGCGAAGCGCGCCGGCGCGGGCTCGAGCTCAATCAGGATGGGGTGCGGCGCAGCGCCTTCCAGCTCCTGTCGCATCCCACCATCGATTTCGCGACAATCGCGCAGATATGGCCCGAGGTCGCGGCGACGCCGCCGGACCTTGCGGCGCGCATCGAATCGGATGCGAAATACGCGGTCTATCTCGATCGACAGGCGGCGGATATCCGCGCCTATCAGAGCGACGAGGCGCTCGTGCTTTCGGATGTGGAATTCTCCACCCTGCCGGGTCTTTCGCGGGAATTGGCGGAAAAGCTGTCCGTCGCCCGGCCGGCGACGCTTGGGCGCGCCGCCCGGATCGACGGCATGACGCCGGCAGCCCTCACGCTGCTGGCGGCGCATGCGCGCCGGGCGGAGCGGGCGGCGTGACGCTCGCCGAGGATCGGGATCGGGCGCTTCGGCAGCTCGATGTTTCACGTGAAACAATCGCCCTGTTCGACGCCTATGTCGCCCTTCTCC
>JAEULW010000056.1 GCA_016793505.1 Methylobacteriaceae bacterium | reverse complement strand
CGTGCAGCCCGGCTCGGCGAAGCAGACGGTCAGGGCGCTGCGCGGCGTCTACAGCGCGCCCTGGCAGGTGGCGCTGCAGCGCTGGATGGAGAGCGTGCAGCCGGGCGAGCGCACCTTCCTGCGCGCCTCGCGGCGCGGCGGCGCGGAGCGCGACGACATCGTCATGCCCGGCCGGCATCGCCATGCGCTCAGGCTCACCATCCTCATCGACACCAGCGCCTCGATGAGCGACGACATTCCGCTGGCGCTCGGCGCCGTCGCCGATTTCTGCGAGGCGACGGGCGTCGATGAAATCCGCCTCGTGCAATGCGACACGCAGGTCACGTCCGACGAGACGCTGTCGCCGGGCGAACTCGCCGAATACGAGATCAAGGGCTATGGCGGCAGCGATCTGACCGCCGCCTTCGCCATGCTCGCCGAGGATCATCGGGTCACGGCGGTCGTCGTCGTCACCGATGGCGACATCGCCTTTCCGTCCGAGGCGCCGCCCTATGCGGTGCTGTGGGCGGTGCCGGGCGCGACGACGAATTTTGCGCCGCGCTACGGACGCGTCGTCACCATGCCGAGAGGGAGCGGGCCATGAAAGTCGTGCAGGAACTCGTCGCCTATTTCGATCGTCGCGGCCTGTTGTCGCGGCGCGAGCTGCGCAAGATGCTCGACGACAACAAGCTCGCCGCCGACGCCCCGAGCGGCATGCACGGGCTCTGCGACGTCGTCGGCGCGAGCTATTATTTCCGCGTCACCGGCGTCACCGAAGGCAATCTGTGGGGCACCGACATCTATACGCGCGACTCGGCGCTCGGCGCGGCGGCGGTGCATGCCGGCCTGCTCAAGCCCGGGCAGACGAAGGTGCTGCGCGTCACCGTCGTCGCGGCGCCGGCGAGCTACGCCGGCACGACGCGCAACGGCGTGACGAGCTCCGACTACGGAACCTTCGCGCACGCCTGGACGCTGTCGGCGCTCTGAGCGCGCCTCATTTGCTGCCGCCGGAAAAGCTGCCGCGCACCTTTTCCGGCGTCAGCGCCGCAGCCTCGATGGCGCGCCAGTCCGGGACGATTCCGTGGCCCGGGCGCGGGCCCGGCCGCGCGAGGCCGTCGCGAATGTCGAGCGGTTCGGCGACGAGGCCGAGCTCGTGCAGCGAACCGCCGACGACGCTTTCGAGCATCAGCCCGTTGGCGACGCCGCAGAGCAGGGGCAGCGACAGTTCGGCCATGTAGTGCGGCGCGACCTTGCGGCCGAAGGTCTGCGCCAGATGGGCGATCTTCAGCCATTCGGTGATTCCGCCGACGAAGGCGACATCGGCCTGCACGACATCGACGGCGCCGGCGGCGAGATAGTCGCGGAACTGCTCGGCGGCATAGAGGCTCTCGCCGAGCGCGAGCGGCGTCGACATGGCGCGGCGCAGCGCGGCGTGGCCGGCGACGTCGTGACAGGCGAGCGGCTCCTCGATCCAGCCGAGATCGAAACGGTCGAGTCGCGGCGCGCGGGCCAGCGCCTCGGCGGCGCTCCATTTCTGGTTGAGATCGACGAAGAGCGGCGCGCCGGCGGGCAGGCGCTCTCTGGCGCGAGCGATGCGCGCCTCGTCCTCGCGCGGATCGTCGCGGCCGATCTTGATCTTCACGCCGCGCCAGCCTTGCGCCGCGTAATCGTCGACGCGGGCGGCGAGCGCGTCGGGCGTGTCGGCGTCGGAGAGGTTGATCTCGCTGACATAGGCGGGGATGGCGTCGCGCGCCCCGCCGAGCAGGCGATGCAGCGGCTCGCCGCGATGCTTGCCGATGAGATCCCAGACAGCGACATCGATCGCCGCCATCGCCATGCGGTTGGCGCCGAGGCCGAGGCGGCGCGTCTGGCGATGCATCCTCGTCCAGATGCGCTCGTAGTCGCGCGCATCCATGCCGATCACGAGCGGCGTCAGATAATCCTCGATCAGCGCGCGGATCGCCGTGCCGCCGACATCGACCGTATAGGTGAGGCCGACGCCGGTCAGGCCGGAGGACGTCGTCAGCTCGACGAAGATCAGTTCGAGGCCCTGCACCTTGTTGGTGGCGTCCTCCCAGGGCGAGGCTGGCGGCAGCCGGCAGGCGGCGACGCGCACCGAGTCGATCTTCATCCGGCGTTCCTCCATGGCCGCGTCCGTTCTAGGCGCGGCGCGGGCGCGCATGCTAGAGGGCGCCATGCTCGAAGGTCTGCCGCCCAACGACGCGTCCTTTCTGTGCCGGCTCGCCTGTGACGAGACGACGGCGCGCGCCGTCGCCGATCTCGTCGTCGAGATGTTCGATCCGGCCGAGGCGGCGGCCTCGGCTTTCGATCTGGCGCCGAATGCGCCGGGCTGGTCGAGCCCGGACTGGCTGGTCGAGGTCTATTTCGCCGATCCGCCGGACGAGGATTTCGTGCGCGGGCTGTTCGCGCAGGCGGCCGGGCCGGAGGCGGCGGACCGGCTCGAATTCGCGCGCATCGACAGGGCGGACTGGGTGCGCAACGCGCTCGACGGGCTCGCCCCGGTCAGGGCCGGGCGCTTCGTCGTGCATGGCGCGCATGATCGCGGCGCGGCCCGCGCCCACGAGATCGGCCTCGAGATCGAGGCGGCGCTCGCCTTCGGCACAGGTCATCACGGCACGACGCGCGGTTGCCTGTTGCAGCTCGACGCGGCGCTGAAGCGGGGCCGGCCGAGGCGCGTTCTCGACGTCGGCACCGGAACGGGCGTGCTGGCGCTGGCGGCGGCGCGGGCGCTGCGCGCGCCGGTGATGGCCGGCGACATCGACGCCGAATCGGTGCGCACGGCGCGCGACAACGCCCGTCGCAACGGCGCGACGCCGTGGCTGAGGCCGGTGCTGGCGGCCGGCGTCGGCCATCCGGCGCTCGCGGCGGGCGGGCCCTACGATCTGATCCTCGCCAACATCCTCGCCCGGCCGTTGCGGGCGATCGCGCCGGCGCTGGCGCGGCTCGCCGCGCCGGGGGCCGAGATCGTGCTGTCCGGGTTGCTCGCCAGCGACGTCGCCGGCGTGCTGGCGGCGTATCGGGCGCAGGGCCTGGCGCTGGCCGGGCGCCGGCTCATCGACGGCTGGGCGACGCTGCGGTTGAGACGTGGCGGCGGCGCGCCGCGGCCCCGGCGCGCCGCCTGACCGGCGTCAGAGCAGGGGTCGGCCCGAGCCGAACATGCGTTCTCCGATCTTGCGCTCGATCTCGTCCGTCAGGCGGCCGTTGCGGCCGATCAGGCGGGCGATCTCGGCGTCCGCCTGACGGCGGCGCGACTCGACCATCGCGTCGAGGAGACTGCGGAAGAAGCCGGGACGGGCGGGCGCGGCGGGCCGGGCTTCGGCGCGGGGGGCGTCGCGGACCGTTGCGGCGGCGACGGGGTAGGCGGTTGCAAGAGCCATGGCTCGATCTCCGTGAAGAGACAAAACCCTGGTCGTTTCAGTCCCGAGTGCCGACGGACGATTCATGGCCGTCCGACGATGGCGTCACGCTATGCTGCATGTGCGAAAAAACAATGACGAAGTTTGTGCGCACTGCACAAATCCGATGCGCGTAAAATGCATAACAAGCGGGCATTTCGTTTTGAAATTGGGAAAGACCCGCTCAATTCGCATGACCAGGGCGCTCAGCGCGCCCATTCGAAGGTGTAGCTCGCAATCGCGCCGACCATGAACTGGTTGCGCGAGCCGACGCCGCGGACGATCGGGCTCGAGGCGGCGCCGCCGGTCAGCCGGTCGTAACCGGCGTGCAGCGTGTAGGCCCAGGACTCGTTCGCCCGCCAGGTCGCCGAGCCGTAGAGGCCGAGGGCGTAGAGGCCGGCGTCGGGCCTGTGCGGGGCGAAGCGCGGGGCGCGCGTCGCATCGAGGGCGGTGACGCCGAACTGGTGGCGCATGAAGCGCGCGTCGCCGAAGCGGGCGCGCGGGCCGATCGCCACCGTCAGGCGGTCGAAGCGCTGCACGGCGTCGAGGCCGAGGGTGGCGACGAAACCGTCCTCCTTGCGCAGGCCGCGGCGGATTTCGCCGCGCAGGCGCAGCGCGTCGGGCATGATCCACAGATCGGCGAAGACGCCGGCCTCGAGCGTCCAGCGCGGCTTGTGCAGGCCGCGCAGCGCGGCGTCCTGCGCGACATAGCGGCCGCCGCGATAGGCGAGCGCCGGGCCGAGCACGAAGCGCGGCGTCTCGACGACGCGCAGCGAAATCGAATCGTCGGGCGAGGACCACACGACCGGCGCGCCGGGGCGACGGAAGGACAGCGTCGGATAGCCGACGAAGCCGTAGCTGCGCGAACCGGCGAATTTCGGCGACAGCACGCCCTTGGCGTTGACGGTGACGAGCCAGCCATAGGGGTTGGCGACGGGCGCCGGCGCGGGGGCGGGGGCGGCGACGCGGGCGGGCGCAGGCTTCGCCTTTGCGCGCTTGCGCGGCGCGGCGTCGGCGGCGAGCGGCAGGAGAGACAGGGCCAGCGCGGCGCCGAGCGCCGGGCCGATGAGACGAAGCAAACGCATTCGGACCAACACTCGCGGAACTGCAATGGCCGCGACGTTAGTTCGTCAACCTTAACAAGGCGTCGCCGCCGCGCTCATTTGCGGCGCGTGCAGACCACGGGGCCGACCGTGCAGGCGAGGCCTTGGGTCGAGCAGGCCGGCCTGCCGCCCGCGGTCGCGGCGGCGGCGCAGACCTGACAGCCATTGCGCCATTCGAGGCAGGACGGGTTCTGCGCGCCGTAGCCCTCCATCGAAACGCTGTTCGGCTTCGGCAGGGGCGCGGCGTTCGGCGCGTCGGCGCGGGCGGCGCCGATCGCGCCGAGCAGCGTGGCGATGAAACAGGCGGCGCGCAGGCTCATTCGATGACGCGCCGGTACATGTGCCAGGAGGCGTGGCCGAGCAGCGGCAGGATGAGCGGCAGCAGGATCAGCCCGGTCGAAATGGCGATCAGCAGCAGGAAGCCGATCATCAGCGCCCAGGAGATCATCGGCTTCGGGTTGGCGTGCGTCGCCTTGAAGCTGGTGATCATGGCGGTGACGAAGTCGACGTCGCGGTCGAGCAGCAGCGGGGCCGAGACGACCGAGATCGAGAAGACGAAGGCGGCGATCGCCATGCCGGTCAGGTTGCCGACGACGAGGAACAGCGCGCCGCTCGGCGTCGTCGCGACGAGGCTGATCAGCTCGCCGAAGGTCGGCACCTTCAGGCCGAAAAACATCAGGTAGATGAACACCGCGAAGTCGAACCAGATGATGAGCACGAAGCCGGAGACCAGCGCCATCCAGCCGAGTTCCTTGCCATTGTCGGTGAAGATCGCGCCGAGCACGGCGCTCCAGCCCAGCGGCAGGCCGCGCTCGAGCCGGCGGCTGACCTCGTAGCAGCCGGCGGCGACGAAGGGGGCGACCAGCGCAAACCCCGTGACCAGCGGATAGATCACGTAATTGAGCTGGGCGGCCATCAGCATCGAGGCGATCACCCAGCCGCCGAGCGTGTAGACGCCGCCGAAGAACAGGCCATAGGCCGGCGCCGCCTTGAAATCGGCCCAGCCCGCGGCGAGCGCGGCGCTGACGTCGGTCTGGTCGATGGTGCGGATGACGAGCTTGCGCGGCGCCGTTTCGCCGATCCCGCGCGCGCCATCCTCGGCCATGCTCATGTCGACCGTCCTCCCCACCTTGCGCGCCAGCGCGCCGGGCCGGGATTGGACCGAAAAGCGGCGCGGAAATCCAGCCTGATTTTCGTCGAGGCGCGGGACGGATCGCCGCGCGGACGAAGCCCTAGGCAGCGGCGCCGCGCCATCCTATATTCGAGTCGTCACGGTGGAGCGATCCGTCGCGACTATGGCGATAAACGGCGAGCGTAATAAACCTTTCGGACCCGGGGGCAGTACCCGGCGCCTCCACCGGAGCCCGTTCGCGAGAGCGGGCTGCGGCGGGGGCGAAACAGGATCGACGAGGGCGTAAAGGTTCGTTTTTTGCCCGGCATGATACCACCGTCATCGGGTCAAACTTATAGTTGCCAACGACAACTATGCTCCGGTGGCCGTCGCCGCGTAATGCGGTTCCGGTACTGGGATTCAAGCCCTAGAGGGTAGCACTTCTAGGCGGGGCCCGGAGGCGCCTGGCAACAGAAGCCTCCACTTCCTTTTGCGGCGCGCCGGGGCGCGCCGGGACGAGAGCGGCCGATGGGCGACGATCTGATCCGGTATGATCTCCTCGTCCAGGAGGCGCTGCGCGGGGTCGTGCGCAAGGTGCTCGCCAATGCGGCGCGCGACGGCCTGCCGGGCGATCACTACTTCCATGTCGAATTCCTGACCGGGGCGCCGGGCGTCAAGCTCAGCGACCGGATGCGCAAGGAATTCCCTGACCGGATGACGATCATCCTGCAGCACCATTTCTGGGATCTCGACGTCACCGACGAGGCGATCGAGGTCGGCCTGTCCTTCGGCGGCGTCGGCGAGCGGGTGCGCGTGCCGTTCGCGGCGCTGACCGGCTTCTTCGACGAATCGGTGCAGTTCGGCCTGCGCTTCGAAATCGAGGACGCGCCGCGCCGGCGCGAGCCGCAGGCCGCGCCCGCCGGCAAGCCGCGCGCCGCCAAACCCGTCGCCGAAGCGCGGGAGGCGCCGGCGAAGACCGCGCCGGCCAAGGCGGATGCGGCGGCCGGCAAAGCTGGCGACAAGGCGGACAAGACCGAGAAGCCCGCCGCCAAGGGCGAAAGCAAGGAGGAGGGCGCGAAGGTTCTGTCGATCGACGCCTTCCGCAAGAAGACCTGAGGCGATGACCGGCGAGGTCGTCAATCTGCGCCGCGCCCGCAAGGCCAAGGCGCGCGCCGCGGCCGAGCGGCAGGCGGCCGAAAATCGCGCCCTGCACGGCCGGACCAAACTGGAAAAGCGCGCCAGCGCCGCCGAGGCGGAGCGCGCCGCCCGCAGGCTCGACGGCCACCGCATCGGCGCCGACGACGAGACTCCGGGCGGGGCATGAGGGCGCCGCCGGCGCCGGGCGCCGTCGTCAAGCATTCGCTGAGCATCGCCGGGCATCGCACCAGCGTGTCGCTGGAGGCGGCGTTCTGGACGCAGCTGCGGGCGCTGGCGGCGGCGCGCGGCGTGTCGGTCGCGGCGCTGGCGGCGGAGATCGACGCGACGCGCGGCGAAGCCAATCTGTCCTCGGCGATCCGGGTGCGGCTGCTCGAGGAGGCGCTGGCTCAGGCGCGCCCGCGCGCCGTCACGGGCGCGGACTGACCAGGCCGGGCGGCGTCAGGTCGAGCGGCGGAGGCGGCGGCGCCTCCTGCGCGCGGCGACGTTCCGCCTCGCGGGCGCGGGCCTGTTCGAGCCGCTGCGCCTCGGCGGCGCGGCGGGCTTCCTCGACACGCTGGCGCTCGGCCTCGAGCGCAGCGCGGCGCGCCTCTTCAGCGGCGCGGCGGACTTCGTCGGCGCGACGCTTCTCCTCTTCGAGGCGCTGACGCTCGGCCTCGAGCGCGGCGCGGCGCGCCTCTTCGGCGCGGCGCTTCTCCTCTTCGAGGCGCAGGCGCTCGGCCTCGGCGGCGGCGCGCTTTTCCTCCTCGATGCGGCGACGCTCGGCCTCGGCGGCGAGGCGCGCCTGCTCGACCTCCCAGGCGGCGACCTCCTGCTCGCGGCGGCGCATGAACTCGACCGCCTTGGCGCGGCGGGCGAAGGCGGCGCGCTCGCGAATGTCGGCCTCCAGCGCCTCGATGCGTTCGAGATCGCGGGCGATCTGGCGCGCGGCGAGACCGTTGAAGAAGGCGCCGGAGTCGATCTCGCGGCGCGGCGCGTCGAGCGGCCCGCGCCAGCTCGTCTCGACGCGCGGCGGCGATCCCGACCACAGGCGCGGCGCGGCGCGCTGCCCCAGCGTGGCGCGCAGATCGAGCGAAAAGCTCTTCAGATCGTAGGCGAGGCTCGTCGAGAGGCGCGCATCCGCCGCCTCGACCTCGATCGGCCCGGCGCGCAGCACGCCGCCGGCGATGTTGACCTGAGTCTCGCGGTCGCCGACGACGAGCGCGCCGCGATCGAGTTCGGCGGCGAGGGCGCGCTGGATCGAGCCTTCCTCGATCTGCAGCCTGTCGTCGTCGGCGGCGCGGATCACCGGCTCGATCGCGCCCGGCGCGAGGCGCGGCAGGGTCAGGCCGGAAACGCGCAGCCGCCCGGCGCCGCCGAGCCCGGCGACCAGCGCGGCGACGTTGCGGCCGGCGCCGGCGAAATCGATCTCGGCGTCGAGGCGGCCGGTCGCGGCGGGGCCGGCGACGGGCAGGCCGGCGACGGACAGGCGGCCGGAGGCGGCGCCTTCCAGCCCGTCGCGGCGCAGCGCCAGCGCGCCCTTCGCCGTCGCCGGGCCGAGGCGGCCCGCGACGTCGTCGAGCGAAACGAGGCCGCGGGCGGCGGACAGACGGAATTTGGCCCCGTCGAGCGCGACGCCGCGGCCGATGTCGAGCCGGGCGGCGGCGATGTCGAGCGCGAGGTCGGGCGGATCGGCGAGGGCGGGGCCATAGGCGCGGTCGGGCCAGGGCGCGGCGGTCGCCGGCGACCAGCCGAAGGCCAGCGACGCCGCCTCGGCGAGCGACAGCCGGTCGAGCGACAGCGCGCCTTCGAGCCGCGGGCGGACGGTCGGGCCGGCGCCGGCGCGCCAGCGCGCCTCGCCGGCGATGCGGCTGGCGAAGGCCCAGCCGCGCAGACCGGCGAAGGCGAGGCCGCCGTCGAGCGGGGCGAGGCGGGCCTCGAGATCGACGCCGCCTTTGGCCTGCGCGCCGGCGGCGAGCGCGCCGGTCGCCTGCAGCAGCGGAACCAGATCGCCGGCCTCGAGGGCGAGGCGGCCGACAAGGCGCGGCGGCGCGCCGGCGAGCAGCGGCGCCGGCTCGGCGGTTCCCTCGAAGGTGAGAGTCGCGCCGGCGAGGCTGGCGGCGAGTTGCGTCGCCATGGCGCCCTGCGGGGCGCCGCGCAGCGTCGCCTCGATGCGGCCGGGGCCGCGGCCCGGCGCGCCCTGCGCCTCCATGCCGAGCTGACGCAAGAGCGCCGCAACGTCGGGGTTGGCTGCGGACAGGCGCAGGGTCAGCGTCTCCGGCGCTTCGCGCGTCGCCGCCAGACTCGCCTTCGTCGCGCCGAGCGTCGCCTCGGCGCCCGCCGCCTTCAGCGCGAAGCCGGCGCCGGTCTCGCCGCGCAGCGCCAGCTTCGCCGGCGACAGCCGCGCGGCGCGCGCCGCCAGCAGGTCGGCGAGCGGGCCGGGGGCGACGCGGCGGATCAGCGCGGCGAGATCGCCGAGGCGCTGGGCGTCGAGATCGAGCCGGAAGCGCCCGCCAGCGGCGTCGAGCGCGCCTGAGGCCGACAGATCCGCGCCGCCGAGGCCGGCGATGGTGAAGCGCTCGAGTTCGACCGCGCCGGCGCTGCGCTGCATCTGCGCGACGATTCGGCCGGCGTCGAGCACGCCCTCGCCGAAGCGGGCGACGCGCACGGCGCGCGCGTCGAGCGACAGCGACAGGTCGGTCGAGGCGGCGCCGGCGGCAAGGCCGGTCAGATCGGGCGCGGCGTCGATGTCGAGCGCCTCGGCGGTCAGATCGGCGAAAAAGCGGGCGCGCTCGGCGCCGACGGCGGCGGTCCAGACGACGTCGCCCCTCATCGAGGAGCGGTCGAAGACGAAGGCCGCCTCGCGCAGCGAGGCCGAGACCAGCGACAGTTCGGCGAGGCCCTGCGCCGACAGCGTCGCGAAGGGCGGGTCGGCCGGCAGGTCGGGCGCGCCGTCGCCGGCGGCGAGCCAGTCGCGCAGCCGACGCGCGTCGCGGGCGGAAAAATCGACGCGGCCGCGGAAGCGCGGCGCCGCGCCGCCCTCGAAGCGGCCGTCCGCGACAAGTCTGGCGCGGCCCGGCAATTGCGTCTCGATCCGTCCCGTCGCCGG
This sequence comes from Methylobacteriaceae bacterium, assembly GCA_016793505.1. Taxonomy (GTDB): domain Bacteria; phylum Pseudomonadota; class Alphaproteobacteria; order Rhizobiales; family Beijerinckiaceae. The sequence goes on along the minus strand of JAEULW010000056.1, from coordinate 5,900 downwards.
CTCGCCGCGGGCGAGGCGCAGCGCCACCTGCGCGTCGGCGACGGTCTCGCCGCCGAGCGTCACGGCGCCGGGCGCAAGTTCGAGCCGCAGCGGCGCGGCGATCGGCAGGGCGGCGCTGTCGCCGGCGAGCCGCGCCAGCGCCCGCAAGGCGGCGGCGGGCGAGACGGTCTTGCCCTCCTCGGCGAGCAGGCGGTCTATGTCGATCTGCTTGGCGGCGAGGCTCAGCGCCAGTTCCGCGCCGGCGGCGTGCGGCAGGCGCGCGGCGCCGGTCAGCGCCAGCGGCCGCTCGTCGCCGATGCGCAATTCGAGCGGCTCGACCAGGCTTTCGGCGCGGTCCGCCTTGAGCGGGCCGGACAGGCGCCAGGCGAGCGGGGCGGCGGCGCCCTCGCGGCGGATGTGGCCGCTCAGCGTCGCCAGCCCGTCATAGGAAAGGCGCGCTCCGCCCGCCGCGCGCGTCGCGACGAAGGCGCCCTCGAATTCGGCGCGCGGCAGCAGCGGCGATTCGTCGACGACGATCTTGTGGCGCAGCCGGCCGGCCTCGACGGCGCCGGTCGAAAAACGGAAGGCGAGCGGCGCCGGCGCGCCGATGCGGCCCTGACCCTTGTAGGGGCCGAACAGGGCGTCCGCGGCGAGCGTCGCCTCGATCGCGCCGAGGCGGCCGAGCTCCGTCCCGTCGGCGCCGCGCAGCACGATCGCGCCGCCGGCGATCTCCAGCGCGTCGAAGGCGGCGCGCGCGTCGGGCGCGGCGGATGCGGGCAGCGTCAGCGCGCCGTCGGCGCCGAGCGTCAGTTCGAGCGTCGGCTTCTCGAGCCGCGCCTCGACGAAGCGGAATTCGCCCTTGAGCAGCGGCGCGGCGGAAAGTTCGACGACGGCGCGGTCGACGGTCAGCGCCGGCGCGCCGGGGCCGACGCCGGCGAGCCGGGCCTGGCGCAACTCGAGCCGCGGCGAGGGCAAGAGGCGCAATTCGATCGGCCCGGCGACGCCGAACTCGGCGCCGAGGCTGTCCGACAGGCGCCGCTCGATCTCGGCGCGATGGGCGCCCCAGTCGACGAACCACGGGCCGACCAGCGCCGCCGTCAGCGCGAGCAGGAGAACAACGGCGATGGCGGTCAGGGTTTCGCGCAAATCCGTCTCGCGGGGTGGGGGCGCCCCCCATATAAGCCGAAAATCGCCGAACGCGACCGCGCCCGGCAAGCCTTACAGGATCTTGCCCGGATTCATGATGTCCTGCGGATCGAAGGCGCGTTTGAGGCGGGCCATGGCCGCCATCGTGGCGGGCGGAAATTCCTGCGGCAGATATCTGGCCTTGCCCTGGCCGACGCCGTGCTCGCCGGTGCAGGTGCCGCCCATGGCGAGGGCGCGCTCGACGAGGCGGCCGACGAAGCCTTTCATGCGCGCCACCTCCGCGGCGTCGTCGGGATCGAACAGCGGCAGCGTATGGAAATTGCCGTCGCCGACATGGCCGACGATCGGGGCGAGAAGGCCGGTTTCGGCGATGTCGGCCTCGGTCGCCTCGACGCATTCGGCAAGGCGCGAGATCGGCACGCAGACGTCGGTCGAAATCGCCTTCGCGCCAGGCCGCAGGGCGAGGGCGGCCCAGTAGGCGTCGTGACGGGCCTGCCAGAGTCTGGAGCGCGCCTCGGCCTGCGTCGCCCAGTCGAACGGGCCGCCGCCGAACTCCGCCGCGATCTCGCCGAACCGTTCGGCCTGCTCGGCGACGCCGGCGGCGCTGCCATGGAATTCGACGAACAGCATCGGCGAGACCGGCAAAGCGAGCTTCGAATAGGCGTTGCAGGCGGCGACCTGCGCGGCGTCGAGCAACTCGATGCGCGCCACCGGCAGGCCGGACTGGATCGTCGCGATGGTGGCGTCGCAGGCCGCCCGCACGCCCGGGAAGGGGCAGACGCCGGCGGAGACCGCCTCGGGCTGGCCGGCGAGCTTCAGCGTCAGCTCGGTGACGACGCCGAGCGTGCCCTCGGCGCCGACGAAGAGGCGCGTCAGGTCGTAGCCGGCCGAGGATTTGCGCGCCCGCCCGCCGGTGCGCATCACCTGACCGTCGGCGCCCACCACCTCGAGGCCGAGCACCACGTCGCGCATCGTCCCGTAGCGCACCGCGTTGGTGCCCGACGCGCGGGTCGAGGCCATGCCGCCGATCGAGGCGTCGGCGCCCGGATCGATGGGGAAGAACAGGCCGGTGTCGCGCAGCTGCTCGTTCAGGCGCTTGCGGGTGAGGCCGGGCTGGACCACGCAGTCGAGATCCTCGACATGCACGGCGATGAGCTGATCCATCCCCGACAGGTCGATCGAGACGCCGCCGAAGGGGGCGTTGACATGACCTTCGAGCGAGGTGCCGGTCCCGAAGGGAATGACCGGGACATCGTGTCCGGCGCAGAGCCGCACGACGTCCGACACCTCGGCGGTCGAAAGCGCGTAGACGACCGCGTCCGGCGGCTGATTGGGCTGGCCGGTGACGGTGTTGGCGTGCTGCTCGCGCACCGCCGGCGCCGTCGACAGGCGCTGGCCGAAACGCGGGGCGAGATCGGCGAGGAGGGCGGCGACGGCTGACTGCGGCGGCCGGGCGGCGCGGCGGAAGGCGGCGGCGTCAACCATGGCGAAACTCCGTCTTCCCGCCGGGCGCGCGCCGGCTATACTGCCCGTCCATCGGCGTTCAGTTGCACCGGCGGGGGGCGGACCTGCAACCGAAATCGGAACACGCAATCCTGTTCTTCGCGCCGTTCGTCTCGTCGACGATGCGGGTCGAGCCGGGCTGGATCGACTACAACGGCCATCTCAACATGGCCTACTACAACGTGCTGTTCGACCGGGCGATCGAGGAGGCGTGGATCGCGCTCGGCATGGGGTCGGACTACACCGCCGAGCGCAACCTGACGACCTTCGCCGCGCAGGCGCACCTGTCCTATCGACGCGAGGTCGGCCTGATCGACGCGGTGCGCGTCACGGCGCAGCTGATCGACTATGACGAGAAGCGGCTGCACATCTATTCCGAGATGCGCCACGCGCAGGAGGGCTGGCTCGCCGCGATCAGCGAGACGCTGCATCTGCATGTCGATCTGGCGACGCGCAAGGTGGCGCCGTTCCCGGCCGACATCCAGGCGGCGCTCGCCGCGATGAAGGCGGCGCATGGCCGCCTGCCGCGGCCGGCCGAACTCGGCGCGACGATCGGCCTGCGCCGGCCGCAATCGAGCGCGCAACGCGGCCGCGCGCTGAACTGAGCGCGCGCGTCGCATCAGGCGTCATGGCGGGCGCAGCGACGCCATCCATTCCTGCAGAGCGCTGCGCCGCCGATGGATGGCTTCGTCGCTGCGCTCCTCGCCATGACGGGGAGGCTCGCGCCGTCATTGCGAGCGAAGCGAAGCAATCCACATGCGCAGAGCGCTGCGCCGCCGATGGATGGCTTCGTCGCTGCGCTCCTCGCCATGACGGGGAGGCTATCCCTTGAACGACTCCGGCAGCGCGAGAAACGCAGCCTCCTCCGGCGTCGTCGCGCGTCCGAGCGCGGCGTTGCGATGCGGGAAGCGGCCGAAGCGCTCGATGATCGCCAGATGCTCGCGCGCGGCGCGCTGCGTCGCCTCGTTGGCGTTCTTCGACAGCTCGACGCAACGGCGCTGGTCCTCGAGCCGCTCGGAATGCATCCAGGGCAGATAGTAGAAGGTGCGCAGCGGCTTCTCCCACGCCATGTCGAAGCCCTGTTCGACCGCATGGCGCGCGATCGCCAGCGCCTGCGCATCGGTGGCGAAGGCGCGCGGCGAACCGCGGAACAGGTTGCGCGGAAACTGGTCGGTGAGCAGCAGCAGGGCGAGCGAACCCTCGCGCTCGTCCGTCCAGCCGTCGAGTTCGCCGCGCGCGGCGCGTTCGACCAGCGGCAGATAGCGGGCGCGGATTTTCTCGTCGAACTCCGCGCTTTTCGAAAACCAGCGCTCGGCGCCCGCCGCCTCCCAGAAGGCGACGACGCCGGCGGCGACCTCGAGAGACGGCGTCATGCGGGCCTCCTCAGCTGCGCCTCGCAAAACCGGTCGCCGCGTCGGCGATCGACCTGGCGCCGAAGGCGATGAACATCAGGCCGACGCCGCGCGTCACCCATGCGCCATGGCGCAGGACGAAGCGGCGCACCGCTGGCAGCCCGGCGGAGAACACCAGCACGAGATCGCCGGCGAGAAAGCCGAGGAAGGCCTCGCCCATCAGCGCCGGCGCGTCGGCCCAGCCGATCTGGCTGACGCCGACGATGGCGGCGAGCGCCAGGGCGCCCCAGACGACGTCGCCGACGAGATGGCCGGCGACGAAGCGCGCGCCGGCGCCGCGCCCCTCCTGCGCGGCGAGGGCGAACAGCGCCAGAAAGGCCGGGCCGGGCGAGACGATGTAGAGAAAACCGGCGGCGAAGGCGGCGGCGAGCAGCGCGAGCGACATGGCGCGAGGCTAGAGGCCGGGGCGGGGGGCGGCAAGCGCGGCGGCCCGGGCGCGACGCGCCCCTCGCGGGCGGCGCGGAATCGGCTAGATTGCGCCTCCGCTCCTCCCGAATCACGACAGTCCGGCCCGCGCCCGATGGACGCCTATCTCGCTCTCCTGCGCCACACGCTCGAACAGGGCGCGGCCAAGACCGACCGCACCGGCGTCGGCACGCGTTCGGTGTTCGGCTGGCAGATGCGCTTCGACCTGGCGAAGGGCTTTCCGCTGGTCACCACCAAGAAGCTGCATCTGAAATCGATCGTCCATGAACTCCTGTGGTTCCTGAAGGGCGACACCAACATCGCCTATCTGAAGGCGAACGGCGTCAGCATCTGGGACGAGTGGGCGGACGCAAACGGCGATCTCGGGCCGGTCTACGGCAAGCAGTGGCGGAGCTGGACCGGCTTCGTCGACGGAGAGAAGAGGGTGGTCGACCAGATCGCCTGGGTGGAGAAAGAAATCCGGCGCAATCCGGATTCGCGGCGGCTCGTCGTCTCGGCCTGGAACCCGGCCGAGATCGACAGGATGGCGCTCGCGCCCTGCCACTGCCTGTTCCAGTTCTACATCGCCGACGGCAAGCTCTCGTGCCAGCTCTACCAGCGCTCGGCCGACATCTTTCTCGGCGTGCCGTTCAATATTGCGAGCTATGCGCTGCTGACGCAGATGATGGCCGAGGCTTGCGGACTCGCCGTCGGCGATTTCGTCCACACGTTCGGCGACGCGCATCTCTACGCCAATCATGTCGAGCAGGCGACGACGCAGCTGGCGCGCGCGCCGCGCGCCCTGCCGCGGCTGCGCTTCGCGCGGCGGGTGAACTCGATCTTCGATTTCCGTTACGAGGACATCGTCATCGAGGGTTACGAGCCGCATGCCGCGATCAGGGCGCCGGTGGCGGTATGAGCGTGAGGCTCCGCCCGGCGCGCCCTGACGACGCGGCGCTGGTCTTCGATCTCGTGCGCGAGCTCGCCGTCTACGAGCAGCTCAGCCACGCCGTCGACGCGACGCCGGAGATGATCGCGGCGGCGCTGTTCGGTCCCGCGCCGCGCGCCTTCTGCGACATCGGCGAGTGGCGCGGCGAGCCGGTCGGCTTCGCGCTGTGGTTCTACAATTTCTCCACCTTCCGCGGCAGGCACGGCATTTATCTCGAAGACCTCTATGTGCGCCCCGCCGCGCGCGGCCATGGCGTCGGCAAGGCGCTGCTGGCGGGCCTGGCGAAGCGCTGCGTCGCGGAAAATCTCGCCCGGCTCGAATGGTCGGTGCTCGACTGGAACGAGCCCTCGATCGCCTTCTACAAGCTGCAGGGGGCCGAACTGATGGACGGCTGGACGACCTGCCGCGTCACCGATCAGGCGCTGTGGCGGCTCGCCGATCAGGCGCCGGCGTGAGCGTCGCGCTGGTCCTCGTCGCGGCGGTGGCGAAGAACGGCGTCATCGGCC
>JAEULW010000102.1 GCA_016793505.1 Methylobacteriaceae bacterium | reverse complement strand
CAGCACGTCGGGCGAGACCACGAGATCGAGCGTCCAGAAGCCGCGACGGCCGAGAATGCGCGACACCGGCTCGCCGGCGAGGCGCCGCGCGACGAAGCCGCCGAGCCGGGCGGCGGCGACCGCCCCGAGCGGCGCGTCCGGGCGGGCGAGCAGGCCGGCGGGCGTGACGCCGGCGGCGGCGCAGAGCAGCAGCCGGGCGTCGAGCGCGGCCTCCTCGAGCCCGGCCGCGGCGAGGCGGCGCCGGGCCTCGCGGAGCGCCGCCTCGCGGCCGAGGCCGGCGGCGAAGTCCGCCGGCTGGCTCACGCCTCGCCCTCGGCCAGCAGCTCGGCCTGGCGGGCGGCGGTGAGCGCGTCGATGATCTCGTCCAGCGCCTCGCCGGTCATCACCTTGTCGATCTTGTAGAGGGTCAGGCCGATGCGATGCTCGGTGACGCGGCCTTGCGGAAAATTGTAGGTGCGGATGCGTTCGGAGCGATCGCCCGAGCCGACCTGCGCCTTGCGGTCGGCGGCGCGGGCGGCGTCGGCCTTCTGGCGTTCGAGGTCGAGAATGCGCGAACGCAGGAGCGTCATCGCCTTCTGCCGGTTGCGATGCTGCGAGCGCTCCTCCTGCATCATCACCACGACGCCTGTCGGCAAGTGGGTGACGCGGATCGCCGATTCGGTCTTGTTGACGTGCTGGCCGCCGGCGCCGCCGGCGCGCATCGTCTCGATGCGCAGGTCGGCATCGGGAATGGCGACGTCGATCTCCTCGGCCTCGGGCAGCACCGCGACGGTGGCGGCGGAGGTGTGGATGCGCCCCTGCGTCTCGGTGTCGGGCACGCGCTGGACGCGATGCGTCCCGCTCTCGAATTTCAGCCGGGCGAAAGCGCCGCGGCCGCCGATCTCGGCGACGATCTCCTTGTAGCCGCCGACCGTTCCCTCGCTGACCGAGACGATCTCGACGCGCCAGCCGCGCAGATCGGCGTAGCGCTGATACATGCGGAAGAGATCGCCGGCGAACAGCGCCGCCTCGTCGCCGCCGGTTCCGGCGCGCACCTCGAGAATGACGTTCTTGTCGTCGTCGGCGTCCTTCGGCAGCAGCGCGAGGCGCAGCGACTGCGTCAGCGCCTCGAGCGCGGCCGTCGCCTGCCCGCGCTCGTCCTGCGCCATCGTCTTCATGTCGGCGTCGAGGGCGGGCTCGGCGAGCATCGCGTCGAGGCCGGCGATCTCGTCCGACTTGGCGCGCCAGTCGCGGATCGCGGCGACGACGGGATCGAGTTCAGCGAGCTCGCGCGAGAGCTGCGCGAAGTCGCCGCCGGCGCCTTCGGACAGGCGCTGCGACAGTTCGGCGTGGCGGCGCAGGATGGTCTCGAGCTTGTCGGCGGCGATCATGAAAGCGGTCCGGAGCGGCGGCGCGGAAGCGGCGGCGGCGAGCTTCGCTACAACGGCAGATCGTGCGCCTGCGCGAACTCCATCAGCTGCGGGCGCAGGCTGGCGACGGCGCCGCGCCTGGCGAGCAGCGCGTTGACCAGACGACTCGCCTGCCCGGCGTTCATGGCGCGGATCATCGCCTTGACCGGGCCGATCGAGGCCGGCGACATCGACAGGCCGCGAAAGCCGAGCGCGACCAGCGCCAGCGCCTCGAGCGGACGGCCGCCGATCTCGCCGCACAGCGTCGCCGGCTTGCCGGCCGCCACGGCGGCGTCGGCGATCAGCTTCAGCGAGCGCAGCATCGGCGGCGACAGGGGGTCGAAGCGGCTCGCGACGCGCTTGTTGTCGCGGTCGGCGGCGTAGAGATACTGCATCAGATCGTTCGATCCGACCGAGACGAAATCAACCCGGCTCATCAGCTCGTCGAGCTGCCAGAGCAGCGAGGGGACCTCGATCATCACGCCGAGCTGCAGGCCGCGCGGCAGCTTGTAGCCGTGCCGCGTCAGATGAGCGAGTTCGCGATCGACGATGGCGCGAGCGGCGTCGAACTCCTCGACCATCGCCACCATCGGGAACATGATGCGGATGTCGCGCCCCTCGGCGGCGCGCAGCATGGCGCGCAACTGCGAGCGCAACAGGCCCGGCCGATCGAGGCCGATGCGGATCGCCCGCCAGCCGAGCGCCGGGTTCTCCTCGTCGAGCGTCGACATGTAGGGCAGCACCTTGTCGCCGCCGATGTCGAGCGTGCGGAAGGTGACGGGCCGGTCCGGCACGGCGTCGAGCACGGCGCGATACAGCTCGTATTGCTGGCTGGTGCGCGGGAAGTTGGCGGCCAGCATGAACTGCAGTTCGGTGCGGAACAGGCCGATCGAATCGGCGTTCATCTCGGCGACGTGCGGCAGGTCGATCAGCAGGCCGGCGTTCATGTGCAGGCCGATCTCGACGCCGTCGACGGTCACCGCCGGCAGATCGACGAGCTGCCTGTAGCGCTCCTGGCGGCGGGCGCGCAGCCGCGCCTTCTCGGCATAGGCCGATTCCACGTCGGCCTGCGGGCGCAGCTGCACCTCGCCGGTCGAACCGTCGACGATAATGGCGTCGCCCTGTTCGACGAGCGTGGTGATGTTGGCGACCTCGCCGACGCAGGGAATGCCGAGCGCGCGGGCGATGATGGCGACATGGCTCGAGGCGCCGCCATCCTCGAGCACGAGGCCGCGCAGGCGGGCGCGCTCATAGTCGAGCAGCGCGGCCGGGCCCATGGTGCGGGCGACGAGGATGGCGTTGTCGGGAATGTCCTCGCGCGCGGCGACGAGACTCTTGCCGGTCAGGTGATGCAGCAGGCGGTTGGCGAGATCGTCGAGATCGTGCAGGCGCTCGCGCAGATAGGGGTCTGTCTGGCGCTGCAGCTTGGCGCGGGCGTCGTTCTGCACGCGCTCGACCGCCGCCTCGGCGGTCAGGCCGGTGGAAGCGGCCTCGCGCAGGCGCTTCAGCCAGCCGCGGTCATGGGCGAACATGCGGAAGGTTTCGAGCACGTCGCGATGCTCGCCCGGGCCGGCATGTTCGGAGCTCTCGATCAGCTGGTCGATCGAGGCGCGCATCTCTTCGATCGCCTTTTCGAGGCGGCCGATCTCGCGCTGGGTGTCCTCGGCGACGATCTGGGTGACGATGATGCGCGGCTCGTGCAGCACGACATGGCCGAGGCCGATGCCCTCGGCGATCGGCGCGCCCTTCAGCGCGATCGGCCGGCGCACGGCGATGTCGGCGCCCGGCTTGACGATGGTCTGCAGTTCGCCCGAGGCGACCATCTCGGCGAGCAGCATCGCCGTGGTCTGCAGCGCCTCGACCTCCTCCTCCGAATAGGTTCGGCGGGCCCGGTTCTGGACCACCAGAACGCCGAGCGTGTTGCCGCCGCGCAGGATCGGCACGCCGAGGAAGGAGTTGTAGATCTCCTCGCCCGTCTCTGGCTTGTAGGAGAAGGCGGGGTGGGCCTGCGCGTCGGACAGGGACAGCGGCTCGGCCGACTCGGCGATGGCGCCGACGAGGCCCTCGCCGGCGCGCATCGTGGTCAGATGCACCGCCTCGCGGTTGAGGCCTTCGGTGGCGTAGAGTTCGAGCCGGCCGTCGGCGCGCAGCACGTAGACCGAGCAGACCTCCGCCACCATGTTGGAGGCGATCAGCACGACAATTTCGTCGAGGCGCGCCTGCGCGCTCACCGGCCGCGCCATGACCTCGCGCAGCCGGCGCAGCAAGAGGCGGGGGCCGCCCGGCGCTGCGCGCATGGTCGTGATGGCTCGCCTCCTCGTCCGCCGCGCCCCGCCGACGCAGCCCGTCGTCCCGTAATACGGAGGCGGGCCGGCAGCGGCAAGGGCGCCGGCCGGATCGGGCCGGCGGTCCGTGACGTGCGATCACGCACCGCGCGTCGCGACCCGCCGCGCTAGCGTCAGCCCCCTTCGGGGCGCCGTCGGCGCTCCGGGGGAGCGGCGGAGTCCCGCCATGGCGATCGCGACTGAAACGATCTACTGGTCCGATTCGGACGGCGCCCGGACCATGAAGCTGGTGCGCGCGGCGCGCGCCCTCAGGATGGCGGCGATCACCGATCCGGGCGTCTACATCATCATGATCGGCCTGTTTCCGAAGTCGAGCGGTTCGGACTTCGCCAACGCCGCCAGGGCGCACTATGTGAAGGCGATGCGCGAGGCGCGCGACTCGCTCGTCGCCTTCGGCGTCTGGGAGAACGCCATCGACGGCTACATTCCCTATCAGGAAGCCCCGACGACGCAGTTCGTCTACACCGTCACGGTCGACACAGGGGTTCGCAAGAACCCGTTTCCGACGCTCGAGTCGACGACGCTGGAAGAGGCGCAGGCGTCTTCGGGCGGCGGCGGGGGCGGGGAGAGCGAAGCGGCCGTCAAACGCAAGTTCGTCATCGACCCGTTCGACGAGCACGGCGTGGCGCTGAAGGCGCAGCTCGAACTCGACATCACCGACGCCACGGGCCGGCGGCTCAACCTGCCCGGCGAGTTCGCGGCGACCTTCGAGATCGTCAATGGCCGGCTCAAGGAGGTCGGCGTCGAATGGACGGCGGTCCAGCGCAAGCTGAAAGACCGCATCGCCCGCGGCGCCATCCGCAACGTCGTGATCTCGATCAGCCTGTCCGGCAAGGCCGAGATGAGCGAGTCGCAGGCGCGGCAGATCTTCGGCGGCTGGGGCGCGGAGGCGAAGGCGACGCTCGGGGCCGACCTGCACATCAAATCGACGAAAATCCGTGTCGAACTCGGGGCCAAGGCCGAGACTGGCGAGGGGCCCGGGCCGGTGCTCGAAATCAGCTTCTGAGGCGCGCCGCGAAGGCCCGGCGCAAACGTGCGACCAGCCCGTGGCGCGCGATATGGTCGGCATAGGCGCCATAGACGGGATCGGCGGCGAGCAGGCGCTCCTCGGTGACGGCGCGCGCCCGGTAGATCGCCGAGACGCAGGCGAGCATCGCCGCCTTGCGCAGGGCTTCGACCGGCGCGAGCGCGAGGAAGCCGGGCAGATCGGCGATCCACCAGCCGGCGTTCTTGGCGAGATAGGCCGGGTGCTTGGTCAGCGCGTAGGGGCCGGCGGTGACGATGCGCCGGCGCGTCAGGTTGGAGAACAGCGGCCCGAAGGCGACGGTCGCCAGCAGGTAGACGAAATTGCAGCCGAGCACGGCGCAGACCCAGAGCCAGTAGACGGCGCCGCCTTCCGCGACCACGCCGCGCCAGGCCTCGCCGGTGGAATAGCCGAGGAAGGCGTTCACGAGGGCCGGAAAGAACGGCTCGTAGCAGACGAGGCAGGCGGCCCAGCCCGAGGCTGAGGGATCGGCTTCGCGCACATGCCAGTCGAACAGCTTCAGCGTCGCCAGATAGCCGAGCGCGGCCAGCGCCGTGTCGCAGGTGAAGATCAGCCGGTTGAGCGCCATCACATCGGCATGGGAGGCGAGGGCGGTCGGCAGGCCGCGCTCGCGATAGAAGGCGATGTCGGCGGTCAGATAGGCGAACATCAGGGTGAAGAAGAACAGCTTGATCGCCAGCGTGCGCAGGAAATCGGCGAGGCGGGCGGAATCGAACGGCTTGCCGAGCACGGCGAGGCCGAGCGCGTGCAGCCCGTCCTCAGGCGCCTCGACCAGTCGGTCGGTCAGCGCGACATAGGCGGCGATCAGCGGGGCGAAAACCGCCAGAGCGGTCGGGGCGGCGGCGATCAGCGGCGCGAGTTCGTCGCGATGAAAGAACGGGAAGATCGCCACGGCGAGGGTGGCGACGCCGAGCGCGCACAGCGCGCCGATGAGCTTGGCGATCAGACGGTCGCTGTCGAAGCGCGCCGGCGCACGTCCGCGCAGCCGCGGCAGGCCGTCAAGCAGCAGCGGCGGGAGAAAGGCCGCGGCGAGCACGAGCAGCGCCGCCGTGGCCGGCGACAGGTCGGAGCGCACGCCGAGGATCAGCGCCGCCAATGCGGCGAACGCGCCCGCCACGCCGGTCCGCCAGGCGATGGCGGAGGGCGGGCGGGCGAACGTCTCGTCCCCCGGGTCGGCGCCTGACGCGGCCGACCCGCCGGACGCGGACTGCGTCATTCAGCGCAGCGCCGGCTCGAAGGCCTCGAGCGTCGTCATCTTCACGTCGATGCGGTCGTAATCGACCATCATGTAGCCGCTCTCGGTGACGATCACCGCGTCGGGCGCGAGGGTGAGCAGGTCCTGCGCCATCACGCCGACGAAGTCCGGCCCGCCCCAGACATAGCGGAAGGCGTAGATCGGCAGGCCGCGCGGCGAGGTTCCGAGGCGACGAATGTCGCGCTTGAGGCGACGATCGGACCAGCCGCCGCCCGAACTGCCCGAGGAGCCGCCGGTTCCGCCGGTTCCGCCGGTGCCGCCAGTTCCGCCCGTGCCGCCGGTTCCGCCGGTTCCACCTGTGCCGCCGGTGCCGCCGGTGCCGCCGGTTCCGCCCGTGCCGCCGGTTCCGCCCGTGCCCCCGGTTCCACCTGTGCCGCCGGTTCCGCCCGTGCCGCCTGTGCCGCTGGCGCCGCCCGTGCCGCTCGCGCCCGCGCCTGCGCCTGCGCCTGCGCCTGCGCCGGACGCCGCGCCGCCGGAGCCGCTTTCACCGACGCCGACGCTGGAGCGGCTGGCGGTGCGGGGGCCGGTCGAGGGCGCCTGCGTGGCGGCGACGGGGCCCGAGCGCGGCGCGCCGGCGCGGGCGACCGGCGCGCGCGAATCGGCGGCGCGGGCCGCGGGGCGGGGCCCGCCGGCATAGGGCTCCTGGGTCGACTGGCAGCCGGCGATCAGCACCGCGGCGCCGAGAAAGGCCGACCCGAGCAGGGCGATGCGCAACGGCGCTGGCGAACGTGTCATGAAATTTCTCCCCTCGTCTCAGAACAGATCGAAGCGTGGATTGCGTTTGCGCCAGGCGCGCTCGGCGAGCGCGGCCAGCCGCAGGTCGGCGTTGGCGGCCTTGACGGCGCGGGCGTCGCGGCCGAGTTCGGCCTCGAGCCTGCTCGCGGCCTTTTTCTTGTCGGCGTCCTTCAGCCCGGCCAGCAGCTTTTCGGCCTGGCGGTCGGGGTCGGTGTTGTCGCGCAGCTTGTTGAGCCAGACGGCGAGGCCGAGATAGCCCGCCGCCTCGGATGGATCGGACGCCAGACGGCCGCGATCCAGCGCGCCCCAGTAGTCGCCGCGCTCGGCGCCCATCGCCAGCCAGCGCGCCGCCTCGCGCGGATCGGCGGGCACGCCGACGCCGTCGCGATACATGCGGCCGATATTGGTCGGCGCATAGGGATGGCCGCCTTCGGCCGACTTGCGGAAGAAATCCAGCGCCCGCGCCGGATCGGCGGGACGGCCGGCGCCGCGCAGATAGACGAGGCCGAGATTGTTGTACGAATAGATGTCGGTGCGGTCGGCGCCGGATTCGTAGAAGCGCAGGCCGCGCTCGATGTCGGTGGTGATGTTGCGGCCGTAGGTGAAAATGAAGCCGAGCTCGTTCATCGCATAGGTATGGCCGAGTTCGGCCGAGCGCAGCATCAGTTCGAGACCGCGCGTCGTGTTCGCCGGCACGCCCTGTCCGTAGAACAGCGCCTTGCCGTAGGAGAGCAGGCAATAGGGGTCGCCGCCCGCCGCGCAGGACTGGTAATGCGCCGCGGCCTGGGCGAGATCGGGCGCGCCGAAGGCGCCGAGCGCATAGAAATTGCCCTGCTCCCAGATCGCCCGCATGTGGCGCTTGCGCGCCGCCTCGGCGATCGCCTGACGGGCCTCTGCGGGGTTGCGCTGGGCGAGCAGGGCGCGGCCGAGCTGATACTGGAAGCGGGCGACGCCCGGCTCGCGCGCGGCGGCGGCGCGGCAGGCCTCGAGCGCGGCCGGGCCGATCTCGTTGGGAAGCTTGCCGCCGGTGACGCCCTGCAGGTCGAGCGGGGCGCCCGCCTCGGCGTCGCACGGATCGAGCGCCGGCTTGACGTCGAGCTGGGCGACGACCTGGCTGTCGGGCAGGCGCAGCGCGATGCGGCCGGAGCGGCGCTCGCTGCCGATCGGCGCCTGGAAGGACAGGCGCGAGGCGTCGGCGAGGGCGATGCGCTGGCCGGCCGCGACCGGCCGGTCGCCGATGAGGACGCGGCCGAAATCCGGGGTCTGGGCGATCTCGACATCCTGCGCCAACGCCTGCGCGTCGCCGGGCGCGGCAAGGCCGAGCGAAGTCGCCCCGAAGCCG
>JAEULW010000099.1 GCA_016793505.1 Methylobacteriaceae bacterium | reverse complement strand
GCGGACGGGCGCCAGGGGCGGCCTGAGGGGTCGCCCCGCCAGGCGAGGCAGGCGCTGCGGCGACGGGCGGCGGCGTTTCGGCCTCGCCGCGCCGCTGCGGCGCCGGCTGGCCGGGGCGTGCAGCCCCGCCGGCCTGTCCCTGCAGGCGGAACTCGACGTCCTGCTGGAACTTGCGCAGCGTGTCCTCGAGCCGGCGGTTGTTGAACTGCAACTGCTCGATCTGGCCGTTCAGCGCCCGGATCTGGTTCTCCAGCCGGTCGATGCGAACGGCGAGATTGGCGGCGTCCTGCTGGACGTAGCCGCCGGGCTGACCGCCGGGCACCTGGCCGGGCGGCAGCAGCTGCGCGGCGGCGGGCCCCACCAGACAGGCGGCGAAGCCGGCCGCGCCGAGAGCTTTGGTCAGGGCGCGCGCCATGCGCTCACTCCGTCACGAGGACGCGCCGGGCAGCACCGTCACGGCGCGCCGGTTCTGCGACCAGCAGGAAATGTCGTTGCACACCGCCACCGGCCGCTCTTTGCCGAAGCTGGTGGTGCGGATGCGGCCGACGGCGACGCCGCGGGCCGCCAGATAGGTCTTGACCGCCTCGGCGCGGCGGGCGCCGAGGGCGAAATTGTATTCGCGCGTGCCGCGCTCGTCGGCATGACCCTCGACGGTGAAGCTGTATTGCGAATAGCGCGTCAGCCAGGCCGCCTGCTTGTCGAGCGTCGTCTGCGAGGCGGCGGTCAGTTCGGTCGAATCGGATTCGAAGAAGACGCGATCGCCGACATTCTGGGCGAAATCCTGGACGCTGCCCGGCGTCGCCGCGCCGGCGCGGCCGGCGAGCCCGTCCTGGCCCTCGCCCGGCGACCGAGCGCAGCCGGCGACCGTCAACGCCATCAGAGCGGTCGCCAGGACGCCGGCGCGCATCGTCTCGAACCTCATCGCATGCTCCTCGTCATCGCCGCCCGCCGTTTGCGACAGGTAGCGCCGCATCGTTAAGCGAAGGTTCCGTCAACCTTGACGCCGACCTGCTTTTCTCTGTCGCATTTGCGCAACTGGCCCGATGGTAAACGCGGCGTTGATGGCGGGAATACGGCCGCGCCTGCGTCGACGCGCCGGCGGACCGGCGCGTCTTTCTCGTTGCGCAGCCGGTCAGGCGGCGGCGAAGGAGGCGAGCGCCTCGCGCGTCTGACGAGCGGCCCAGAGCTGCGGGCCGTTGGCCATGTCGTTCGACTGGGCGGCGCGCGCCATCAGGCGCAGGTCGTCGGCCGTGGCCGGCGTCGCCTTCAGGATCGACACCAGCGCCTCGTAGCGCGCCTGGCCGAGCGCATGGGCCTCGCCGGACAGGCGCATCCAGCCGGGAATGCCGCCGAGGCGCTCGGCCGCGGCGACGTCGGCGGCGTAAGCGTCGAGCTTGCCGCGCAGCGTCTCGGCCTCAGCCCAGAGCTTGCCGATGGCGGTGTCGCCGGACGGCGCGCCGAGACCGGCGGCGACAGCGGGGCTCGCCGCGGCTGCGACAGCCGCGCCGGCCATGAGGGCGCGGCGCCGCGTGATGGTGGACGTCATGTTCATTCTCCATGTCGGGAAATGGACCGGACGCAACGTCCCAATCTGTCGCGCCCGGCCGCCTCACCGCCCGATCCGGGCGGATCGTGCGGCGGAAAACTCGCAATTTGCCGCTGAACCCGCCCTGAATGCGCGACCTCGCGTCGCAGGCCGAGCCGCTTCCGGCGGCCGTTGACGCTGGATTGGCGGCGGGCGTTTCAACTATCGTAACGCAATGAGGACGGCGATCCCTCGCATGTCACTCGGCGGCGACGGCGGGCGCGGCGTTGGCTGGGCCCGACGTGGGGAATGGCGCGTTATTTCATCGCGAACCGATGGGTCTCGTCCGACGGCGGCCTAGCTCTCGACGTCGTCGGCATGCGCCAGGAACCGGCCGCCAGAGCCCGCTTGCGCCATTCCGGCGCAAGCGGGCTTTTTTGTCGCCGGCTCAGCTCAGCAGCGGACCCCAGGCCGGGTCGGAGGCCCAGGCCGGGGTCGGGACGGCGAATTCGGCGCGGCCGAAAACATCGGCCATGAAGATTTTCGCGCCGCTCTGGCCGCCGGGATCGCGGAAGAACATCACGTAGAGCCCGTTCGGCGCGAAAGTCGGGCCTTCGTTGTGGAACCCCTCGGTGAGGATGCGCTCGCCCGAGCCGTCGGGCCGCATCACGCCGATCGAAAAGGCGCCGGCCTTCTGCTTGGTGAAGGCGATGAGATCGCCGCGCGGCGACCAGACCGGCGTCGAGTAACGCCCCTCGCCGAAGGAGATGCGCTTGGCGCCCGAGCCGTTGGCCGACATCAGGTAGATCTGCTGCGCGCCGCCGCGATCGGATTCGAAGACGATCTGCGAACCGTCGGGCGAATAGCAGGGCGAGGTGTCGATCGCGGTGGCGTCGGACAGGCGCGTCGTGGCGCGCGAGCGCAGGTCCATCGCGAAGAGATTGGCGGCGCTGCCCTGCGCCAGAGACATGATCACGCGCTGCCCGTCCGGCGAGAAGCGCGGGGCGAAGGTCATGCCGGGAAAATTGCCGACCACCTCGCGCTGGCCCGATTCGATGTTCAGCAGAAAGACGCGCGGATCGGCCTGGCCGAACGACATGAAAGTCACGTCCTGCGAGGACGGCGAGAAGCGCGGCGTGACGACGAGATCGTCGCCGCGCGTCAGGAATTTCACGTTGGCGCCGTCCTGATCCATGATGGCGAGGCGCTTGCGGCGACGCTCCTTCGGCCCGCTCTCGTCGACGAAGACGACGCGCGAATCGAACACGCCCTTCTCGCCGGTGATGCGGGCAAAGATCGCGTCCGAGACGATGTGCGCGACGCGCCGGCCATTGTTGGCGTCGGTGACATATTGCTGGCCGGCGACCTGCTGGCCGCTGGTCGCGTCCCACAGGCGGAACTCGGTGCGCATGCGCCCGTCCGCCGCCTTGCCGGTGCGCCCGGTGACGACGAATTGCGCGGCGACGGCGCGCCACAGGTCGAGCTGCGGCGGCTGATCGGGATTGGCGATCTGTTCGGGAAAGCTCTTGGGATCGACCGGCGACAGGAACACCGAGCGACGGAAATTGGCGGTGATGATCGCGCCGACGCGATGCGGGCCGTCGGCCTCGCCGACGAAATTCGTCACGGCGACGGAGACGGGACGGAACTGTCCGCCGCGGATCGTCAGATCGATGTAGCGCTCCTGCGCGCGCAGAGGCGCGGCGGGGGCGAGAGCAAGGCCGGCGAGGCCGCCCGTCAGGGCGAGCGCGCGACGGCGGGACAACGTCATGGACATGGCGGGGCGGACTCTTCCTCGGACGGGGCTGCGCCGGGACCGGCGGGCAGACAAGCAGGACAATCGGGCGGAATTCGGCGCGCGCGCATCACATCTCTTCGGGATCGAAGCGCAGCGTTCGGGCCCGCCATTGCGCGTGATAGGGCGCAAATTGCGGCGGAATCTTCAGCGGATTGCACTTCTGCACGGCGCGCATGGCGCTGTCGGCCAAGGCGCGCAGCGCCGGCTCGCCCGGCGGGTTGACCAGCACCGGCTGCGAGGCGAGCGAGCCGTCGGCGTTGTAGGTGACGCGGATCTGCGGAACATAGCTCTGGCCATCGAAGCCGAGCTTGTTCCAGCATTCGCGATACTGCTCCTGCAACAGTCCGTCGAGCTGGCCCCACAGCGAGGGCGACATGCGCGGCGCATTGGCGGTCGCGGTTCCGAGCGAGGCTGTGCGGGAGACTTCGCGTCCCGTCGCGGCGCTCTGCTGCGGGGTCTCGCGGCTGAGCATCTTCCTGATGCTGGCGGGATCGTATTTCGAGGGCGGCTGCTCCTCCTCGCCGGCGCGGGGCCTGGCCGCCGCCTTCTGCTCCTCGCGCTTCTTCTCCTCGAGCAGCCTCGCCACCTGATCGAGGCGCGGCCGGTCGTCCTTCGGGCGCGGCGGCGCCTCGGCCGCCTTGGGCTCGGGCGGCTTCTGTTCGGGCGGCTTCGGCCGCGCCGGCGGCGTCGGCTTCGGCTCGGCCCTCGGCGGCTCGGGGCGACGCGGCGGCTGGGGAACCGGCTCGGCCTTGTCCGGCTCGGGCTTCGCCTCGGCCGGTTTTTCGGGTTCGGGCCGCGGCGGCGGCGTCGCGGCGAGGCGCGGCGGGGCGGGCGGCGGCGTCGGCGCGGGCGGCGCGCGCTCGGCGGCCTCGCCCGGGTCGGGTTCGCGACGCAGCGGCGGCGGCGGAACGGGGACGTCGCGCGTCGCCTGCGGCGTCGGCGTTTCGGGCTTCTGCTCGACGCGCTCGGCCTGCTGCTCGGCGCGGCTGCGCGGCGTCTCGGCGGGCCGCGCCGTCTTCTCGCCGCGCATGATCTGGTTGAGTTCGGCGGCGGTGACGACCTCGACCGGCAGCGCCTCCTGCGCCTCGTCGAAGCGGCGCGTGTCGGCGAAGGCGATCAGCGTCGCCAGCAGCAAGGCGCCGTGCGTTCCCGCGGAGACCGCGAGACCCCAGTCGAACCGCGATGCGCGTTCGCCGTCCACGGCGTCACTTGCCCTCCGGCTCGGTGACGAGCGCGACCTTCTTATAGCCCGCGCCGGTGACGAGCGACATGATCTCGGCGACGCGCCCATAATTCACGGCGCGCGCGCCGCGGATGTAGATGCGCTCCTCATAGCCGTTGCGGGCGAGGGATTGCAGGCGGCCGACGATCTCCTCGGCGCGCACAGGCTGATCCATCAGGAAGATCTGGCCGCGCTCGTCGATGGCGATGGCGATCGGCTTCTGCTCGATGTTGAGCGGGGCGGCTTTCGTTTGCGGCAGGTCGATCGGCACGCCGGTGGCGAGCAGCGGGGCGGCGACCATGAAGATGATGAGCAGCACCAGCATGACGTCGATGAACGGCGTCATGTTGATTTCGGCCATGGCGCCGTAGCGCGGCGTGCCGCGGCGGCGGCGCCCGCCCTTGCGTCCGGCCGATGCGCTCATGCCCATGGCGGCGCTCTCCTCACGCAGCGCGGTTGCGGTCGCGATCGGCGACGTGGCTGTCGATCTGGCGCGACAGGATCGACGAGAATTCGTCGGCGAAGGTCTCGAGCCGGGCCTGCAGCTTGGCGACCTCGCCCTGGAACCGGTTGTAGGCGATCAGCGCCGGAATCGCCGCGAACAGGCCGATCGCCGTGGCGAACAGCGCCTCCGCGATGCCGGGCGCGACGACGGCGAGCGAAGTGTTCTTCGAGGCCGCGATCGATCGGAACGAGGTCATGATGCCCCACACCGTGCCGAACAGGCCGATGAAGGGCCCGGCCGAGGCGACGGTGGCGAGAACGAGAAGCTGCGACTCCAGCCGCTCGACCTCGCGGGCGATCGACACGTCGAGCACCTTCTCGATGCGCGCGTGCAGGCCCATGAAGGCGCCGCGCGCCGTCTCGAAGGAGCGCTTCCATTCGCGCATCGCGGCGACGAAGAGCGAGGCTGCGCCGGTGGTCGGCTTGTCGACGAGGCTCTTGTAGAGCTCCTCGAGCGAATTGCCGGACCAGAAGCTCTCCTCGAAACGGTCCATCGCCTTGCGCGTCTGGGCGAACAGCACGGTCTTGTTGAAGATGATCGCCCAGCTCCACACCGAGGCGAGCAACAGGCCGACCATCACCAGCTTGACGACGAAATGGGCGCCCCAGAACATCGCCCACAAGGACACTTCCGCGGCCGGGCCCGACAGGGCGCCGGAGGCGATCTCGGCAGGGTTCATCAGCGCGTCCTCGTGGGGCGGATCGTGCGGCCGGTCCAGCGCGGCGCGGCGGCGAGCGGGCCGTCCTTGCCGGCAGAATCGGTCAATTTCGCGACAGGCCCGGAAAGACGGGGGAAATCCGGACGCGGCGCGAACCAGTTAAGACGGCGGCAAGGTTAACGCGGCGTTACCGGCGGGTCAGGCCGCCGCCGCGGCCGGGGCGGCGGCGATGGTCACGGCGCCTTCTTCCGGCGCGATGGTGAGCGTCATGCCGGAGGAGCGGGCGACGAGGCCGGTGTAGAAGGCCTGGATGCCATGCGCGTCGACGGCGCCGCTCTCGGGCTGGCCGGCGAGCATCTGCGGCACGCTCTGGGCGAGGCGGAAATAGGCGCCGGAGGAGCGCGCCGACAGGGCGGCGGCCTCGCCCTCGCCCGAAATCGTCGCCTCGACGACGCCGCCGCGGGGAATGGCTGCGGCGGCGATCTGGCACATGTTGAGGATCAGCTTGACCTTGTTCTTGGGCAGGAGCACGCGCGGGGCGTTCCAGACCAGCTTGGTCTTGTCGTCCTCGAGCAGGCCGCGCGCCACCTTCTCGGCGTCGCCGGTGTCGATCGAGGCGCCGGCCGAGCCGGCAGCGCCATAGGCGAGGCGGCAGAACTGCAGGCGGGCGGAGGCCGAGGTCGCGCTCTTCCTGACGAGATCGAGCGCGAAATTGCGCGTTTCCGGGTCCTTCTCGTCCTCCAGCATCTCGAGGCCGTTGACGATGGCGCCGACGGGGCTGATCACGTCGTGACAGACCTTCGAACACAGCAGCGCGGCGAGATCGAGCGGGTCGAGAGCGAGAAGCGCGGTCATGGGGCGTCCTGAGCGTCTGTGCTGGCGGGCGTCGCGCCCGGCGAATCGCGCAGGCCCGCAGGCGAGGCGACGCGAACCGTGATACAAGCGGCGTCGCGGCTTGCAAAGCGCGCCGCCCGCGGCCCCTCCGGCCGCCGGTCGGGACCGCCTGATGTCGCACAATTCCGGCTCGCAAGCTTCCCTCTCGCACGATCGCCGCGCCCTGGCGGATCTCGCCGATCTGTTCGCCCGCATCGCCATCGAGGCCGGCGCGCTGGTGCTCGATCTTTACGATCGCGGTTGCGGCGTCGCCCGCAAGGCGGATGCGAGCCCGGTGACCGAGGCCGACACGCGGGCCGAGACGTTGATCCTCGAGCGCCTGGCGCGCGAACTGCCGGGCGTCGCCGTGGTCGCCGAGGAGACCGTGGCGCGCGCCGGCGCGCCGCGCTGCCCGGCGCGCTTCATCCTCGTCGATCCGCTCGACGGGACGCGCGAATTCCTGCAGCGCAACGACGAGTTCACGGTCAACATCGCACTGATCGAGGACGGCGCGCCGGTCGCCGGCGCGGTGGTCGCGCCGGCCGCGGGGCGGCTGTGGACGGGCGGCGACGGGGCGCACATGGCGAGCGTCGGGCGCTGCGAAGGCGTCCCGCGCGAGCGCCGCGCGATCGCCTGCCGGCCGGCGCCGGCGGCGTTGACCGCGCTGGCGAGCCGCTCGCATGGCGATGAACGCACCGAGGCCTTCCTCGCCCGGCTGCCGATCGCGGCGCGCGCCGGGGCCGGCTCTTCACTGAAATTCTGCCGCATCGCCGAGGCGGCGGCCGACGTCTATCCGCGCTTCACGCCGACCATGGAGTGGGACACGGCGGCCGGGCAGGCGGTGCTGGCGGCGGCCGGCGGCGTGGTGCTGACGCCCGACGGCGCGCCCTTCCGCTACGGCAAGTGCGAGGAGGGCTACCGCAACGGCCCCTTCGTCGCCTGGGGCGATCCGGCCGCGCCGGCAAGGTTTCGTTAACCATACCGGCCTAGCCTCCCCGGACTTTCCGTCCCGCCGGCGCCATGCGCCGGCCATGCGCGGGTCACGATCGCCGCGCAGCTTCCGGGCGATCGCCGATCAGGGGAGACATCGATGCGCACTCGACGCGAGGTCATCGCAGGACTGACGGGGGTCGTCGCGGCCGCGGCCGGCGGCGCGCCCGCGCAGGCCCAATCGCAGCGTCCGCGCAGCTTCTCCAACAACGAGATCGTCGACACCGGTCACAAGTTCTTCGGCTCGATCTCGCGCACGCTCGCAGAACTGGTGCAGGAGGCGGCCTCGCGCTGGGGGCAGCCCAACGCCTATGTGCTGGGCCAGGAGGCCGCCGGCGCCTTCGTCGGCGGGCTGCGCTATGGCGAGGGCATGATGTACACGCGCAACGCCGGCGACCGCCGCATCTTCTGGCAGGGCCCCTCGATCGGCTTCGACGCCGGCGCCGACGGCGCCCGCACCATGATGCTGGTCTACAATCTGCCGGCTGTCGACGCGATGCATCAGCGCTTCGTCGGCGTCGACGGCTCGGCCTATTTCATCGGCGGGCTCGGCTTCACGGCGTTGACCGCCAACGACATCGTCGTCGCCCCGATCCGCGCCGGCGTCGGGGCCCGGCTCGGCGTCAACATCGGCTATCTGAAATTCACGCCCGAGCCGACGTGGAATCCGTTCTGAGTCTGGAGCGGCGACGTTGAGAAGACTTGCTCGGTTCCTGGCTTTCGCTCTGGCCGGCGCGGCGGCGACGATCGCAACGGCGCAGGAGCGCATCCGCATCGCCTCGCCGTGGGGCGAGACGACGGCCGTGCTCATCGACAACGCGGCGACGCACGCGCTCGTCAGGATGCTGCCTCTCGACATCGAGATGCGCGACCATTTGCGACAGGAGAAGACCGGCTTCCTGCCATCGGCGTTGCCCGCCGTCGCGCGACGGCTCGATTTTTCGACCGGAACGCTCGGGCTGTGGAGCGACACGCATTTCGTCATCTATTATCGCGACGGACGTGTGCCTCAGCCCGGGATCATTCATCTCGGGCGCGCGACCGGCGACGTCACGTTCCTCGACCGTGATGGCCCGGTGCGCGTGCGGCTCGAGCGCCTCGACTGACGCGCCTCTACAGCAGCGAATCGATGCCGCGCGTCAGGCCGACGCGCCCGCTCACCTTGCGCGCGGCGAGCAGCGTGCCGGCGACATAGGGCGCGGCGGACGCGCCGGCGTCATGGCGGATCGTCAGACGCTCGTCGGGCGCGCCGAAGATCGCCTCGCAGCTCAGCACGAAGGACGGCATGCGCAGCGAATGCACCTGCACGGGGCGCGGCGCGCCGACCGCCGCGCCGCGCGTCTCGCGCAACCCGCCGAGTTCGGCGACCGGCTTCGACGTGCCGGCCAGGCGCGCGGCCGCCAGCAATTCGCCGAGCTCGCGGCCCGTGCCCGAGGGCGTATCCGGCTTCTTGCCCGAGGCGTAGTCGATGACCTCGACGTCGGCGACATACTTGGCCGCTTCCAGCGCGAACTTCTTCATCAGCGTCGCGGTGATCGAGAAATTGCCGGCGGCGATGACGCCCTTGCCCGCCTCGTGGGCGGCGACGTCGATCTTCGCATAATCTTCCGCGCCGAGGCCGGAGGTTCCGATGACGACGTGCCGGCCATGCGCCAGCGCGGCGAGGGCGTGATGCTTCACGGCATCCGGCTTGGTGTAGTCGATCAGCACGTCGCTCGGCGTCTCCAACGCATGGCCGATGTCGCGGGCGATGGCGACGCCGAGCGGGGCGATCCCCGCTGCTTCACCGGCGTCGCGGCCCGCGGCGTTGCGGGCGATCGCCGCGACGAGCTTCAGATCGTCGGACGCGGCGATCGCGGCGACAAGGGCGCGGCCGACCCAGCCCGTGCTTCCGGCCAGTGCGATGCGGATCATGACCTCACCTCCCGTTTTGGCGCATGACGCGCCCGGCATGGTTCATCGCGTCTTAACGGAATGCGCGCATTTGTCGACGAATGGCGCGTCGCGTTCTGCCATACGTCGCCGCCGCGTTTCTGGCGGGGCTTGCGGGCTGCTCGGTTTTCGAGCGCCCGCAACGTCCGGCCTGGCGGGGCCAGGCGGAGAACGCGTGCCTGGCCGAAAAGCGCATCCGCGTCTCGGCCTATCTGCAGCCGGCGCGCGAGATCGACGGGCCCGGCATCTGCGGCATGGATCATCCGTTCAAAGTCGCCGCGCTCGGCGACGGCGCGGTGGCGTTCTCGGCGCCGGTGACGCTCGCCTGTCCGGTCATTTCCGAACTCGACCGCTGGGTGTCGGAGGTCGTTCAGCCCGCCGCGCAGGCGCGCTTCGGCCATGGCGTCGTCGGGCTCGAGCGCGTCGGCGGCTACGCCTGCCGCGGCATGAACAACCAGCGCGGCGCGCGGCTGTCCGAACATTCCTTCGGCAACGCCTTCGACATCGCCGGTTTCCGTCTCGCCGACGGACGCGTCGTCTCGATCGCCAAGGGCTGGAAATCCGAGGACGCGCAGGAGCAGGCGTTCCTGCGCGAGAGTCTGGCCGGCGCCTGCGAGATTTTCACGACCGTTCTCGGCCCGGGCGCCGACGCCTTCCACTACGATCATTTCCATCTCGATCTCGCCCGGCACGGCGCGACCTCGACCGGCCCGCGGCGCATCTGCAAGCCGAGGCCCGAACCGCAGCTCGCCCCGGGCCCCGGCCGCAAGCTCGACGATCTGCCCGATCCGCCCGAGATCGAGGACGAGATCGACGTCGCCTCGTCCGGCCGCGGCATGCGCACGCTGGCGATCGCCGCGCCGCCGGCCCCGCCGCTGAGGCCCGCGACGATCGCGCCGCCCTCGCTGCTGTCGGCCGGCCGGCCGACGCCGCCGGTCGCGATCGGCGCGCCGACGCGGCTCGGCCCGCGCCCGCTCGCCGGGCCGCATCCCTATGGCGGGCTCGGACGCGGGCCTGCGGCCGACGAGGCCGTGGACGTCACCTCCTCGATCCGCAAGCGGCGGTGAGATGCAGCCGCACCGCTTCGAGCTGCGCGTCTACTATGAGGACACGGATTTTTCCGGCGTCGTCTATCACGCCTCCTATCTGCGTTTCATGGAGCGGGGACGCACCGAATGGCTGCGCGCGATCGGCCTCGATCAAGGCGCGATCCACGCCGGCGCTGCGCCCTTCGCCTTCGTCGTCAGGCGGATGACGATCGACTGGCTGAAGCCGGCGCGGATGGACGATGTGCTGACCGTCGAGACGCGCGTCGCCGAGCTTGGCGGGGCTTCGGCGGACCTCGCCCAGACGGTGCTGCGCGGCGCCGAGCGGCTGGTCGAGGCGCGGGCGCGCATCGCCTGCGTCGCCGGCGGGCGGCCGCGGCGTCTGCCCGAGGCGCTGCGCCGGGTCGGCGCGGGCTGAGCCGAGGCGTGTGCGCCAGCGCACAGGACCTTCCGTAAATCACTGAGATGCTGTCTTGACGCCATCACCGCCGGAACGGCGGGGGCGTGGCGCGAGGGCTCGCACATGACGACCCTGGAGGGGCCAGTGGGACTGCGCAACGGCGTCACGCCGGTGCTCAGCCTGAAGCGCGACCAGCGCAAGATCATCGATCTGTTGTGGAACATCGACATCGGCAATGGCGGCCAGCGCGGCGCGCCCGCCGTCAAACCCGAGCCGGGCGATGATCGCCAGTGCAACCCGATGCTGGCGGCCGCGATCATGGCGTTCCAGGCTGTCCTGGTGCTGAAGGGCGAACTGAAGAAGGCCGACGGCGTCGTCGATCCGCGCGGAACGACGCTGCGCAAGCTCGACGCGCTGGCCGGCAAGCCGGCGCCGGCGCCGACCCCGCCGAAGCCGAATTTCATCGATCTGAAGGTGCTGCGCTTCCGCCAGACGCTCGGCAGGGATCTGACCGAGGCGCACGAGAACAGCATCCCGATGGTCACATTCGGCAGCATGGTTCCCTTCCTGTTCTGGCCGTTCAGCGTGCAGTCGAAACTCAAGCAGGACATGGCCAAGGGATCGATCCACGAGTTCCTGTTCGAGATCGAGAAGGGCGGCGCGACGTTCTGGGTCGGCGCCGCCGTGCCGGCCGGCACGACGGACTTTTCGCGCGCCTATGTCTATTTTCATCCCGACACGATGGGTGAAGCCGACAACGCCACCTACAAGACCTTTTCGGGACGCTGGGAAACCGTGCGGCGCTACGTCTGGACCCAGGGCACGCACATGGCTTCCGCCAAGAAAATGGCGCTGATCGTGCCGTTCATGACGCTGTCGTCGCGGCAGGACTCGCCCTCGGCGAACATGTTCGCGGCGACCGCGCGGGAGACGATCAACGACATTCTGGCGGCGATCCAGATATCGCTCGGGCGCACGGGAAAGTTTCAGGAGGCGCAGCAGATCGGCGTCGCCAGCTTCAGTTCGGGCGTCGATCATCTCTTCCGCTTCGGCAAGAAGATGGGGTCGAGCGGCATCCTGCGCGAACAGATGGATTTCGACGGCGCCAACATCATCGTCAAGCACGAGGTGGCGCAGAGCTTCACGGGCTGCGTCAACTGGAGCGTGACGCAGAACGCCGCCCATGTCGGCGCCAAATCGGCGGAGCGCGCGGGTCGGCCGGGCTGGGTCTATCTGCCCGCCCCGGCGTGGAGCGACGTCGGCAACCTGCGCGGCCACCTGCACGAGCAGATCGGATTCATGACGTTCGGGCCGATGATGCTCGCCAGCGCGATCCGTTGAGAGCGGTCCGGCGTCAACCCTAACGCAGGGCAAACGAGCGCGGCGCCGGCGCAGCGATTATGGATGTCGCGATGAGGTCGCGCGCTCCCGTTCTCGCTGTGCTGATCGCCGCGCTGGCGCTGTTTGCGCCGACGCCCGCGGCCGCGCAGCAGCAGACGGGCGTCGCGCAGGCCAAGGTCGCGCGCGCGCTGGCGCTGTTCCGCGCCGACGCGATGGAGCGCCGGCGCGACGGGCGCATCGTGTTCGGACCCGAGACCGGCGCGGACGGCGAGCGCGAGGCGCGCCGCCGGCAGGCGCGCGAATGGCTGCGCGAGGCGGCGACTGCGGGCGAAGCGCAGGGGCGCGAGCTCTACGGCAAGATGCTCGAATATGGCGTCGGCGGCGAGGCGCAGCCGACGCGCGCCCGGGCGCTCTACGCCGACGCCGGCACGCGGCTGGCGCGCTGGCGGCTCGGGCGCATGCTCGAGCAGGGGCGCGGCGGGCCGAAGGACATGGTGTCGGCGCGCCGGCTGTATCGCCTCGCCAGCAAGGCCGGGCAGATCGACGCGGCCTATGATCACGCGCGTCTGCTGCGCGCCGGACTCGGCGGTCCGAAAGATCCCATCGCCGCGCGCGCCGAACTCGAACGTACGACCGGCTTCTGCCACGGCGACGCGGCCGACGAGCTGGCGGAGATGGCGGGGCGCGGCGAGGGCGGGGCGCGCGACGTCGAACTGGCGGCGACGCAGCATCTGCGCGCGCTCGGCTGTCGCGACGGCGCTTTCGCGCCGCCGGCCGTGCTGGCGCGCTGGCGCTCGATCGAGCGCGACGTGCGGATCGAAATCCAGCGGCGGCTCGCCGCCGAGGGTCGTTACTCCGGGCCGATCGACGGCGAAGCGCGCGGCGCGACGATGGCGAAGGCGCTCCAGCCCGGCCGCTGAGCTGTCGCATACCGCGCGATGGCGCCATGATGGCGGGCATGCGCATCGCGATCATCCTCCTCAGCCTCATCGTCGGCTTCGCGCCGGCGCGCGCCGAACCAGTGTCGATTGCGCGGGGCGATGGCCCGGCGCTGACCGGGGAGTTGCTGAAGCCGCAAGGCGCCGGGCCGTTTCCCGCGATCGTCGCGCTGCATGGCTGCGGCGGGTTGCGGGCCGCCGACGGCCGGCTGGCGCGGCGCCATCGCGACTGGGCGAAACGGCTGGTCGGCGCCGGCTTCGCCGTGCTGTTCCCGGATTCGTTTTCGGCGCGCGGCCTCTCGGATGTCTGTTCGACGCGCGAGCGCGGCGTGAATGCCCGCCAGCGCGCCCGCGACGCCGCCGCTGCGGCGGATTTTCTCGCCGCGCAGGATTTCGTCGACAAGCGCCGCATCGGACTGATCGGCTGGTCGCATGGCGGCTCGGCGGCGCTCGCTGCGACGGCGTTCGAACGCCCGGTTGTGACCGACTACAAGGCGGCGGCGATCTTCTATCCGGGCTGCCGGGGCTTTGTCGGCCGAGGCTGGACGCCGCGCATGAAAACGATCCTGCTGCATGGCGTCGCCGACGACTGGACGCCGATCGAGCCCTGCGAGCAGCTGGCGGGCGAGGCCGGCGTCGAGATCGTGCGCTATGCCGACGCGCATCACGGCTTCGATACGCCGGGCGTCGCGCTGCGCACGCGCCATGCGGCTTACTCGAAGCGCGGCGACGGCGTCGTCACCTTCGGCACGAACGAGCCGGCGCGCGCCGACGCGATCGCGCGCGTCATGAGCCTGCTGCGCGGCATGTGAGGGCCGGCGGCGGCTTGTCCACACGCCGCTTTGACCCTGCGCGCGGCGGCGCCTACAACGCTGCGATCCGCCGATTCCCGAGGGCCGCCCGTGACGACGACGACCAACGCCGCGATCAACCGCCGCATCGCCGGCGAATTGCAGGCGGCCGAAGGTCAGGTCGCTGCGGCGGTCGATCTGCTCGATGGCGGCGCGACGGTGCCGTTCATCGCGCGCTACCGCAAGGAGGCGACCGGGGGGCTCGACGACGCGCAGCTGCGCACGCTCGAGGAACGGCTGCGCTATCTGCGCGAGCTCGAGGAGCGCCGCAGCGCGATCCTCGATTCGATCCGCGAACAGGGCAAACTCGACGCGGCGCTCGAGGCGCGCATCATGGAGGCCGACTCGAAGGCGCGGCTCGAGGACATCTATCTGCCCTACAAGCCCAAGCGCCGCACCAAGGCGCAGATCGCGCGCGAGCAGGGGCTGGCGCCGCTCGCCGAGCTGCTGATCGGCGATCCGCAGAAAGATCCGAAAATCGAGGCCGCCGCCTTCGTCGCCGGCGAGGTGGCGAGCGTCGACGCCGCGCTCGAAGGGGCGCGCGCCATCCTCGTCGAGCGCTTCTCGGAGGACGCCGATCTCGTCGGCCGGCTGCGCGAGGATTTCTGGAAGCAGGGCGCGCTCGTCTCGAAGGTGCGCGACGGCAAGCAGACGACGGGCGCGAAATTCGCCGACTATTTCGATTTCTCCGAACCGCTGGCGAAGCTGCCTTCGCACCGCATCCTCGCTCTGTTCCGCGGCGAGCGCGAGGAGGTTCTCGACCTGTCGCTCGTCGCCGATCCGGCGGCCGAGCCGGGCGCGCGGACGCCCGGTCCTTACGAACTGGCGATCGCGGCGCGTTTCGGCCTCGCCCAGCGCGGCCGACCTGGCGACGCCTTCCTGATGGAGAGCGTGCGCTGGGCCTGGCGCACGCGCATCGAGGCGCATCTTTCGGTCGATCTCAGGCTGCGGCTGTGGACGTTCGCCGAAGAGGAGGGCGTGCGTGTCTTCGCCGCCAATCTGCGCGATCTCTTGCTCGCCGCGCCGGCAGGCGCGCGGGCGACGCTCGGCCTCGATCCAGGCTTCCGCACCGGCGTCAAGGTCGCCGTGGTCGACGCCACGGGCAAGGTCGTCGACACGGCGACGATCTACCCGCACGAGCCGCAGCGGCGCTGGGACGAGTCGCTCGCCGTGCTCGCGGCGCTGTGCGCCAAACACAAGGTGGAGCTGATCGCCATCGGCAACGGCACGGCCTCGCGCGAGACCGATCGGCTCGCCGCCGATCTGATGCACAAATATCCGGCGCTGAAAGTGACGAAAGTGATGGTGTCGGAGGCGGGCGCCTCGGTCTATTCGGCCTCCGAAGTCGCCTCGAAGGAGCTGCCCGCGCTCGACGTGACGCTGCGCGGCGCGGTCTCGATCGCGCGGCGCCTGCAGGACCCGCTCGCCGAACTCGTCAAGGTCGATCCGAAGTCGATCGGCGTCGGGCAGTACCAGCACGATCTGGCCGAACACAAGCTCGGCCGCTCGCTCGACGCGGTGGTCGAGGATTGCGTCAACGCCGTCGGCGTCGAGGTCAACACCGCTTCGGCGAAGCTGCTGGCGCGCGTCTCCGGCGTCGGCGAGGCGCTGGCCGAGTCGATCGTCGCGCATCGCGACGCCAACGGGCCGTTCCGCAAGCGCGCGCAGCTGAAAGAGGTGCCGCGGCTCGGGCCGAAGGCGTTCGAGCTCTGCGCCGGCTTCCTGCGCATCCGCGACGGCGAGGATCCGCTCGACCGCTCCGGCGTGCATCCGGAATCCTATCCGGTGGTGCGGCGCATCCTCGAGAAGACCAAGAGCGACATCCATGCGCTGATCGGCGATCCGGCCAAACTGCGCGGCCTGCGCCCCGCCGATTTCGTCGACGAGCGCTTCGGCGCGCCGACCGTCGCCGACATTTTGAAGGAGCTCGAGAAGCCCGGCCGCGATCCGCGTCCGCAGTTCAGGACGGCGGCGTTCCAGGATGGCGTCGAGACGCTCGACGATCTCAAACCCGGCATGATGCTGGAAGGCGTCGTCACCAATGTCGCGGCCTTCGGCGCCTTCGTCGACATCGGCGTGCATCAGGACGGTCTGGTGCATGTCTCGGCGCTGGCCGACCGCTTCGTCAAAGACCCGCGCGAGGTGGTGAAGCCGGGCCAGATCGTCAAGGTGAAGGTGCTGGAGGTCGACAAGCCGCGCAAGCGTATCGCGCTGACGATGCGGCTGGGCGATCAGCCCGGCGCCAGACAGGCGCAGGGCGCCGCTCCCTCGCGCGGGCAGGAGCGTTTCATGAAGCAACCCGAACGCCCGGCGCCGGCCGCCGGCGGGGCGCTCGCCGAGGCGCTGCGACGCGCGGCGGAGAAGGGGAAAGGGCGCTAGCGGGGCGCGCACACTGTCGCGAGGCGCTCCCTTCTCCCCGTTCACGGGGAGAAGGACGCTCGCGATCTGCTTTGCGGCGGCAAGGTCAACGGGCACGGCGGCGAAGTCGTCGCAGGTCGAGCCGTCTCCGGTGCTGCGGCTTCTCTGTCCAGACTGGCCCCGGCGCGCAGGGGGCGACGGAGGGAATGGACTGGATCATGGGCTTCACGGCGCCAGTCCGGCTGAAGGAAGTCGCGCCGCCGCGCCCGTTTCGCAGCGGTTCGTTAACGTAAAGGCGGCATGATCCCGCGGTTGCGGACCGTGCGGGCGATGGACGAACTGCTCAAGGATTTTCTGGTCGAGACGGGCGAGCACATCGAGGCCGTGACGGCCCAGCTCGTCCGCTTCGAGCGCGACCCGGGCGACACGCGCATCATCGCCAACATTTTTCGCCTCGTGCATTCGATCAAGGGCACCTGCGGCTTCCTCGATCTGCCGCGGCTCGAGGCGGTGGCGCACGCCGCCGAGACGCTGATCGGCCGGCTGCGCGACGGCGCGCCGCCGACGCCGGACGCGGTGACGCTGGTGCTGCGCGCGGTCGACCGCATCCGGCAGATCGTCGCCGGCATCGAGCAGACCGAGATCGAACCGCCCGGCGACGATTCGCAGCTGATCGCCGAGCTGGTGAGCCGCGCCTCGGGCGTCCGGCTGCGCCAGCCGGACAACGAGGCCTGGGACGGGCCGGACGGCGAGGCCGAGGCCGGCGCGACGGCGCATGCGCTATTGCCGGAGCGGCGCATCGAGACGGTGCGCGTCTCGGTCGGCACGCTCGAGCGGCTGATGTCGCTCGTCTCCGAACTGGTGCTCGCCCGCAACCAGCTGTTCGACCGCGCCAGGACGATCGCCGGCGAGACGCTCGAGGCGCCGCTGCAGCGCCTCGCCTCGGTGACCACCGATCTGCAGCACGGCGTGATGAAAGCGCGCATGCAGCCGATCGGCCGGCTGTTCGCCAGCCTGCCGCGCATCGTGCGCGACATGTCGGCCGAACTCGGCAAGAAGATCGAGGTGTCGACGTCGGGCGGCGACACCGAGCTCGATCGCCAGCTCATCGCCGTGGTGCGCGATCCGCTGACGCACATGATCCGCAACGCCGTCGGCCATGGAATCGAGACGCCAGAGGCGCGACGCGCCGCCGGCAAGCGCGAGACCGGGCTGATCAGCGTCAGCGCCTATCACGACGCCGGCTCGATCGTCATCGAGGTGTCGGACGACGGGCGCGGCGTCGATGTCGAGGCGATCCGCGTCAAGGCCGTGGCCAAGGGGCTCGGCAAAGAGGCGGAGGTCGCCTGCCTGTCGGACGCCGAGGTCAGCCGCTTCATCTTCGCGCCGGGCTTTTCCACCGCCCATGCGGTGACGCCGCTGCAGGGCCGCGGCGTCGGCATGGACGTCGTGCGCGAGAATATCGAGGCGATCGGCGGCTCGGTGGCGCTGACCTCGACGCCGGGGGCGGGCGCCACCTTCGTCGTCAAGCTGCCGATCACGCTGGCGATCGCGCCGGCGCTCGTCGTCGGCGTCGGCGGCGAGCGTTTCGCGCTGCCGCAGGACGGCGTCGTCGAGGTCTACGAGATCGGCGAGGGCGAGACGCGGATCGAGACGATGCAGGGGGCGCTCGTGGCGATCTGCCAGCGCGGCGTGCTCAGCGCCGCCGATCTGCGCGACCTGCTGAAGATCGGCGAGGCGCCGCATGCGCGCCGGCCGGCGACGCATGTGGTGGTGATGCGCATCGGCGCGCGGCTCTTCGGCGTGCTCGTCGAGGAAATCGTCGAAGTGCTCGACATCGTCGTCAAGCCGCTGCCGACGCGGCTGGCGCGCATCGGCATGTATGCGGGCAACACGATTCTGGGCGACGGCTCGGTGATGCTCATACTCGACGCCGCGGGGCTCGCCGCCGCGCTCGGCATCGAGCGTCAGGATACGTTCCGCATCGCCAGCCGCAGCGCCGAGGCCGATGCGGAGCCGGCGACGCCGGTCGTGCTGTTCCGCCGTTCGGGCGGCCCGTTGCAGGCGCTGCCGGCTTCGGCGGTGCGGCGCATCGACCAGGTTTGCGAGGCGGATCTGGCCGTCGTCGACGGCGCCGTGACGACGCGCGTCGCCGGGCGGCTGACGCCGGTCATCGGCGCGCAGGCGGCGCGATGGGAGGCGTCAATTCCAGGTCGGCCGGCGGCGTTCCGGCCGCTGCTGTCGATCGGCCGCGAGACGGAGACGGTCGGGCTGCTGGTCGACGAGATCGTCGACGTCATCGAGGCGCGGCTCGACATCGAGATCGGCGGCCGCGGCGACGGCGTCGTCGGGGCCGCCACGATCGGCGGCGAGGCGGTGGAGATTCCCGATGTCGGCTGGCTCATGGAGCGGGCGCGGCCCGGCTTCGCGCAGCGCGGCGCCGACGGGCGGGCGCGCGTCGCGCTGTGCGAACCGGAGGATTTCTTCCGCGATCTGTTGCGGCCCGTCCTCGCCGGCGCCGGCTATGACGTCGCCGCCTTCGCCGATGTCGAGGCGGCCTTCGCGGCGCTCGATCCGGCGCCCGCCGCGCTGCTCGTCGATTGCGAGGGTCAGGCCGCCGCCGGCCTCGAGCTGACGCGGCGGCTGCGCGCCTCGCAGGATCATGGA
>JAEULW010000017.1 GCA_016793505.1 Methylobacteriaceae bacterium | reverse complement strand
GGCGGCGTGACAGCCGGCGCAGGCGAGGGCGCCGGGCGGCGCCGGCGCTGCGCCGGCGACCGTCGCCGTCAGGACGGCGGCGAGCGCCAGCCCCGCGCCCCGCATCGTCAGGCGCGCCTGAGGTCCACGTTCTTCATCGGCAGCGTGCGCACCCGCTTGCCCGTCGCCGCGAACACGGCGTTGAGCACCGCCGGCGCTGCGACCGCGATGGTCGGCTCGCCGACGCCGCCCCAGAACCCGCCGGACGGCATCACGATCGTCTCCACCGCCGGCATCTCGTCCATGCGCAGCGGCACGTAGGTGTCGAAATTCTCCTGTTCGATCCGCCCGCCCTTCACCGTGCATTCGCCGTAGAGACAGGCCGACAGGCCGTAGACGAACGAGCCCTCGACCTGCGCGGCGATCTGCTGCGGATTGACCGCATGGCCGCAATCGGTGGCGGCGACGATGCGATGCACCTTCACCGCCCCGCGCGGGTCGACCGACACTTCCGCCGCCGCCGCCACGTAAGACCCGAAGCCCATGATCTGCGCGAGGCCGCGGCCGACGCCGGAGGCCGGCGGGCTCTTCCAGCCGATGCGGTCGGCGACGGCGTTCAGCACCGCCAGATGCTTCGGCGACTTCGCCAGCAGCCGCTGCCGGAAGACCAGCGGATCGACGCCGGCCGCATGGGCGAGCTCGTCCATGAAGCATTCGACGTAGATCGCGTTCTGGTTGAGGTTGACGCCGCGCCAGAAGCCCGGCGGCACATGCGTGTTGCGCATCGCATGGTCGATCGTCAGGTTGGCGACGTCGTAGCCGAAGGCGCCCTCCGCCCCGCCCGGATTGAGGCCCTGGAAGACCACCGGATCGCGGCCGTTCTGCAGCGCCTGCGGATTGACCGAGGCGAGGATCGACTGGCCGGAGATGCGCATCTTCAGGCCGACCAGATTGCCGTTGGCGTCGAGGCCGCCGGTGAGTTTGGCCTGCGTCACGGGATGGTAGCGCCCGTGCAGCATGTCCTCCTCGCGCGTCCACAACAGCTTGATCGGCGCCCCCGGCATCGCCCGCGCGATCGCCACCGCCTGACGCACATAGTCGGTCATGCCGCGCCGGCCGAAGCCGCCGCCCAGATTGATCTTGTAGACGTCGACCTGGCCTTGCGGCAGGCCGGACGCCTCGATCGCCGCCGCCAGCGCCGCCTCGCCGTTCTGCGTCGGACACCACACTTCGCAGCGCTGCGGCGTCCACAGCGCCGTGGCGTTCATCGGCTCCATGCAGGCATGGTTCTGGAAGGGATAGGCGTAGACCGCCTCGATCTTCTTCGCCGCCCCCGCGATGGCGCCCTCGGCGTCGCCCTTGCGGTTGCCCTCGAAAGCCTCCTTGGCGTCCAGCCCCTCGCGCAGCCGCGCCGCGATCTGGGCGCTGTCGACATTGGCGTTGGGGCCGGGGTCCCAGGTGATCGGCAGCGCGTCGAGCGCCTTCTTGGCCTGCCACCAGGTCGTCGCCACCACCGCCACCGCGCTCGCGCCGACCGGCACGACTCGCATCACCCCCGGCATGCCGGCGATGCGGTTGGCGTCGAAGGCCTTCACCGTGCCGCCGAAGATCGGGCAGTCGCGGATCGCCGCATGCAGCATGCCCGGCAGCTTCAGATCGGCGCCGAAGACCTGCCGGCCGGTGATCTTGTCCTTGGTGTCCAGCCGGTAGAGCGGCTGTCCCGCGATTTTCCAGTCCTTCGGATCCTTCAGCGGCGGATTTTCCGGCGGCGTCAGTTTCGCCGCGGCGTCGGCGACCTTGCCGTAGGTGGTCATGCGGCCGGTCATGGCGTGGGTGATGACGCCGGCCGCCGCCTTGCATTCGGCGACTG
>JAEULW010000331.1 GCA_016793505.1 Methylobacteriaceae bacterium | reverse complement strand
GCGCCGCGATCGTCAGCGGTCGCGGCGCGCCTGCCAACGACGCGCGGGCGAGGCGGGGCGCGGCATGGGCGAAGCCATTCTGGAGATGCGCGGCATCACCAAGACGTTCCCGGGCGTCAAGGCGCTCGAGAACGTCAATCTGCGCGTCGAGAAAGCCGAGATTCACGCCATCGTCGGCGAGAACGGGGCCGGCAAGTCGACGCTGATGAAGGTGCTGTCCGGCGTCTATCCGCATGGCGACTACGAGGGGCAGATCATCTTCGAGGGCGCGGAATGCCGGTTTGCCGGCATCCACGATTCGGAGCGGCGCGGCGTCGTCATCATCCATCAGGAGCTGGCGCTGGTGCCGCTGCTGTCGATCGCCGAGAATCTGTTCCTCGGCAACGAACAGGCGGCCGGCGGTGTGATCGACTGGAGCCGCACGCGCCGGCGCGCCAAGGACCTGCTGGCGAAAGTCGGCCTCGCCGACGATCCCGACACGCTGGTCGCCGACATCGGCACCGGCAAGCAGCAGCTCGTCGAAATCGCCAAGGCGCTGGCCAAGGACGTCAAGCTGCTGATCCTCGACGAGCCGACCGCCAGCCTGTCGGAGAAGGACAGCGCGGCGCTGCTCGATCTGCTCATGGATTTCAGATCGCGCGGCATGACGTCGATCCTGATCTCGCACAAGCTGAACGAGGTGAAGAAGGTCGCCGACCGCGTCACCGTGATCCGCGACGGGCGCTCGATCGAGACGATGGACAAGGCCGACATCAGCGAGGACCGGATCATCGCCTCGATGGTCGGCCGCGCGCTGGAGGACCGCTATCCGGCGCGCACGCCGAAAATCGGCGAGACCATCTTCGAGGTGCGGAACTGGCGCGTGCAGCACCCGCTCAACCGCGAACGGCGCGTGCTGCACAACATCAATCTGACGGTGCGCGCCGGCGAGGTGGTGGGCATCGCCGGACTGATGGGCGCGGGGCGGACCGAACTGGCGATGAGCGTCTTCGGCCGCTCGTGGGGCGCGGGCATTTCCGGCGAGGTGTTCATGCGCGGCCGCAAGGTCGACGTGTCGACCGTGCCGCGCGCCATCGCCGCCGGCCTCGCCTACGCCACCGAGGACCGCAAGGTCTACGGGCTGAACCTGATCGACTCGATCAAGCACAACGTCACCGTCGCCAACCTGCCGGGCGTCGCGCGCGCCGGAATCATCGACGACATGCGCGAGATGACGGTCGCCAACCAGTATCGCGAGCGCACGCGCATCCGCTCGCCGAGCGTCGAGCAGATCGCCGGCAATCTGTCGGGCGGCAACCAGCAGAAGGTGGTGCTGTCGAAGTGGCTGTTCGCCGGGCCTGACGTGCTGATCCTCGACGAGCCGACGCGCGGCATCGACGTCGGCGCCACATCCGAGGTCTACACGATCATCAATGCGCTCGCCGAGGCGGGCAAAGGCGTCATCGTCATCTCCTCCGAGATGCCGGAGCTGCTCGGCGTCTGCGACCGCATCTATGTGCTCAACGAAGGCCGCATCGTCGGGGAAATGCCCGCCGCCGAGGCGAGCCAGGAAAAGATCATGCGGGCGATCGTCCGCAACGAGGAGAGGCTCGCCTCATGACGACGGCAGACGCATCCGCCGCGCCGGCCGCGGCGCAAGGCTCGAACCGCGACGCGCTGCGCGACAATCTGCGCGAATACGGGCTGATGCTGGCGCTGCTCGCCATCATGATCTTCTTCCAGTTCGCCACCGACGGCGTGCTGTTCAAGCCGGTCAACCTGACCAATCTGGTGCTGCAGAACTCCTACATCATCGTCATGGCGCTCGGCATGCTGCTGGTGATCGTCGCCGGGCACATCGACCTGTCGGTCGGCTCGGTGGCGGGCTTCATCGGCGCGGCGGCGGCGGTGCTGATGGTCGATTACGGGCTGCCGCCGCTGGTCGCGGGCCTCGCCTGCATCGCGCTCGGCGGGGTGATCGGGGCGAGCCAGGGCTACTGGATCGCCTACATGAAGATCCCGTCCTTCATCGTCACGCTGGCCGGCATGCTGGTGTTCAAGGGGCTGGCGCTGTGGCTGCTCGGCGGGCGCTCGGTCGGGCCGTTCCGGCCTGAATTCCAGATGCTGAGCGCCGGCTTCATCCCGGATTTCATCGGCCCCTGGCAGATCGGCGCGACGAAGCTGCATGCGACGACGCTGGCGATCGGCCTGGCGCTGGTCGCCGCGCTGGTCTGGGCCGGGCTCGCCGACCGGCGGGTGCGGGCGGGCCACGGTTTCGCCGTCGAGCCGATCGGCTTCTTCGCGGTCAAGACGGCGCTGATCGGCGGCTTCGTGCTGTTCCTCGTCTACATGCTGGCGACCTATCGCGGCCTGCCGAACGTGCTGATCGTCATGGGCGTGCTGATCGCCGCCTTCGTGTTCCTGACGCGGCGGCTGGTGTTCGGCCGGCGCATCTATGCGATGGGCGGCAACGAGAAGGCGGCCAAGCTGTCGGGCATCAACACCGAGCGGCTGACCTTCCTGATCTTCGTGGTGATGGGCATGCTGGCGGCGCTCGCCGGGCTGATCTTCGCGGCGCGGCTCAACATGGCGACGCCGAAGGCGGGCGCCGGCATGGAGCTCGACGTCATCGCCGCGGTGTTCATCGGCGGCGCCTCGGCGATGGGCGGCGTCGGCCATGTCTCGGGGGCGGTGATCGGCGCCTTCATCATGGGCGTGATGAACAACGGCATGTCGATCATGGGCATCAACATCGACTGGCAGCAGGTCATCAAGGGCCTGGTGCTGCTCGGCGCGGTGGCCTTCGATCTCTACAACAAGAAGAAGGCGTGAGGGGGCGGCCGGGACGGCCGGCCGAGCGACCCCGCGCGCAAAGAAAAAGCCCGGCGATCCGGGCTTCTTTCGTGCCGCCTGTCGGGGCACGGGCAATCGGGATTGGTGCCCAGAAGAGGACTCGAACCTCCACGACTTGCGTCACTGGTACCTGAAACCAGCGCGTCTACCAATTCCGCCATCTGGGCGCGGGCGTGTCATA
>JAEULW010000317.1 GCA_016793505.1 Methylobacteriaceae bacterium | reverse complement strand
CCCATGCTATCGGCGCGGCGACCACTCGGGACGCAAGTCCCGCACGGCCGGAGAGGTGGCTGAGTGGTTGAAAGCACCGCACTCGAAATGCGGCATACGGGCAACCGTATCGGGGGTTCGAATCCCTCCCTCTCCGCCATTTGCGCTGCGCTTCGCGACAAATCTCGTGACGCCTTGCGGCGACCTGGGGCGACCTTGCTTCGGCGTCCGCCGGGAAGCCGGACCTGATTGGCGACGGCCTTCCGGACTTGTTTCACGCGTCGGCGACCCGCACGACGACCGAGCCCCGCTTGCGGCCGGCGTCGACGCGGCGATGGGCTTCACGCATGTCCTTGAAGCCATGGATGCTGTCGATCAACGGCGTGTAGGCGCCTGACTGCGCCGACCGGCCGAGTTCGCGCATATCTTCCAGCCGGCTCCTGGCCGGGCCGGAAATGCACCTCTTGTCGCCGCGTTTGCCGATCAGCATGTCGGCGAGACCGCCGGCAATGGACAGATACCGCCCGCCTCGCCTGAGCGCCGGCAGGCAACGCCCGAAACTGCTCGCCGCCACCGTATCGGCGATCACATCCCAGCTTCGCCCGCCGGCGATGAAATTCTCCCTGGCATGGTCGATGACGAGATCGGCGCCGAGCGCGCGGACCTGTTCGACATGTCCCGCGCTCGTGACCGCCGTCACATGCGCGCCCATCTGACTGGCCAGCTGCACGAACGCGCTGCCGACCGCGCCCGCCGCGCCGATGACGAGAAGTCTTTCGCCGGGCGCGAGCCCCGCCTTCCGCATGTAGTCACGCGCCGTCAGGCCGCCAAAACACAGGCTGGCCGCCGCCTCGAAAGAGA
Organism: Methylobacteriaceae bacterium; assembly: GCA_016793505.1. Classification (GTDB taxonomy): domain Bacteria; phylum Pseudomonadota; class Alphaproteobacteria; order Rhizobiales; family Beijerinckiaceae. The sequence goes on along the minus strand of JAEULW010000317.1, from coordinate 23,793 downwards.
GATTTGCGGGCTTGCCCACGATCAGGCCCGTTTCCCTGATGGCCGCCAGTTCCGCGTGGCCCCCCATTTTCGTGTCGAGGAAAGCGATGACCGGATCGCCGACGCCGAATAGGGAAACCTTGCGGCCTGCGGCCAAGACAAGGCCGGAAACCTCCGTTCCCAGGATCGGCCGACGCGGGCCGCGAAACCCCAGCATCAAACGCCCCACAGGACCGAATCCTGGCGGCAGGCGTAGCGCGCGCACCCGCGAATCGGCGGATGAAACGGTCGTCGCGAGAACGCGAACGAGCAGTTCATCCGGCCCGATCGCGGGGACCGGGACGTCTTCGAGGGTCAGGACCTCGGGCCCGCCATAGCGGCGGCAGGTCCAGGCCTTCATGCGGGTGGGAACGTCCATTCGCGTCTCGCAGCTTGCAGCGCATGGCGGCAGGCAGGTAGACTTACGCCGTAAGCCGGTCAAGAGGGACGCAATGGCAAGGGCGGTTCGTGACAGGAAAAGGCGGCCGTCCTCTGGCCCGCTCAGCCGGGCGCGAATCGTTGCCGAGGCTGTCGCCCTGGCGGATCGGCATGGCTTTCAGAACCTGTCGATGCGCAGCCTCGCCGAACGTCTGGGGGTCGAGGCCATGTCGCTCTACAATCATGTTGTCGACAAGAATGATCTGATCGACGGCATGGTCGATCACGTCGCTGGCGAGATTGCGCTTCCCGCACGGGAAGCGCCCTGGAAACCGGCGCTGCGTCAGCGCGCCCTGTCCGCCCATCAAGCGCTGGTCCGCCACCCCTGGGCCTGCCCGCTGATCGGACTGCGGCTCAATGTCGGCGACAACATGCTTGCTCATGTCGAGGCCGGGCTGGCCCGCCTCGTCGAAGCTGGCTTCTCCTATGAGATGGCCGATCATGCGATGAACGCCATCGACAACCATGTCCGTGGCTTCACGCTTCAACAGCTGAACTTCCCGATCGAACCGAAGAAATTCGCGCAGACGGCGCAGGACTATCTGCCGAAGCTGCCGCCGGAGACCTATCCGCACCTGCGCAATCTGGCCGAACGGGTGGCGAGCGGCGCCTATGACGGACTCGACGACGTCTCCTTCGGCCTCGACCTTGTTCTCGACGGGTTGGAGCGTCTGCTTCGTGACGGCGGCGCTGCGTCGCGATCGTCGCCGGGATTTTCCGGGGCCCGCTAGGTCGAACCCTCTCTCGACCGGATGAGGCCGTTCGCGCGGACAGGTCGCCTTCCAGGTCTGCCTCACGCTGCCGACAGACGCGCGCCATTGCGCCAGCGCGCAATTTGACGGTGAGCGGTCGTCCCCCACCCGGCTTCTGCGCTTGCGCCGCTTCGCCCGACGTCTGACCTTCGCGCCGGACCACGCGCGCCCGCCCGGTTGACACCGCCGCCCGCTTGACCGCACAATTGGCCTAGCCACTTTCAGGCATGACAAGCCGTCGGGGCGGGGGAAGCGTTGGCGGACCGGTTCACGATCGTCGATGTGCGCGCCCATGTCGTCGACGCCGCCGATTCCGGCGGCGACTATCACAAGCGCTCGTCCGGCCACTGGATCGCCGACACGCTGATCGCCAATCCGATGTCGGTCTATGCCGATTATCGCGCCCGCCGCACCAGCTGGGGCATCGGCGCGCTCGGCAGCGTCGTCGTCGAGATCGAGTCCGCCGACGGGACCATCGGCGTCGCCACCGGCATGGGCGCCGACCCCGCCTGCTATCTCATTGAAAAGCATTTCCGCCGCTTCCTGATCGGCGCCGACGCGCGCGACACGGCGCGCCTCTGGGACCAGATGTTCCGCGCCTCGATGTTCTATGGCCGCAAGGGCCTGGCGATGACCGCCGTCAGCGTCGTCGATCTGGCGCTGTGGGATCTGGTCGGCCGGCTGCGCGGCGAACCGGTTTACCGCATGATCGGCGGCGCCGTGCGCGACGAGCTGACGCTCTACTGCACCGGGCCGGATCCGGCGCGCTATCGCGAGCAGGGCTTCTTCGGCGCGAAGATTCCGTTGCCGGAGGGCCCGGCCGACGGGCCGGCCGGCCTGAAGCGCAATGTCGAGGTCATCGCCGCCGCGCGCGCCGCGGTCGGGCCCGACTTTCCGCTGATGATCGACTGCTACATGGCGCTCGACGTGCCCTACGCCATCGCCCTCGCCGAGGCGGTGCGCCCGCTCGGCGTCTACTGGCTCGAGGAAGTTCTGCACCCGGATGATTTCGACGGCCACAGGACGCTGAAGGCGGCCTGCCCCTGGATGCGCTGGACGACGGGCGAGCACGAATACACGCGTTACGGCTTCCGCAATCTCATCGCCGCGCGCGCCGTCGACATCGTCCAGCCCGACGTGATGTGGTGCGGCGGCCTGACCGAGCTGATCCGCATCGCCGCCCTCGCCAACGCTTACGACATTCCGGTCGTGCCGCACGGCTCGGGGGCCTACAGCTATCATTTCTGCATCACCCAGCCGCAGGCGATCGTCGCCGAATACATCAACATCAGCCCGGACGGGCGCGACATCGTTCCCGTCTTCGGCGGCATGTTCCGCGGCGAGAGCCTGCCGCGCAACGGCGCGATCCGGCCCGGCGAGGCGCCGGGCTTCGGCCTCGACCTCGATCGCGACGCCGTGCGCCTGAGACGCCCCTATCCCGCCTGAACCGGCGATAACGACCAAACGGAGGAACCGCCATGACACGGACGATGACGCGAAAGAGCTTTCTCGGCGCGGCGCTCGCCGCGGCGGCCTTCGCCGGCCTGACAGCCGGCGCGCAGGCCCAGACGAAGACGCTGCGTCTGTCGCATCACCTCGCGCCCGATCATCTCGTCGACGTCGCCTCCAAGCGCTTCGCCGCCCTCGTCGCGGAAAAGACCGGCGGCAAGCTCAAGGTCGACATCTTCCCCGCGGGACAGATCGCAGGTCTGCGCCAGGGCGCCGAAGCCGTGCAGGTCGGCACGCTCGATCTGGTGTGGGCCGATTTCGGCACGCTCGCCAACTGGCAGCGCCATCTCGGCTTCATCTCGCTGCCCTATCTGTTCCGCGACACGGCGCATGTGAACGCCGCCTTCGACGGGCCGATCGGCCAGGAACTCGCCGCCGAGGTGCGCAAGACGCTCAACATCGAGATCCTCGGCTACGGCGTCGCCGGCTTCCGCGTGACGATGTCGCGCGTCAAGGAGATCAACAAGCCCGAGGATCTCGCCGGCCAGAAAATCCGTGTGCCGGAGGTGCCGGTCTACGTCTCCTCGTTCCGCAAGATCGGCGCGAACCCGACGCCGATGGCCTGGGGCGAGGTCTACACCGCCCTGCAGACCGGCGTCATCGAGGCGGTCGAGAATCCGCCGGAGGGCCTCGCCGTCGGCCGCATGCAGGAGGTGACGAAATTCGCCGCCAAGACCGACCACATAATGACCGACGTGCATCTGATGATGAGCGCCTCGGTGCTCTCGGGCCTGCCGGCCGACCAGCAGGCCGCCGTCAAGGAGGCGGCGAAGACCGCGCTCATGGAGTTCAACAAGGCGACCGAGGCGGCGAGCGGCGATTACTGGAAGAAGCTCGCCGCGACCGTGAAGGCCAACGAGACGCCGGACCGCGAGGCCTTCCGCAAGGCGATGATGCCGGTGTGGGAGGAACTCGACAAGGCCGCCGGCGGCAAGATGAAGCCGTGGGTCGACCGCATCGTCGCGGTGAAGTGACGCCGTCGGCGCGGGCGCGCTGACGCATGCCGCCGGGCCGCGACCGGGACGACGCCGCAGGCCTCGATCTCGCCGGCAAACGCGCGCTGGTGACGGGCGCGGCCGGCGGCATCGGCCGCGCTGTCGCCGAACGCTTCGCCGCGCTCGGCGCGCAGGTGCGCCTCGCCGATGTCGACGTCGCGGCGGCCGAGGCCGCCGCGAGCCGGATCGGCGCCGAGGCCGCGGCCCTGCCGCTCGATCTGGCCGACCGGCGCTCCTGCGAGAGCGCCGTCGCCGAGGCGGCGCGCGGCATGGGCGGCCTCGACATTCTCGTCAATTGCGGCGCGATCATCCGCCGCCAGGCGCTCGACGAGGTCGGCGAGGCCGACATCGCCCGCATGAGCGACGTCAACATGGCAGGCGCCTTCTTCATCGCCCGCGCCGCGGCGGCGCCGATGAAAGCGGCGGGCGGCGGCCGCATCGTGCTGGTGTCGAGCCAGGGCGGCCAGACCGGCGGCTATGTCGGCTCGACTGTCTATGCGATGACCAAGGCGGCCGTGATCAGCCTGACCAAATCGCTGGCGCGCGAACTCGCGCCCTCCGGAATCACCGTCAACGCCGTCGCGCCCGGCGTCGTCGACACGGCGATGATCCGCAACGACGTGTCGCCCGAGGCGCTCGCCAATCTTCTGAAGATGGCGCCGCTCGGCCGCATCGCGACGCCGCGCGAGATCGCCGACTGCTGCCTGTTCCTGGCCAGCGGCTGGGCGTCCTACGTCACCGGCCATACGCTCGACGTCAATGGCGGGCTGCTGATGCGATGACCGCGCCGGCGCTCACCCTGCATCCCGAACTCGGCCGGCCGATCCGCGCCGAGGACTGGGACGGACTTGCCGTCGGCACCTATACGCGCATCGCGCAGGCGATCGAGAAGGGCGCGCCGGACCGCGCGGAGCTGATGCGCTATTTCCGCACCGAAGCGCGCATCATCTACGACATCTACACCCAATGGCGCGCCGCGGCGCGCCAGTGCCTTCTCGACAAGGGCGTCGCGCCGGACGCGCTCGCCGCCGACGAGGCGCGCATCCTTGCGCTCGCCATCGCCGGCCGGCCCGCGCTTCTCAACGACCGCGAGGCCGCCTGGCGCATCGTGGATGCGGCCTGCGAACGCGCCGCGCTCGAGCGCGATCCAGTCGCCGCGCGCGCCGCGCTCGACGAGATGAAGGACGTCTGGCGCCATCTGCACGACAGCGACGTCGATCATCTCTCCGGCCTGTTCGACGCCGTGATCACCCGCTTCGGCGAGCCGGCGCTCGGCGAGATGTATGAGAAATGGGTGATCGGCGACTGGTTCGCCAAACGCTACAAGCGCTTCGACGTGACGCATTTTCCCTGGGCCGACGCCTTCCCGCTGATCGTCTATCTCACCTTCGAATCGATGCACGGCCATCTCGCCGGCCCCGGGCGGCTCGGCGACGTGACCTTCGAGTCTTTCGATGATCGCGTCGTCTTCACCTTCGCGCCCTGCGGCTCGGGCGGGCGCAGCGTCATCGGCGAGCCGCTCGACGGCACGCCGCCGCGCATGCAGCCGCCCTATCGCTGGAAAGTGCTGGAGGAGCGCCACGACTTCGCCTGGAACCTGAAAGGCGTCTGCACCTATTGCGCGCATTGCTGCATCCTCACCGAGAAGATGCCGATCGAGGCCTACGGCTATCCGGTGCGCGTCGTCGACCCGCCGCTCTACCCCAATGACGGCCGCGCCGTGTGCAAATGGACGGTCTACCGCACGCCGGAGGCTGTTCCGGACACGGTCTATGCGCGGCTGGGATTTCACAAGCCGGGCCCCGGCGAAACGCTGGGCAGCGCCGGCGCCGGCGCGCGCAGGATCGGCTCGTGAAGGCGCCGCGCATCGCCGTCGTCGCCGGCTACATGCCGTTCTTCGACGAGATCATGCCGAAAGGCTATGCGCAGGAGCGCGAGGCGCGTGGCCGCGACCTCGGCCGCGCTGTCACGCCGGAAGGCTGCGAGAGCGTCTATCTCGGACTCGTGCGCGATCATGCGAGCGGGGCGGCCGCCGGCAAGGCGCTCGCTACAGGCGGCTTCGACTGCGTGCTCGTCGTCCCGACCATGGCGACGCCCGCCGGCTATCTGTGGGAGACGCTCGGCCCCAATCCACAGATCCCCGTCATTCTCTACGCCGCGCACGAGACGGCGACGATCGACGCCGGGTTCGACATGCCGACGCTCTGCCGCAATTCGGCGACGGTCGGCGCGCTGATGATCGGCAATCTGCTGGCCCGCGCCGGCCGGCCTTTCCGCGTCGTGGTCGGCCATGGCGAAGACGCGACGACGACCGCCGACGTCGCCGCCGAACTGCGCGCCGCGGCCGTCGCCGGCGCGATCCGACGCGCCCGGCTCGGCATTTTCGGCCGCCCGCTCGACGGTTATGACAATGTTGCGGTCGACGCCGCCACGCTCGCCCGCGCCATTGGCGTCACGACGATCGACGTCCCGCTCGAGGAGTGGAATGCGACGCATGCGGCGCTCGGCGAGGAAGACGTCGCCCGCGAGCGCGCCTTCGTGACCGGCCTCGCCGAACTCGACGATCGCGGCCGCCCGCAGGAGGCGGAGGCGGCGCTGCGCCTGTCCGGCGCGCTGCAGCGCGCGATCGCGCGGCATGATCTCTCGGCCGGCGCGATCAACTGCCGCGGCGCCTTCGGCGTCGGGCGCGGCGAGCATCCCTCGCTCGGATGCCTGGCGATCTCGGCGGCGACGGCGCGCGGCGTTCCCTTCACCTGCACCGCCGACGCGATCACCGCGATCGCCATGCTGATCGGCAGGCGCCTGTCCGGCGGCGCGCTCTATTGCGAACTCGACGCCATCGACGAGGCGCGCGACGCCTTCCTGTGCGCCAATACAGGCGAGGGTGATCTCGGTTGGCGCGGCTGCCACTCGCGCGTCTTCGTCTCCGGAGCCGATTCCGGCCGCTACGCGCCGGGCTGCTCGGTGCGTCAGGTTCTGCCGCAAGGACCGGCCACCGCGATCGGATTCTCGCCCAACGCCGCCGCGAAAGGCGGCTTCACCCTGATCGCCATGGAGGGCGAGACGCTGGACGAGCCGCAGGTCGCGCTCTCCGTCACCTCGGTCTGGTTCCGCGCGACGCGCCGGCCGATGCGCGCGGCGATGCAGGACTGGATCGCCGCCGGCGCCACGCATCATTGCAGCCTGTCGCGCGGGCATCTCGCCGCCTCGCTCGCCATCGTCGCCGAACATCTCGGCATCGGCTTCAGGAACATCTAGGACAGCCATGACGTCGCCCGTCCCAACGTCGGAACCGGGGTCCGGACTTTCCGGCGCCGCGCCCGTGCGCGCGCTGCGCCGCCTCGTCGAGGCCGGCGCCGTGCTCGGCGTCGCCAGCTTTTCGGTGCTGATCTGCGCCCAGGTGTTCTACCGTTACGCGCTCAACTCCTCCCTCGTCTGGTCCGAGGAGCTCGTCCAGTTCATCCTGCTCTGGACGGTGATGCTCGGCTCCGCCGTCGCCGCCGATCGCGGCGCGCACATCGCGCTCGATCCGCTCGGTGACTGGCTCGGCGCGCGCGGCCGCCGCGTCAAGGCGATCGTCATCGAACTGGCGACGATCCTGTTCTGCTCTGTTCTGACCTGGTATGGCGTGGTGCTGTGCTGGCGCACGCGCTTCATGCTCTCATCGGCCGCCGACATTCCGATGTGGGCGGTCTATGCGGCGATGCCGGTCGGGGCGGCGCTGATCATCATTTTCTGTCTCGTGCGTCTGTTCGCCGGCGATTCGCGTCATGTCGACCCGATGGACGAGCGGAGCTGAGGCATGATTGCGATCCTGCTCGTCTCCTTCGTCGTCCTGCTCGTCGTCGGCGTGCCGATCGCCTTCGCCATGGGCCTGTCCGCGGTGATCGCCATCGCCTTCGGCAGCGACCTGTCGCTGCTGATCGTGCCGCAGCGCCTCTATGCCTCGCTCGACAGCTTTTCGCTTCTGGCCATTCCTCTGTTCGTCGTCGCCGGCGAACTGATGAGCACGGGCGGCATCACCCAGCGCATCGTCGATTTCAGCCGCGCCGGCGTCGGCCATCTCAAGGGCGGCCTCGCCCAGGCCAACGTCGTCGCGAACATGTTCATGGCGGCCTTGTCCGGCTCGGCGGTGGCCGATCTCGTCGCCATCGGCTCGGTGATGTTCCCGGCGATGGAGAAGGAGGGCTACCGCAAGGACTATTCCGTCGCCATCACCGCCTGCGCCGCGCTGCTCGGGCCGATCATTCCGCCGAGCATCGTCGCGGTGATCTACGGCTCGTTGACCGGCGCGCCGATCGGCGCGCTGTTCATCGCCGGCATCATCCCGGGCCTGATCGCCGGTCTCGGCATCATGATTCTCGCGCGTCTGCTGGCCGACCGCGGCGGCGCGAAGGCCATGCCGCGCGCGAGCTGGGGCGCGTTCGGCCGGGCCGGCGCTTCTGCAGCGCCCGCCTTGATGGTGCCGCTGATCATTGTCGGCGGCATTCTCGGCGGCGTCTTCACGCCGACCGAGGCCGGCGCGATCGCCGCGCTCTACGCGCTGTTCTACGGAATTGCCCGCCGTCGTCATTCGATCGCCGGCACCTACCAGCTGCTTTCGGACGCCGCGCTCACCACCGCCACCGCGCTGTTGACGCTCGGCGGCGCGGCGGCCTTCAGCTACGTGCTGATTTCCGGCGGCTTCGCGCAGGCGACTCTGAACGGCTTGCTGTCGCTCACCGACAGCCCCGCGATGGCGATGCTGCTGCTGATGATCGGCCTGTTCATCCTCGGCCTGCCGATCGAGCCGATCCCGGCGCTGATCATGGTCGTGCCGATCATCGTGCCGGCGCTCAAGCATTACGGCATCAACGAGATCCAGTTCGGCATGGCGGCGATCATGATGCTCGTGCTCGGCTCGCTGACGCCGCCGATCGGCGTTCTGGCGATGATCGCCTGCCGCATGGCCAATCTCGAATACGGCAAGTCGATCCTGATGATGACGCCGTTCATGCTGTGGTGGCTCGCCGTGACGCTGCTCGTCGCCTTCGTCCCGGCGCTGACGCTGTGGCTGCCATCGGTGCTGCTGAAATGACCGGCGCACTGGCTGGAACCGCGGCGCTCGTCATGGGCGCCTCGCGCGGCATCGGCGCGGCGACGGCGCGCGCGCTGGCGCGCGACGGCGCCGACGTGACGCTGGTGGCGCGCGACGCGCAGAAGCTCGCGGCGGTCGCCGCCGACATCGCAGGCGCGGGCGGCGCGGCAGGCGTTCATGTCGCCGATCTTGCCGAGGCGGACGCCGCGCAGCGCGCCATCGAGGCGACGCTGGCGCGCTGCGGCCGGCTCGATTGCCTGATCAACAACGCCGCGTCGATCGCGCCGGTGGCGCGGCTGACCGAGGCTGATCCGCGCGCCTGGATGCGCGGACTCGATCTGACTCTCGGCGCCAGCTTTCGCAACTGCCGCGCGGCGCTCGCGCATTTCGGGCGCGTCGGCGCCGGCGTGATCGTGCATCTGTCTTCGGGCGCGGCGCATCGCCCGCTCGAGGGCTGGTCGGCCTATTGCGTCGGCAAGGCGGCGAGCCTGATGCTGATGCGTTCGATCGCGCTGGAAAAGGACGCCGGCATTCGCGTCTATTCTTTGCAGCCAGGCGCCGTCGACACCGACATGCTGGGCGAGGTGCGCGCCAGCGGCCTCAGCGAGTTCGCCGCGCGACCGCGCGAGACGCTCATTCCGGCGGAATGGCCGGCGCGTCTGATCGCCTGGCTCTGCCGCGAACGGCCGGACGATCTCGACGGCCAGGAGCTGACCATCCGCGATCCGGCGCTGCGACGCCGGGCCGGCTTGCCGGAGGGCGACTACACGTGACCGCATCGACGACGTTCAGCGTTCCCGGCGGCGTATGGCCGATGCTCTACGCCTTCTTCGACGAGCGCGGCCGCATCGACGAAGCGGCGATGCGCCGCCAGGCGCGCGCCGCGCTCGCCAACGGCGCGCATGGCGTCGCCGTGCTCGGCCTCGCCACCGAGGTGAGCAAGCTCTCGGCCGCCGAGCGCGGCGCGATCCGCGATGTCGTCGCCGACGAGATCGGCGGTCGTCTGCCGCTCGCCGTGACCATCGCCGAAGCGCAGGTCGAGGACGCGATGCGCGTCGCGCGCGAGGCGGAGGCCGCCGGCGCCGCCTTCGTCATCCTGCAGCCGCCGCCGACGCCCGGCCTGTCCGACGAGGCGCAGATCGCCTTCTACGGCGCCGTCGCCGACCGGCTGTCGATTCCCGTCGCGGTTCAGAATGCGCCGGACTATCTGAAGACCTCGCTCTCGCTCGCCGGCCTTGCGCGCCTGTCTGCGCGGCACCCGAATGTCAGCGTCGTGAAGGCCGAAGGCTCGGCGCTGTTCGTCCAGGCGCTCGGCGAGGCGACGCAGGGCGCGATGGCGATTTTCAACGGCCGCTGCGGCCTCGAACTCACCGACAATCTGCGCGCCGGCGCGCATGGCATGATTCCGGGAATTGACATGATCGACGTGCAGGCGCGCGTCTACGACCTCATGCGCTCCGGCGCCCCGGCCGACGAAGCCGAGGCCGAGCGCCTCTACGCCTCGATCCTGCCGCTGATCGTCTTTCTCATCCAGTCGATCGACAATCTGCTCTGCTACGGCAAGCGCGTCGCCGCGCGCCGGCTCGATCTCGGGCCGGTGCATGACCGCGCCCCGGCGCAGGCGCCGCATCCCGCCGGCCTCGCCTGGGCCGAACGTCTCTCGGCCCGGCTCGGTCCGCTCGCGCACTGAAGGAACGCCATGCGCATCACCCGCGTCAGGACGCGCGTCCTCGAATGGACGGGGCCCGTCGCCCCGGTTCATCCCAATTTCTGCACCACGGCGAGCGATGCGCTGACGCGCAAGCCCGGCTCGATCAAGGGCTACAGCTTTCTCGGCTGGCTCGTCGTCGAGATCGAGACCGATGACGGCCTCGTCGGTCTCGGCAACGCCGCGCTGTCGCCGCACGTGACCAAGGCGACGATCGACCGGCATCTCGCGCCGCTGCTGATCGGCGAGGACCCGCGCGATGTCGCCTGGCTGTGGGAGCGCATGTATCGCCAGACGCTGCCCTTCGCGCGCAAGGGTTCGGGCATGGCCGCGATTTCGGCCGTCGATCTGGCGCTGTGGGACCTGCTTGGCAAGTCGACCAAGCTGCCCGTCTTCCGCCTGCTCGGCGGCCGGCTGAAGGATCGCATCCCGGTCTATGCGAGCCGCCTCTACGCGCAACCGCTCGACGAACTGGCGGCTGAGGCGACATCCTATCGCGACGCCGGCTTCCGCATGATGAAGCTGCGCTTCGGCTGGGGGCCGAAGGACGGCCTGCCCGGCATCCGCCGCAATCTCGATCTCGTGCGCACGCTGCGCGAAGCGGTCGGCGACGACGTCGAGGTGATGGCCGACTGCTTCATGGGCTGGACGCTCGATTACGCCAAGCGGATGCTGCCGCTGCTCGCGCCCTACAATCTGCGCTGGCTCGAGGAGCCTCTGATCGCCGACGACATCCGCGGTTACGCCGAGTTGCGCGCGCTCAATATCGTGCCGATCAGCGGCGGCGAGCATGAATTCACGCTGCGCGGCTTTCGCGAGATCATCGAGCAGCGCGCCATGGACATCGTGCAGTTCGACGTCAACCGCGTCGGCGGCGTCACCCAGGCGCAGAAAATCTGCGCGCTGGCTGAGGCCTTCGACGTCGAGGTGATTCCGCACGCCGGGCAGATGCACAACTATCACATCGTCATGGCGAACATCGCCTGCCCGATGGCGGAGTTCTTCCCGAAGGTTCCGGTCGAGGTCGGCAACGAGCTGTTCTGGTACGTCTTCGACGGCGAGCCCGTGGCGCGCGACGGCGCGATCGATCTGCCCGAAGACGCGCCGGGCCTCGGCCTGACGCTGAAGCCCGACCTGGCGGCGAGCTTCCGCATCGTCGAATAGTCAGCCGCGCGGCGCGAGCCCCGCCGCAGCGCGGAACGCCGCGTCGCGGATATCGACCTCCCGCCCCGCATAGGCCGCCCCGCCCGGCCCGCACAGATAGGCGATCGCCGACGCCGGCTCGCCGACGCCGGCGAGCGACTCGCGCGCCAGCTTGCTGACCGGATTGACGCCCGAGGCGCGGATCGCCGCCTGCATGTCCGTATCGACGACGCCCGGCGAGACGCCGATGACGCGCAGGCCGGCCGCGCCATATTCCTCGTGCGCCGCGCGCGTCAGCATGGCGAGGCCGGCTTTCGAGGCGCAATAGGCGGACCAGCCTTCGAGCGGGCGATGCGCCGCGCCGGAGGACAAATTGATCACGACGCCTTCGCCACGCGTCAGCATGTCCGGCAGCGCGGCGCGCAGACAGCGATAGGCGCCGACCAGGTTGACGTCGATCGCCGCCATCCACGCCGTCGGATCGGCCTCGACGAGACGCGCGATCGGCGCGATGACGCCGGCGTTGACGATCAGGATGTCGATCGCGCCGAAGGCTTGTCGCGCCGCCGCGAAAGCGGCCGCGACCGAGGCGTCGTCGGTCACGTCGCACTGCGCCGCCTGCGCCTCGCCGCCGGCGGCGCGGATCGGCTGCGCTACAGCCTCGGCCTGCGCCACGCGGCGCGCCGCCACGACGACGCGCGCGCCCGCTGCGGCGAGCGCCCGCGCGGTCGCCGCGCCGATGCCGCGCCCAGCGCCGGTGACCAGCGCCGTCCTGCCTGCAAGACTCATCCGCGCCTCCTAAGGTCCGACGCGCAGGCGCGCCACCACATCCTCGCGCACCGTGACGCCGAGGCCCGCGCCCTGCGGCGCGAAAACGCTGCCGTCGCAATGCCGGATCGGAGCCTCGGCCAGCTCCGTCTGCACGATCACCGGATGCGGCTTCAGTTCGAACACCCGCGTCTGCGTCGAGGCGAGCGACAGATGCAGGCTCGCCGCCGTGGTGATCGCCGTGCTCCAGGCATGCGCATTGACGCCGACGCCGCGCCGCGTCGCCTCGGCGTCGACGAGTCGGAAGCCGGTGACGCCTTCCACGCGCGCCGGATCGACGCCGAGCACATCGACGAAGCCGGCCTCCATCATCCGGGTGTAGCCGGCCAGCGTCCATTCGCGCTCGCCCGCCGCGATCGGCACGGCGACGGCCGCCTTCAGCGCGCGGTGATCGTCGAAGCGCGAGGGATGGAACGGCTCCTCGATCCAGCCGATGTTCTCCTCGGCCATCCGCCGCACGACGGAGATCGCCGTGTCGCGATCCCAGACGACGCCATTGCCGGCGTCGACGAGAATCTCCGCGTCGGCTCCCAGCGCGGCGCGCAGCATCCGCACGAAACGCACATCCGTCTCCGGATCGAAACCGACGCGCGACAGGCCCTTCTTGGCGAAGCCGAGCTTCACGCCGCGAAAGCCGTCGGCGAAATAGCCCTCGACCTCGGCGACGCACGCCTCCAGCGTCGCCTTGTTGACATGGCAGGAGGCGATCGCCTTCAGGCTGGCGTGACGCGGCCCGCCGAGCAGTTCGACCAGCGGCTTGCCGGCGATCTTGCCGGCGATGTCCCACAGCGCCATGTCGATGGCGCTCAGCGCGAAACCGGCGATCCCGCCCTCGCCATACCACCAGGCCTGCGCCTTCATCGTCGCCCAGGCTTCGGCGACGCTCAGCTCGCGGCCGAGCAGCAGCGGCGCGAAACCTTCGCTGACGATCGTCGCCGTCGCCTTGCAGGCCTCCGGCCACATCGCGATGCCCTCGCCCCAGCCGACGACGCCGTCCACGGTCTCGGCGCGCAGCAGCACGGTCATCCGCTCGCGGCCGAAATCATTGGCGTCGGGATAGCGCAGGATCGAGGGCGTGAGCGAGGCGAGGCGCATGGCGGCTCCGGACGACGCGCGACCTTGCCGCCGCGCAGCGCCGGCGTCAACAAGAGGACAGGCCACTTGACAAGCGGCGGCGGCTGTCGCCCACTTGCCCGCGGACGCCGGAGCGCGGCATGCAGGCGGTGAAGCTGAGGATCGAGCCGATCACGCGCCAGGGCGCCTCCGAGAAGGTCGTCCATCGCCTGCTCGCGCTGGTCAAGGCCGGCGATCTCGGCCCAGGCGACCGCCTGCCCTCCGAGCGCGAACTCGCCGACCGTTTTCAGGTCAGCCGGCCGACCATCCGCGAGGCGGTGCGCGCGCTCGCCGTGCTCGGCGTCGTCAAGACGCGCCATGGCGGCGGCATCTTCGTCTCGGCGATGGAGGCGAGCGACATTCTCGGCCCGCTCTCCTTCTTCCTGACGCTGGAGCGCATGGATGTCGACCATCTCTATCAGGCGCGCCTCGTCATCGAGGGCGAGATCGCCGCGCTCGCCTGCGCGGCCGCCAGCGCAGCCGACATCGCCGAACTCGACAAGCTGATCGACGAACAGGCGACGCGCACCGGCCAGCCCGCCCGCTACCGCGTGCTCGACACGAAGTTCCACGCCCGCCTGTCCGAGATCGCCGGCAATCCGTTCCTCGCCCGCGCGGCGAGCAGCATGAACGTTCTCGGCATGGAGTTCCGCAAGATCGCTTCCGAGAGCGAGGCGGTGATCGGCCTCAGCATCGAGGACCACCGCGCGATTCTCGTCGCCTTCCGGGCGCGCGATCCCGAGGCGGCGCGCCGCGCCATGCAGACGCACATGCGCAACGTGCTGCGCACCACGAGAGACGCCATCGCCGCGCAACGGCGCGCGCGGGAAGAAGGACGGCAGGCATGAGCGACACGCGCGGCGGGCTGAAGCGGCCGACCGTCGACGACATTCTCGCCGGCGGCTTCTCGACGCCCTGGGACGCGCCGACCGTGCCGCCCTTTCCGTTCGAGTTCCGCGACGCCGAGATCATGACGCTGTTCTGGCGCACCGATCCGCAGGCGCTGCGCTTCCTGCTGCCGCCGCCGCTCGAGCCGACCGGCGACGTCGTCTGCGCCCACATCTACAAGATGAACGACACCGACTGGCTCGGGCCCTACGGCGAATGCAACGTGATGTTCGGCGCCGCGCTGCCCGGCCGCGCCAGCGGCGCCTATTCGCCCTACCTGTTCCTCAGCTCCGATGTCGGCGTCGCGCATGGCCGCGAGGCGCATGGCCAGCCCAAGAAACTCGGCAAGCCGAGCCTCGAGGCGCGCGGCGATCTGCTCGTCGGCAAGGTCGAACGCAACGGCATCGACGTGCTCACCGGAACGCTCGCCTACAAGCAGAAGCGCGCCGATCCGGCGGCGATGAAGCGGCATTTCGATTTCGCGCTCAACATCAACCTCAAGGTGGTCGACCATATCGACGCGACGCCGGCGATTCGCCAGCTCACCTCGCGCCGGCTCGACAATGTCGTCGTCCATGAATGCTGGGGCGGGCCCTGCTCGGTGGAGTTGCGCGCCAATGTCCAGGCCCCGGTCTTCCGCCTGCCGGTCGTCGAGCCGCTCGAGGGCTTCTACTGGCGCGCCGATTTCCGGCTGGTCCCCGGCCTCGTCATCCACGACTATCTGGCCGCCGCGCGCGCCCCCGGCTAGCATGCGCCCGCGCCGCCGCGACGGCGCCGGCAGAACGGGAGCGTCGCACGTCGACGCCCGACGGGAGGAAAGACGATGTCGATGCAGAACCTGCTGCGCGCGGCGATCGGCGCCGCCGCGCTTCTCGGCGGCGTTCAACTGGCCATGGCGCAGGAGCTGTCGCTGTGGGCGCGCGCCCGCACCGAAGGCTATGTGCGCCCGCTCGTCGAGGCCTGGAACGCCGGCAAGTCGCCGAAGATCGCCCTCAACATCATCCCCAACGAGCAGTTCCTGCCCAAGCTCGGCGCCGCCATCGCCGGCGGCGCGCCGCCCGACATCATGTCGATCGATCTCATTTTCGTGCCGGCGCTGGCGCGCGAGGATCAGCTCGCCGATCTGACGAAACAGATCGCCGAACTGCCGACGCGCGAAAAGCTGTCCCAGTCGCATCTGAGGCTGGCGACGTTCAACGGCAAGCAATATGCGCTGCCGTTCAGCGCCGAAGGCTCCTTCCTCGTCTACAACAAGGCGCTGTTCAAGCGCGCCGGGCTCGACCCCGACAAGCCGCCGCAGAGCTTCGCCGAGATTCGCGACGCCGCGGCGAAGATCACAGCGCTGGGAGACGATCACTACGGCTTCTACTTCCCCGGCGGCTGCGCCGGCTGCAACGTCTTCACCGTGCTGCCGCTGATCTGGGCGGCGGGCGGCGACGTGCTGACGCCGGATGGCGCCAAGCCGACGCTCGACAGCGCCGCCGTACGTCAGGCGCTCGGCCTCTATCGCGATCTGTGGGCGGCCAAGAACGTGCCGCAGGCCGCGCGCGCCGACGGCGGCCAGAACTGGACCGCCGCATTCGGCGGCGGCAAGATCGGCATGTTCTCCTCTGGCGCCTTCGCCATCGCGGCGCTGAAGAAGCTCAATCCGAATCTCGATTTCGGCGTCACCTACCTGCCTGGCGCGGAAGCGGGCAAGTGGTCCTCCTTCGCCGGCGGCGACTCGATCGGCATTCCGCGCGGCTCGAAAAATGTCGCGGCGGCGTGGGAATTCATCAAATGGACGACCAGCGACGAGGTGCAGGTCGAGCTGCTCGCGAAGAACGGCTCGATCCCGGTGCGCGGCGATCTCGCCGACAACAAGTACAGCCAGCAGGACCCGCGCCTCGTCACCGCCGCGAAGGCGATGGCGGCGGGCCGCACGCCCTACAGCTTCGCCTACAATGAACTGTTCAACAGTCCGCAGGGGCCGTTCCTGCAGATGTTGCAGAAGGCCGTGTTCGAGGGCGATGTCGACGGGGCGATCGCGCAGGCGCAGAAGCGCTTCGAGCAACTGATCGCCGAGGCCAAATGACGGCACGCGTATTCCAGCCGGGCGGCGTGTCGCAGGCGCTGGCCGGCTGGGCCTGGGTGGCGCCGAGCCTGACGCTGGTCGGCGTCTTCTTCTTCTGGCCGCTCGCCTATGCGGTCTGGATCTCCGGCCACGCCTGGCCGCTGTTCGGCCGGGCGCGGTGGAACGACTGGGCGAACTACCGCGCGCTGCTCGACGACGAGATGTTCTGGCGCGCCCTCGGCTTCACCGTGCGCTACACAGCGGCGCTGACGCCGGTCCTCTTCGCCGTCGCCTTCCTGCTCGCGCTTCTCGCCAACACTGAGCGCCGCGGCGTCGAGGTTTTTCGCACCATCTGGTTCCTGCCGACCGCCATCGGCCTGTCGACGGCGAGCGTGTTGTGGGCCTGGATGCTGAATGGCGACGTCGGCATTTTCACGCCGCTGATGCGCGGCCTCGGCCTCGTCTCCGGGCCGATCCCCTATCTCGACAATGCGATGAACGCGCTCGTCGCGGCCTCCTCGATGGTGATCTGGAAGACCGCCGGCTTCAACATGGTGCTGCTGCTGGTCGGCCTCCAGTCGATCCCGCGCGACGTCGTCGAGGCGGCGCGCATCGACGGCGCCGGGCCGGCGCAGACGTTTCTCTATGTCACGCTGCCGCTGATGAAGCGCACCATCCTGCTGGCGCTGTCGCTGTCGGTGATCGGCTCGCTGCTCGCCTTCGAGCAGTTCTACGTCATCACCCGCGGCGGCCCGCAGAATGCGACGATGACGCTGGTCTACTGGATCTTCCACAGCGCCTTCGTCTCCTTCCGCATCGGCTACGCCTCGGCGCTGTCGATCGCGCTGCTCGTCATCGTGCTGACGATCACGGCGCTGCAATTCGTCCTGCTGCGCGAAAGGCGCGGCGCATGAGCATGCGCGCTCGGCGCGATCCGCGCGTCATGCTTTTCGGCTACTATGGGGTTTGCGGCGCACTCGCCGTCTTCTTTCTGTTTCCTATCGTCTGGGTCGCTCTGTCGTCGCTGAAACCGTCGGTCGAGGCGATGCAGGCGCCGCCGACCTGGTGGCCCTCGCGCTTCTCCATCGAGAATTATCGAAATCTGCTGACCGGCCCGGCGGATCTGACGAGGCCGGCCGCCAACAGTCTGAGCGTCGCCGTGGCGAGCGCGCTCGGCGTGGCGATCCTGTCGGCGGCCGCCGGCTACGGCCTGTCGCGTCACGCCTTCATCGGCCGACGCGTCGCACTGATCGCCATGCTGTCGACGCTGATGATTCCGTTCCAGACCATCGCCATTCCGCTGTTCATGGTGATGCGCCAGCTCGGTCTGCAGAACTCGCTGACTGGCCTTGCGCTGGTCTACACGGCGCTGCATCTGCCGCTGGCGATCTTCATCATGCAGACGGCGTTCGATTCGGTGCCGCGAGAACTCGACGAGGCGGCGATCATGGACGGCGCCTCGGGGCCGACCATCCTCGCCCGAGTCCTCGCCCCGCTCGTCGCGCCGAGCGTCGTCACCGTGCTGCTGATCAATTTCATCGCCTGCTGGAACGAGTTCTTCGCGGCGCTGATCCTGATGACGGACCAGCGCAACTACACGCTGCCCGTCGTGCTCATCAACGTGCAGTTCGGCTATATGGGCGTGGTCGACTGGGGCGCGCTGCAGGCCGGCACGATGCTGACCATGCTGCCCTGCCTGCTGCTGGCCCTCGCCTTCCAGCGCTACTATGTGGCGGGCCTGACGGCAGGCGCCGCGAAAGGCTGACGGAGGCCGCCATGACGACGCAACAGCCGACATCCGCGCCGACGTTGCGCCTGCTCGCGCCCGGCCGCATCGCGCCGCGCGGCTGGCTGCGCGACCAGTTGCGCCTGCAGGCGCGCGGCCTCACCGGACGCCTCGAGGAGATCTGGCCCGATGTCGGGCCCGACAGCGGCTGGCGCGGCGGCAAGGGCGAATCCTGGGAGCGCGGCCCCTATTACCTCGACGGCCTCGTGCCGCTCGCCCATGTGCTGGGCGACGAGCGGCTGATCGCCCGCACGCGCCCCTGGATCGAGTGGATGCTGGCGAGCCAGCGCGACGACGGCGATTTCGGCCCGGCCTCCAATGACGACTGGTGGCCGCGCATGGTGGCGCTGAAGGCGCTGACCCAGCATGCCGACGCGACCGGCGACGCCCGCGTCGAGCCGTTCCTGCGCCGCTACGCCAGCTGTCAGCAGGCGCATCTGCCGCTGCGGCCCTTGCGCAAATGGGCCGTCGCCCGCGGCGCCGAGGCCGTGCTCAACCTGCGCTGGCTGCATCGCCGCACTGGCGACGACAGCCTGCGCGAGGTCGCGCGCCTCGTCTTCTCACAGACCGCGCCCTGGGAACGCTATGTGCTCGAAGAGCTGATCCGCGCGCCGGCGACGACGTTCAGCCACATGACGCATGTCGTCAACGTGGCGATGGCGATCAAGCAGCCGGCGCTGCGCGACTGGGCGGAGGGGCGCAAGGACGGCGCGCGCGTCGCCCGCGCCATGCTCGACGCGCTGGACGAGGCGCATGGCCAGCCGCAGGGCATGTTTTCCGGCGACGAATGGCTCGCCGGCCGCAGCCCGCATCACGGCGTCGAGCTCTGCGCCGTGGTCGAGCTGATGTTCTCGCTCGCGCTGCTCGCCGAACATGCGCTCGACGGCGCCTTCGGCGACCGGCTGGAGAAGGTCGCCTTCAACGCGCTCGCCGCGACGCTGACCGACGACATGACGGCCCATCAGTATCACCAGCAGCCCAACCAGGTGATGGCGACGATCGCGCGGCGCGACTGGACCTACAGCTCCGACGCCGCCAACACCTTCGGCTTCGAGCCGCATTTCGGCTGCTGCACCGCCAATCTGCATCAGGGCTGGCCGAAATTCGCCATGCATCTGTGGATGCAGGACGCAGACGGGGGCCTGGCCGCGATCGCCTATGCGCCGGCCCGCGTCGCCGGCGACGCGCTGTCGCTCGAGGTCGAGACCGACTATCCCTTCGAGGAGACGGTGCGCATCCGCGTGCTCGCCGCAGCGCCCGGGGCGCGCGCCCTGCGCTTGCGCCTGCCCGCCTGGTGCGAGGCGCCGCGCGCCAGCCTCGACGGGATGGACCTGCCCCTCGCCGCGGCGGACGGCTACGCGACGCTCCGGCGCCAGTGGCGGGCCGCGGAGGTGCTGGAGCTCGTGCTGCCGCAGCCGCTGCGCGTCGCCCCGCGCCCGAACGGGGCGGTCTCTTTCGAGATCGGCCCGCTGGTGATGGCGCTGAGCCCGGGCGAGGTCTGGCGCGAAATTCCCGATTCGCCCGGCCTCGGCGACTGGGAGGCGACGCCGCGGCGCAGCTGGAACTACGCGGTCGAACTGCCGGAAGCGGCGCGTCGGCTCGATGCGCCGGTTCTGCGTCGGCCCGTCGGCGCGCGCCCCTTCGCGCTGGCCGGCGCGCCGGTCGAGGCGCGGATTCAGGCCCGCTTCCTCAAGAGCTGGACATTGCAGGACAATTCCGCCGCCCCGCCGCCGCCGAGCCCGGTGCGGACGGACCTGCCGCCGCGCATGGCGACGCTCGTGCCCTATGGCTGCGCCCGCCTGCGCATCTGCGAATTCCCGCGACTCGATCCGCAGGACTGGGGCGGCTACGATTTCTGAAGCGCAACGCCCGACCTACCGTAAACCATTCCGCCATCTGTGATTTTCCATCACATGGATGACCGCTTGACGCGCGTCAACCGATTGGCGATGGGTTAAGAAAGTCCGAATTTTCATCAGGAGGTTTTACTCATGGCGATTACCCCGACCGGCTCGGTCACCAACAACATTCCTGTGAATGGCGATTATCTGGTCGGCGACGGCGGCAATGGCGGCCTGACCGTCGACGCCGGCAGCGTCTTCAGCGTGACGACGCCGAACGCCGCCAACGAGCCGTTGCTCGCCTTCGGCTTCACCGCCGGCGCGACCGGCACGGGAACGATCACCGGCGCCGGCTCGAAAATCGTCCTGTCC
Source organism: Methylobacteriaceae bacterium (assembly GCA_016793505.1). Lineage (GTDB taxonomy): Bacteria > Pseudomonadota > Alphaproteobacteria > Rhizobiales > Beijerinckiaceae. The sequence continues at coordinate 3,272 of JAEULW010000317.1, read as the reverse complement.
TCGCTCGGTGGAACCAGCGCGCCCGGCGGCGTCAACATAGGTCGCACCGGCAATGGCGCGGTGGTGATCACCGCCGGCGGCGCCCTGGTCGTCGAGGATCTCGTCGGCGCCAGCTTTGACGAGGCGACCTTCAACGGCGGCGAGTTCATGAATGTCGGCCGCGGCGCCGGCGCGACCGGGTCGCTCGGGCTCGATGCGGGCTCCGTCTCGATCCGCGGCACGGCGACGTCGCTGCAGGTCGGCCGCGACGGCGGCAACGGCTCGCTGCAAGTGCAGAACGGCTCGTCCTTCCTGCTCGAGAGCCGCATCGCCGCCGGCGACACGACCTTCAACGTCGGCCGCGACGCCAACGGCGCGACCGGTGCGCAGGGCACGTTCCTGCTCGACAACTCGAGCTTCACGATGACCGGCGGCGGCGCCGCCGCGACCGCCACCTACAGCTATGGCGCCTATTTCCAGGTCGGCCGCGGCTCCGCCACCGCCAACGGCCTCGCCATCCTGCAGAACAACGCGGTCATGACGCTGAACGGCTACAACGCCGGCATCGGGTCGCAGACCTTCGGCGACGCGGCGGTCAATATCGGCCGCGCCGACGCCACCGGCCAGCTGCTGGTGGCGACGGGGGCGGACCTCATCCTCAACGCCGGCACGGAGGGCGGCTCGATCAATGTCGGCCGCTTCGGCACGAGCGGCGAGCCGACCGGCCCGGCGACGGGCACGATGGTCGTCAGGGGCGCAGGCTCGACCGCGCTGGTCGACAGCCTCGGCTTCGCCAATCTCAACGTCGCCCGCGGCGTCAACAACGGAACGGTCACCGTCGACCAGGGCGGGGCGCTGACCCTGCGCGGCGACCTCGGCGCCAATGTCAATCTCGGCTTCCGATTCTCCGGCGACTCGGGCAATGGCGGCAGCGGCGCGTTGAACGTGGAATCCGGCGCGACGGTCATCGTCGAAAGCCAGCACGCCTCGAACGGCGCCGGCATGGAGCTCGGCTCCTTCGGCGGGTCCGGCGCGGTGACGGTCGACGGCGCCGGTTCGGTGCTGCGCTTCCAGTCGCTGACCGGCGTGTCGACGGCGATCGGCTTCAGCAATTCGCAGTTCAACGCCGCCGTCAACACCAGCGGCGGCTCGGGAACTCTGCGCGTGCAGAACGGCGGCCTGCTCGAATGGATCGTCGGGCCGACTGATTTCTCCATGGCGATCGGCCGCGGCGCCGGCAGTTCCGGCCTCGTCGAGGTGCTGTCGGGCGGGCGCATCGACCTCACCGACAATGCGACGCTCGGCGCCTACGTCGCCATCGGCGACCGCATCAACACGACCAGCGCGATGCTGCGCGTCTCGGGGACGAACTCCGTCTTCGAAGGCGCCAACATCATCCAGGTCGGCCGCAACCAGTTCGACGTCAACAGCACCGGCGGCGCCGGTCAGGCGATCGTCGAGGCAGGCGGCCGCATCTCGACCAACGGCTTCAATGTCGGCGCCGGCGGCGTCGTCTCCGGCCACAACGGCACGATCCAGGTGGCGGCGCCCGCTTCGCTGTCGCTGTTCGAGACCGGCCAGATCGGCGACAACGCCAACGCGATCCAGACGCTGAATGTCGACGGCAAGCTCGGCCTCACCGGCGGCGTGCTGCATTTCGACGCCGGCGCGGCCGGCACGGACCGCATCAACGTCACCGGCGACATCTTCTTCGCGACGCCCAGCGGCCCGAACCCGCAGCCCTCGATCATCGTCGACGCCGTCGGCGGCTACAAATTCACGGCCGGCGAAAGCCGCATGCTGATGCAGGGACAGAGCCTCAGCTCCGCCTCGATCGACCCGACCGTGACCGTCACCGGCCAGGCGACGAATTTCTCCTACTTCCTCGGCGTGCTCGGCCCGATCGTCGGGCCCAAGGCCCTGTATATCGAGGCGCTGAACAGCGGCCTCAGCGGCGGGGCGGCGGTGTTCGACTTCGGCGCGGCGAGCACGGTCGGCGCGACGCTGAGCTATGACGCGCTCGCCGGCGACGGCGCAGCCATCGGCGGTCGCGTCTGGACCGGCTTCCCCGGTCAACTCAAGAATATCACCGGCGTCGCCGGCACCGATCTCGGCGACAACCTGAACTTCGGCGGCACTGGCTCCGGCGCGAGCGGCTTCACCATCGATGCGCGCGGCGGCGCCGACATCGTCTTCGGCTCGGCCGGCGCGGACGTGATCAATGGCGGCGCCGGCGCGGACGTGCTGCGCGGCGGCCGCGGCGCCGACAACCTCACCGGCGGCGCCGACAGCGATCTGTTCTACTTCACCGCCAGCGAACTGACCGGCGGCGTGATCGACACCGTCAATGACGGCGGCATTTCGACGACCGACTTCATCCGCATCGACGGCGCGCAGTATTATGCGCTCGCCGTCGCCGCCACCGCCGGCGGCGCGCGCATCACCTTCGACGGCGGCCAGGGCTTCATCGACGCGCTCGGCGTCGGCACGAACCCGCTGGTCATCGGCACCTCGCCGACCGTCGTCGATCACACGACGCTCACCGCCGCTTCGCGCGCCAATCTGCAGATCAACGTGATCGACTGGGCGAACACGCAGGCCTATGCGAAATACACCGAGCTCTACAACGCCTCGGGCCAGCTCGAGCGCCAGTTCGGCAATTACGACGGAACGAACGGCAGCTGGGACTTCCTCTACGACGTCGCCGGCGTGCAGTCCGCCTACGCCACGCGCTTCGACTACTTCAACGCAGCCGGCCAGCTGATCCAGACGGTCGGCACGTATGATACGCCGCAGTCCGGCGCCTATAGCTACATCGTCAGCTACGACCCGGCGAATACGCAGCCCTTCACCACGACCACCGCCTATTTCAATGCGGGCGGGCAGGCGATCCAGACGCAGTCCTTCTACGATGTCGGCGGTTCGGGCATCACCAATTTCGATCCCGACAATCTCTACGCCTACTCGTCCTACACCACCTACTACGACTCGCTCGGCCGCGCCGACCAGACCAACGGCACGTATGACGGGACGAACGGCTCGTTCTACGTCAACTTCGACCAGGAGGACATCTACCCCTGGACGAGCCTCACCGTGATCTACGACCAGTTCAACGTGGTCACGCAGCAATGGTACACGATGCCCGACGGCTCGATCGTCTACCTCTGATCGACGCCGCAGGCGAAATTGAATCGGCCGGCCCGCGAGGGCCGGCCGATTCGTTTGCAGCGTCGCCGGCAAGAGCCCGCAGCCGCGCCCCTCACAGATACACGATCGAGCCGTCGGGCATCGTG
>JAEULW010000297.1 GCA_016793505.1 Methylobacteriaceae bacterium | reverse complement strand
ATCTATCTCAAGGTTCTCAAGTCTTTGCCGGAGGAGCTTCGACTGAAGATTTATTCGCTGGCGGTGGAGCTGATGGCGCGTTCGTGAGCGCCGCCGACGGCTCGACCTGATCGCAGACCAGCGGCCCGCGCCATTTGCCGTAGCGCCAGGGGCGCAGCGCGCTCGCTCCGGCCGGCAGGTCGACGGGCGGAGGATCGTAGCCGGCCGTGCCCCAGGGCTGGCAACGGCAGATGCGCGCCAGGCCCATCCAGCCCCCCGCCCAGACGCCATGCCGCTGGATCGCCTCGTCGGCATAGTCCGAACAGCTCGGCAGATGCCGGCACTGGCGGCCGATGAAGGCCGACAGCGTCAGCTGATAGGCGCGGATCGCGCCATGGGCGAGGCGGCGGCCGGGCGAGGACGGCGCGGCGCGGCCCGCGACGATCGTCACCGGCCCCTGCGATTCTGGCTTAATATTGGACATAGCTAGCCATTTCGACGTCTGCGGCAACACCGACAATTGACTTTTACGGATTGTTAATTCTAAAAGAAGGCGGTTCGGTGGATGGCTCGCGATGCGCTTGCGGCGGCGAGCGCCGGGCAGGCTTCCGGACCAACCGGAGAGCAACATCATGATCAGAAACCTCGTGATCACTGCCGCCGCCACTGCGTTCGTCGCAGCCGCAGCGGTACCTGCGCAGGCCGCGCTCAGCTTCATCTCGGGCACGGGCAATCCCTCCAGCGCCGTCGCGGGCGGGCAGATCGACTTCGAGAGCCTCCCGCTCGGCTCGACCAACTCGCTGACCGTCGGCGGCGTGACCTTCTCGACGTCGGGCGGCGAGGCGCTCTACATCGACAACACCTATGCCGGCGCCTACAACACGATCGGCAAGTCGCTGCAGAACACCTACAACAGCAACGCCTTCGGCACGCTGAACATCTCGTTCGCGACGGCGGTCGCGGCCTTCGCCTTCAACTACGGCGCGGCCGACACCGTGTGGACTCTGGACGCCTACGACGCCAGCAACACGCTGCTCGGCTCGTTCAACCTGGCGCCCACCTTCGGCGGCAACGCCGGCACCTTCTATGGCGTCGCCTCGAACGGCGCGCTGATCGCCAGCGCTGTGCTGAGGGGCGACCGCAACGACTACATCTTCGTCGACAACTTCACCGGCGGCATCTCCTCGGGCGTGCCCGAACCCTCGACCTGGGCGATGATGCTGATCGGATTCGCCGGCCTTGGCCTGCTGTCGCAGCGCCGTCGGGCGGCCGTCGCGGCCTGATCCGCCGATCGGATGCAACTCAAGGGGGCCGCCTTCGGGCGGCCCTTCTGCGTTGCGGCGCCGGACGGTCAGCGCGCCGCGGCCTGCGAAGGCGGGGCCTCGATCCTGCCGAGCGCCTCGACCACCGCGTCGAAGGTGAGCAGCGTCGAGGCGTGGCGGGCCTTGAAGTCGCGCACCGGCTCAAGCACGGCGACGTCCGCCCATTTGCCGCCGGGCGGCGCGCCGTTCTCCTTCAGCATGCGGCGCACGTCCTCACGCAGGGCGCGCAGTTCGGCCGGCGTCGAGCCGACGACGTTGCGGGCCATGATCGAGGAGGCGGCCTGACCGAGCGCGCAGGCCTTCACGTCATGGGCGAAATCGGCGACGACGCCGTCGCGGACGACGAGATCGACCGTCACGGTCGAGCCGCACAGGCGCGAATGCGCGGTGGCGCTGGCGTCGGGCGCGGCGAGGCGTCCCTGCCGGGGAATGTCGGCCGCCAGTTCGAGGATGCGGCGGTTGTAGACGTCGTCGAGCATCGCGCCATTGGAATGCGTTTGTCGCCGTCTATATAGGCCGGCTACGGTCTGGATAACAGACGTGAGGCAGACCGCAGCCGCAGGTGGCGAGGATGGACGAGGCTGTTTCCGACGCGCGCGCGAGGATTCCGACCCGGCAGGAGGCGGAGGCGGCGGTGCGCACGCTGATCCGCTGGGCCGGCGACGATCCCGATCGCGAGGGGCTGCTCGAGACGCCGGCGCGCGTCGCGCGCGCCTGGGGCGAGCTGTTCGCCGGCTATGGACAGGACGCGGCGGCCGAACTCGACCGCACCTTCCGCGACGTCGCCGGCTTCGACGACATGGTGCTGGTGCGCGACATCCCGTTCTTCTCCCATTGCGAACATCATATCGCGCCGTTCTTCGGACAGGCGCACATCGCCTACTATCCGAGCGAGGGCGTCGTCGGCCTGTCGAAGCTCGCCAGGCTGGTCGAGGTCTATGCGCGCCGGCTGCAGACGCAGGAGGCGCTGACCGCGCAAATCCTGACGGCGCTGGAGGCGGCCCTGAAACCGCGCGGCGTCGCCGTGATGCTCGAGGCCGAACACATGTGCATGACGATGCGCGGCGTGCAGAAGCCGGGAGCGGCGACGGTGACGACGCTGTTCTCGGGCCGCTTCCGCGAGGACGCGACGGCGCAGGCCCGCTTCGTCACGCTCGCCAGGGGCGTCCGCTGAGCGGACGTCGGATCGACGGAACAGACCGATGACCCTTGCTTTCCAGCCGCCCGGCGGGCGCGACGCGCTCGAAGAGGGGGCGCAGTTCACCCCGCGCTTCGACCGCGACGGGCTGATCGCCGCCATCGCCGTCGACGCGGCGGACGGGACGGTGCTGATGCTCGCCTGGATGAACGCCGAGGCGCTGTCGCTGACGCTCGAGACAGGGATCGCGCATTACTGGTCGCGCTCGCGCGGCGAGCTGTGGCGCAAGGGCGACACCTCGGGCCAGCTGCAGAGCGTCGTCGACCTCAGGGTCGATTGCGATCAGGACGCGGTGCTGTTGCGGGTCGCGGTCGGCGGCGACGGCGGCGCCTGCCACACGGGCCGGCGCAGCTGCTTTTACCGTTCGGTGGCCATGACTGCGGACGGGCCGCGGCTGGGGCTTGCGCCGGACCTGCGGCGTTAAGCCGCCCGTCAGCTTTCCCGATTTAACCTTTCCGGGTCCTGCGCGTTGTGTGTGCAGGGACGGCCGAGGAGCGGACCGACATGGCCCTGTCGTTGTTCCGGAAGGCGTATGACGACGGCGGCGGCGGAGGCGGAGGCGGCCGCGCGCCGAAACGGCCTGTCGTCGGCCTGGCGCTCGGCGCCGGCGCGGCGCGCGGCTGGGCGCATATCGGCGTGCTCGACGAACTGACGCGCGAGGGGCTGAAACCCGACATCGTCGTCGGCTGCTCGATCGGCGCGGTGGTCGGGGGCGCCTATTGCGCCGGAAAACTGGCCGATGTCGAGGATTTCGCCCGCTCGCTGACCAAGCGGCGGGTGTTCGGGCTGCTCGACCTGTCCTTCTCGGGCGCCGGCCTGTTCGGCGGGCGGCGGCTGGAAACGCGGCTGATGCAGGCGCTGGCCGAGGCTCGAATCGAGAGCCTTGCGACGAAATTCGCCGCGGTGGCGACCGAGGTCGGCACCGGCCACGAAATCTGGCTGACGCGCGGCAATCTGGTCGAGGCGATGCGCGCTTCCTACGCCCTGCCCGGCATTTTCGAGCCGGTGCAGACCGGCGGGCGCTGGCTGTTCGACGGGGCGCTGGTCAATCCCGTGCCGATCACCGTCTGCCGGGCGCTGGGCGCCGACATGGTGATCGCCGTCAATCTCAACGCCGACACGCTCGGGCGCGGCACGGTGATCCAGGATCACATGCGCATGGAGCGCGCCGAGGCCGAGGAGGCGCCGCCGCTCGACGCGCTCGGCATGACGACGCGCAGCCGGCCGCGCGGCGCCGCCGGCGCGCCGGGCCTCGCCACGGTGATGGTCGACGCCTTCAACATCACGCAGGACCGCATCACCCGCTCGCGCCTCGCCGGCGATCCGCCCGACGCGATGATCGGCGTGAAGCTCGGCCGCATCGGTCTGTTCGAGTTTCACCGCGCCGAGGAATCGATCAACCTCGGCCGCGAGGCGGTGCGCCGCGCCATCGCCGATCTGCGCGAGCAGCTGGCGCTCGTTCCGCAGGTCTGAACAAAACGCCGCGGCGGCTCTACCCTCGCCACGCGACCATCGCCATATTCGCGGGCGACGCCCGATGGGGGACCCGCGATGCCGTTCCGCCGCCTTGTTCTCGCCGCCTGCGCGCTTGTCGCCGCCGCCGTTCCCGCCGCCGCGCAGGACCCGGACCTCATCTTCCGCAAGTCGACCGTGTTCAAGCTGCTGACGCCGAACGACAAGCTGGCGACCTATGCGATCGACGATCCGGATGTCGAGGGCGTCGCCTGCCACTACACGGTGCCCGAGCGCGGCGGCCTCGCCGGCGCTTTCGGCGTGGCGGAGGAAGTCTCCGACGTTTCGCTCGCCTGCCGGCAATACGGGCCGATCCGCTTCAAGACGAAGTTCGAGCAGGGCGACGTCGTGTTCCGTGAGCGGCGCTCGCTGATCTTCAAGAAGATGCAGATCGTGCGGGGCTGCGACGCCAAGCGCAACGTGCTCGTCTACATGGTCTATTCCGACAAGCTGATCGAGGGCTCGCCGAAGAATTCGACCTCCACCGTGCCGATCATGCCGTGGGGCAACGCCGAGGCGCCGAAATGCGGCGAATGGCTGAGCGGCTGAACACGGGCGCTCACCGCGCGCGCACGCGGTTGTTGCGCGGCCCGTGCTCGAGCTCGACGAGGCCGAGCCGTTCGAGCACCGGGCAGACATAGTTGGCGAAGCGGCCGCGATAGCCCTTGCGCAGCCCGTAATAGCCGCCGACCGGATTTTTCGGGTCGCGCGCCCAGGCCTCGACCGTGCCGTCCTGCACCGGCTTGCCCTCGTCGGCATTGCCGAGCGCCACCCAGTCGCCGCGCGCCTTCAGCATGGCGTGCAGGTCTTCGATGGCGCGCAGGCGATAGGACAGCACTGTCGTCCCGACCTGCACGACGAGGGCGGGCGGATCGAGCGTCGCGTCGCGCCAGGCCTTGTAGTCGGAGGAGAGCGAGGGCGTCTTCAAGAGCCAGGGATCGTCCTTCTCGCCGAAGCCATAGGTGACGGCGCCGCCGGTCTTGCTCATGCCGCATCTCCTTCCGCCAGCGCTTTCAGGCCGCGCGCGAATGTCCGGAACGAGGGCGTCAGATCCGGCGTCGCGCGCAGGATCAGGCCCGCGAGCGGACCGCTGAACGTCTCGCTCATGCGAAAGCGCGATCCGCGCTGCGTCGGCTCGATCGTGAAGCGCCGGACGCCACGGAACAGGCCGAAGGGCATGCCGCCCTCCCAGGTCATCTCCGCGGGCGGATGAAAGACGCCGACGCGCAGCGCGAAGGCGCGGCCGGGCGCGGCCTGCGACCACAGTTTCAGCCGCGCGCCGGGGGCGATGACGCCATCGAGACGGGTCACGCCGAGGCCGCCCGCGACCAGACGCGGCGCGTCGGTCAACGCCGCCCAGACGCGCCCCGGCGGCGCGGCGATCTCCTCGTCAATCTCGACATGCGGCATCGCCCGGCCTCCCCGCTGCGGGCGGCACTATGGGCAGGCATAAGTGACATCTTGTGTCATATTGTTCGCCATGCGCGCCGCCCGCCTCCTGCAAATGCTGCTGCTGCTGCAGAACCGCGGCCGCCTGACCACGGCGGCGCTGGCGCGTGAGCTGGAGGTGGCGCGGCGCACCGTGCTGCGCGACGTCGACGCGCTGACCGAGGCCGGCCTGCCGGTCGTCACCCATCGCGGCGCGCAAGGCGGCGTCGAACTCGGCTTCAACTACCGCACGCGGCTGACCGGGCTGGCGCGCGACGAGGCCGAGGCGCTGGCGGTGATGCTGTCGCGGCCGCAGCCCGAGCTCGCGGCGCTCGGCCTCGGCCCGGCCGGCGCGCGGGCCGCCGCCAAAGTGTTCGAATCCCAGCCGGACGCGGTGCGCGCGACGATCGAGACGACGCGGCGGCAGTTCCGCTGCGAGGCGGGCGACTGGGCGCCGGCGGATGCGCGCGTGGCGGCGCTGGCCGAGGCGACGCGGGCGCGCCGC
>JAEULW010000290.1 GCA_016793505.1 Methylobacteriaceae bacterium | reverse complement strand
CCGGCGCGCCGGCTTCCCCTCCTGCCTCGATCTCGACCATTCGGCCTGCGCGTTCGCCCCGTTCGCCACCGGTGATGGCGCCCCCGGAAAACACGTTGACGCAACGGATATGAGCGCAAGATGAACAGACAGCAGGGCAAGGCGCCTGGCCGGGACCCGGACGGCCCCTTCGGCGCGCCGATCCGGCTCGCTTGACACCGGATTTGCCGGCGTTCCACAGTGGCTTCGGCTTTCATGGCGCAGTCGCCGGCGGACGCATCCCGTCCCGTCCCCCCGTGGGCGGGCGGCGGTTGGCGTGTCGGCTGCGGCGCCGTCGCCGGCGCCCCACAAGAGGCGTCGCGCCAATCGGGCGTGGGTGGAGGACGCGATGATCTCGATTTCGATGACGGTGAACGGCAAATCCGTGAAAGGGTCCGTCGATCCGCGCACGCTGCTGGTGCAGTTCCTGCGCGAAAATCTGCGTCTGACCGGGACGCATGTGGGCTGCGACACCAGCCAGTGCGGGGCCTGCGTCGTGCATGTCGACGGCAAGGCGATGAAATCCTGCACGCTGCTGGCGGCCTCCTGCGACGGCGCCAGCGTCGTCACCATCGAGGGCCTCGCCAGCGACGGCAAGCTGCATCCGATGCAGGAAGCGTTCCGGGACAATCACGGGTTGCAGTGCGGCTTCTGCACGCCGGGCATGATCATGACCGCGGTCGACATGGTGAACCGCAAAGGCGGCGCGCTCGACGAGAAGACGATCCGCGAGGAGCTCGAGGGCAATATCTGCCGCTGCACGGGCTATCACAACATCGTCAAGGCGGTGGCCGACGGCGCGCGCGCCATGAAGACGGCCTGAGCCGGGCGAAATTCCGCAGCGCGGGCGCCTTCGCCCGCCGCACAGAAGTCACGCCCGCAAAGGGCCAATCGTCTCCGGGAGGACATTCATGAGCGCGACCGGCATCGGCGCCTCCGTCAGGCGCAAGGAAGACCACCGCTTCATCACCGGCAAGGGCCGCTACGTCGACGACATCAACCGTCCGGGCCAGGCGCACGCCTATTTCCTGCGTTCCCCGCACGCGCATGCGACGATCAGGTCGATCGACGCGGCCGAGGCGCTGGCCATGCCCGGCGTCCTCGCCGTGCTGACCGGCGACGACATCGCCGCCGACAAGGTCGGCGGGCTGATCTGCGGCTGGATGATCCATTCCAAGGACGGTTCGCCGATGAAGGCCGGCGCGCATCCGCCGCTGGCGCAGGGCAAGGTGCGCTATGTCGGCGACCATGTGGCCGTGGTCATCGCCGAGACTCTGGCGCAGGCGCGCGACGGCGCCGAGAAGGTGCATGTCGATTACGGCGTGCTGCCGGCGGTCGTCGACATGCGCAAGGCGACCCAGCCGGGCGCGGCGGTCGTGCACGACGTCGCGCCGGACAATACCGTGTTCAACTGGCATCTCGGCGACAAGGGCGCGACGGACGCCGCCTTCGCCGCCGCCAAACACGTCACCAAGCTCGATCTCGTCAACAATCGCCTGGCGCCCAACGCGATGGAGCCGCGCGCCGCGGTCGGCGAGTATGACGAGGGCGAGGGCGCCTTCACGCTCTACACGACGAGTCAGAATCCGCATGTGGCGCGGCTCGTGCTTTCGGCCTTCATCGGCATCGCGCCCGAGCACAAGCTGCGGGTGATCGCGCCCGACGTCGGCGGCGGTTTCGGCTCGAAGATCTTCATCTACGCCGAAGAGACGGTGTGCGTCTGGGCGGCGAAGAAAGTCGGCCGGCCGGTGAAATGGACGGCCGACCGCACCGAGGCCTTCCTCGCCGACGCGCATGGGCGCGACCACATCACCCATGCCGAGATGGCGGTGGACGGCGCCGGCAGGATCACCGGCGTGCGCGTCCACACGATGGCCAATCTCGGCGCCTATCTGTCGACCTTCGCCTCCTCGGTGCCGACCTATCTCTACGCGCCGCTGCTGTCGGGCCAGTACAACATCCCGGCGATCTACGCGGAGGTCGACGCGATCTATACGACGACGGCGCCGGTCGACGCCTATCGCGGCGCGGGCCGCCCGGAGGCGACCTTCGTCGTCGAGCGTCTGATCGAGATCACCGCGCGGCAACTGAAGATGGACCCGGCCGAGTTCCGCCGGAAGAACTTCATCACCGCCTTCCCGCACCAGACGCCGGTGATCATGTGCTACGACGCCGGCGACTACGCCAAGGCGCTCGACACGGCGGTGAAGGCCGCCGACGTCGGCGGCTTTGCGGCGCGGCGCGCCGACAGCGAGCGGCGCGGCAAGCTGCGCGGGCTCGGCTATTCGGCCTATATCGAGGCCTGCGGCATCGCCCCGTCGGCGGCGGTCGGCTCGCTCGGCGCGGGCGTCGGGCTGTGGGAATCGGCGGAGGTGCGGGTCAATCCGATCGGCACGGTCGAGATTCTCACCGGCTCGCACAGCCACGGCCAGGGCCACGAGACGACCTTCGCGCAGCTCGTCTCCTCGCGTCTCGGCATTCCGCTCGAAAACGTCTCGATCGTGCATGGCGACACCGACAAGGTGCAGATGGGCATGGGCACCTACGGCTCGCGCTCGGGCGCGGTCGGCATGTCGGCGATCGTCAAGGCGCTCGACAAGATCGAGGCCAAGGCCAAGAAGGTCGCCGGCCATGTGCTCGAGGCGGCCGAAGGCGACATCGAGTTCAAGGACGGCAAGTTCACGGTGAAGGGCACCGACAAGGCGATCGATTTCGGCTCGGTCGCGTTGCAGGCCTACATCGCGCACAAGTTCAACGGGCAGGAGCTGGAGCCGGGCCTGAAGGAAAGCGCCTTCTGGGATCCGACCAACTTCACCTTCCCGGCGGGCGTGCACATCTGCGAGGTCGAGATCGATCCCGACACCGGCGTCACGACCATCGCGAAGTGGACGGCGGTCGACGATTTCGGCGTGCTGATCAATCCGATGATCGTCGAGGGCCAGGTGCATGGCGGCATCGCCCAGGGCGTCGGCCAGGCGCTGTGCGAGGGCGTCGTCTACAATGCGAACGGCCAGCTCGTCTCGGCGAGCTACATGGACTACCAGATGCCGCGCGCCGGCGATCTGCCGTCCTATGTGGTCGAGACGGTGGAGACGCGCTGCCCGTCGAACCCGCTCGGCATCAAGGGCTGCGGCGAGGCCGGCGCCATCGCCGCGCCGCCGGCCGTGATCAACGCCATCACCGACGCGCTCGGCACGGAAGACGTGCCGATGCCCGCCACCCCGAAGGTCGTCTGGCGCGCCGCCGCGGCGCGGCGCCAGAAGTCGGCCGCCTGATCGCGAGGAGAGCACGATGTATCCGTTCGCCTATCATCGGCCTGACAGCCTCGCGGCGGCCGCCGCGCTGCTGGCGGGCGAAGACGCCAAGGCGCTGGCCGGCGGCCAGACGCTGCTGCCGACGATGAAGATGCGCCTCGCCTCGCCCGCGGCGCTGGTCGATCTGTCGAAGCTCAGGGAGCTGCACGGGATCGAGGTCTCCGGCTCGACCGTCACCATCGGCGCGGCGACGACGCATGCCGAGGTCGCGGGCTCGGCGGCGGTGGCCAAGGCCATTCCCGGCCTCGCCGCGCTCGCCGGCGGCATCGGCGATCCGGCGGTGCGCCACAAGGGCACGATCGGCGGCTCGGTCGCCAACAACGATCCGGCCGCCGACTATCCCGCCGCGTGCCTGGCGCTCGGGGCGACGATCGTCACCAACAAGCGCGAGATCGCGGCCGACCAGTTCTTCACCGGCCTGTTCGAAACCGCCCTCGCGGAGGGCGAGATCATCACGAAGGTGAGGTTCCCGGTCGCGCAGGCCTCGGGCTACGCCAAGTTCCGCAATCCTGCCTCGCGCTACGCCATCGTCGGCGTCTTCGCGGCGAAGACGGCGGGCGGGGCGCGCGTCGCCGTCACCGGCGCGGGCGCGGGCGGGGTGTTCCGCTGGAAGGAGGCCGAGACGGCGCTTGCGGCGAACTGGAGCGAGGCCGCGGTCGCGGGGCTGAAGGCCTCGGCGGCGGGGCTCAACTCCGACATCCACGCCGACGCCGAATATCGCGCACACCTGATCGGCGTGATGACGAAACGGGCCGTCGCCGCGGCGAAGTGAGGGCGAGGCCGGCTCGGCGCCTGTCATTCCCGACGCCCGCGCAGCGGGCGCGCGGGAACCCGGGGCTGGGCGTGGAGCGCGGCGCCGCCGGACTGGGTCCCGGCTCTCCGCTTCGCTCCGGCCGGGATGACAGAGGCAGAGGTTCGCGCCGTCGTCGGCGCGCGCTATAACAGGAGCGGGATGCGCGAGGCCGGGATCGTCCCGGCCTTTGCGTTTCGGGCGCAGCGACGCGCAGGAGCCAGTCCGTGAATCTGCCTGCCTCGATCGACGACACGCTGAAACTGCTCTCGGGCGCCGACTATGTCGCCGACCGTTCGCTCGCCACCGTCGTCTTCCTCGCGCTGCGCATGGGCCGGCCTCTCTTGCTCGAGGGGGAGGCCGGCGTCGGCAAGACGGAGATCGCCAAGGTGCTGGCGAGCGCGCTCGGACGTCGGCTGATCCGTCTGCAATGCTATGAAGGCCTCGACGTCGCCAGCGCCGTCTACGAGTGGAACTACGCCCGGCAGATGATGGCGATCCGCCTTGCGGAAGCGGCGGGCGAGACCGATCGCGACCAGCTCTCGGCCGACATCTTTTCCGATCGCTATCTCGTCAAGCGGCCGCTCTTGCAGGCGCTGGAGCCGCAGCCGGGCGGGGCGCCGGTGCTGCTGATCGACGAACTCGATCGCACCGACGAGGCGTTCGAGGCCTATCTGCTCGAGGTGCTGTCCGACTTCCAGATCACGGTGCCGGAGCTCGGCACGATCCGGGCGCAGACGCCGCCGATCGTCATCGTCACCTCCAACCGCACGCGCGAGATTCACGACGCGCTGAAGCGGCGCTGCCTCTATCACTGGGTCGACTATCCCGATGCGGCGCGCGAGATCGCCATCGTGCGGGCGAAGGCGCCGCGCGCGCCCGCCGCGCTCACCGAGGCGCTGGTGCGCTTCGTGCAGGCGATCCGCAAGGAGGACCTGTTCAAGGCGCCGGGCGTCGCCGAGACGCTCGACTGGGCGAGCGCGCTGACCGAGCTCGACGCGGTGGCGCTCGATCCGGCCCTCGTCTCCGACACGCTCGGCGTGCTGCTCAAATATCAGGACGACATCGCCAGGATGCAGGGGGCGCGGGCGCAGGCGCTGATCGATCAGGCGAAAGCGGAGATGCAGGCGCCGTGAGCGAGGCCGCGGCGACGACGCAGCAGCCGACGCGCGAATGCGGTTCGTGCACGCTGTGCTGCAAGCTCTTTCCCGTGCTCGAACTCGACAAGCCGGCCGGGCGCTGGTGCCCGCATGTGGCGCAGGGCAGGGGCTGCGGCATCCACGAGACGCGGCCGCATGTGTGCCGCGCCTTCTTCTGCCAATGGATCTGGAACGAGGAGCTGGGTCCGGAGTGGAAGCCGGAGACGGCGCGCTTCGTCCTGTCGATCTATCCCGGCTCGAACGCGCTGGCGGTGACGGTCGATCCGGGACAGCCCGCCGCCTGGCGGCGCGAGCCCTATCATCGCGAGCTCCGGCGCTGGGCTGAGGCGGCGCTGGCGCAGAACAGTCAGGTCGTCGTCTTCGTCGGCGACCGCGCCACCGTGGTGCTGCCCGATCGCGACGTCGAACTCGGCGTCCTGCAGCCCGGCGACCAGATCAGCGTCGGCCGCCTCGGCGCGCAATGGGAGGCGCGGCTGGTGCGCGCGCAGCGCTCGTGAACGAGCTGGCGCCGGGGGCGAAGGGCCAGGGGCGGCTGCCGGAGAATCTGGCGCATTTCGCCCGCGCGCTGCGCGCGGCGGGCCTGCCGGTGGGGCCCGGCGCAGTGATCGACGCGATCGCCGCGGTGGAGGCGGCCGGCATCGGCGAGCGCGGCGATTTCTATGCGACGCTGCACGCCGTCTTCGTCAAGAAGCACGAGCATACCGTCATCTTCCGCCAGGCGTTCGACATCTTCTGGAAGCGGCGCGGCTTCATGGAGAAGATGATCGCGCTGATGAGCCCGATGGCGGAGCCGAAGAACGCCCGCAAGCAGACGCCGGAGGCCGGCGCGACGCGCGTCGCCGACGCGCTGTATCAGGCGAAGCAGGAGGAGAAGCCGAAACCCTCGCTCGAACTCGACGCGCGCTTCACGATGTCGGCGCACGAAGTTCTGCAGAGCAAGGATTTTGCCCAGATGAGCGCCGAGGAGATCGCCCGGGCCCGCGAGGAGATCGCGCGGCTGACGCTGCCCGACGACGCGCGGCGCACGCGCCGCTTCGCCGCGCATCCGCACGGGGCTATGGTCGATCCGCGCCGCTCCTTCCGGCGCTCGCTGCGCAGCGGCGGGGCGACGATCGACCTCGCCATGCGGGCGCGCGTGACGCGGACGCCGCCGATCGTGGCGCTGTGCGACATTTCCGGGTCGATGAGCGAGTATTCGCGCATCTTCCTGCATTTCCTGCATGCGCTGACCGAGAAGCGCCAACGCGTGCAGACCTTCCTGTTCGGCACGCGGCTGACCAATGTGACGCGCGCGCTTCGCCGGCGCGACGTCGACGAGGCGCTCGCCCTGTGCTCGACCGGGGTCAAGGACTGGGCCGGCGGCACGCGCATCGGCGCGACGCTGCACGCCTTCAATCGCGACTGGTCGCGCCGCGTGCTGGGGCAGGGCGCGACGGTGCTGCTGATCACCGACGGGCTGGAGCGCGACGGCGTCGAGGAGCTCGCGCGCGAGGCGGAGCGGCTGCACAAGTCCTGCCGCCGGCTGATCTGGCTCAACCCGCTGCTGCGCTTCGACGGCTTTGCGCCGAAGGCGCAAGGCGTGCGCGCGCTGCTGCCGCATGTCGACGCGTTCCGCGCCATTCACAATCTCGCCTCGATGCGCGATCTCGTCCGCGCGCTCTCGGACGAGCGCGAGGCGATCGCGCCGCGCCGCCTGCTGGCGGCGGGCTGAGCGCGATCAGGGTTTCGCCGCCTCGGCGGCGATGGCGGCGAAGATCGGATCGAGTTCCTCGGCGACCTTCTTCAGATCGGCGCCGGCGCCGTCGAGATAGGGCGCGAAGACGGCGCCCGGCGTCTTGTAGGAAATCGTCGCCTTTCCGTCGGCGCCTTCGGTGACGTAGAAGCGGATCGGCGCCTCGATGCCGGCGGGCAGGCTGGCGGCGAGCATGCGCCGCGCGAAATCGTTGCGGAACACGCCGACGACGCGATTGCCGGGGATTGCAATACCCTGCGCCTTGGCGCCTTCGGAGGCGCTGGCGGCGGTGACGAGGCCCATCTTGTTGGCCTTCACCGCCTCCTCCAGCTTGCGCACCGCCTCGGCGAAGGCGTGCGGCGTCGCCGTCACGCTCCAGCCGGCGCGCGGGGCGATCGTCTGCGCGGTCTGCGCCGCGGCGCTCGCAGCGCCGGTCGCGATGGCGGCGACGGCGAGGGCGGCGAGCCGGAGGCGGCGGGACGAGGTCAAGGCGATCATCGCGTGTTCCTTCCGCGTGACATGATCAGGAGGCGCGACGGCGCGGCGTCGCAGCGAGGCGGTCGAGCGACAGGCGGGCGAAGGCGTTGCGGCCGCCGCGTCGCGCCAGCCGCGTCAGAAGCAGGGCGCGCGCCTGCGGGTGGCCGGCGCGCACCATCGCGTCGAGCATCACCTGTTCGAAGATGTCGCGCTGGGCGTGACTGCCGCCGAGGCGGGGCCATTCGGGGCGCAGCGAGAGCATGGTCTCGGCGCAGGCGGCGAAGCGCCCCTGCTCGTGATCGATCAACGCCGCGGCGAGGGACGCGCCGATGCGGCTGCGACGCGTCTGTTCGAGGCTGCGGGCCGGCGCGGCGGCGAGCGAGCGGGCCAAAGTCTCGGCGGAGTCGATGCGGCCGGCGCCGGCGAGGGCCATCACATAATGCAGATCGGCGAAGACGAGGCTGCGATCGGCGACGCGGCGCGCGCAGAGATCGCCGAGCTCTTCCCAGCGATCTCCGACGGCGAGGCCCGCGAGTTCGAGCCGGCGCAGCAGCGAGGCGGCGTTGGCGATGTCGCGGAAATCGTCGCTGCGCTCGGCGCGGATGGCGCCGTCGTAGAGCGAAAGCGCGCCGGCGGCGTCGTCGAGTTCGAGACGAAACAGCGCTTCATGCCACGACAGATGGAAGCGGAAATTGTTGCAGCTCTCGACGGCGGCGGGGTGGGCGGCGATCCAGGCGAGGCCTTCGCCGGCGCGGCCGGTCATTTCGTGGACATGCGAGACGGCGTGCAGGCCCCAGGCGTCGGTCGGCTCGCGCTCCAGCGCGGCGCGGCCCGAGCGCTCGGCTTCGCCGAAACGGAAGGTCTCCTCGAGCGCGAAGGCGCGGCAGCCGAGCAGGAAGCCGAAATCGGGATGCGCCGCGTCGATGCGCGTCAGCGCGCCGTCGATCGAGCGCGCCATGCCCTCGGCGTCGCCGAGCATGAAGCGCAGGGAATGGGCGAGTTTCACCGCGAGGCTGTCGGCGCCGTCGCGATCGATCGCCGAGTCGAGCGCGGCGATCGCGGCGGTCCAGTCGCCGCGCGTGAGATGTTCGGCGGCGCGGACATAGGCCGCGTCGCCGGGCCGGCCGGCGCCCGATCGCAATCCGGCGCGCGCGGTCTCGGCCGCCTGCGTCGCGGCGGGCAGCAATTCGGCGCGGGCGAGCGTCATGGCGAAGATCGCCTTCAGCGCCCAGCCGCGCACATGCGCCGGATCGGCGGCGAGCAGCGCGGCGAGGCGCTCGGGCAGGGCGCGGTCATGCGCGAGCACGGCGCGGCGCAGCGCCGCACAGGCGCGGTCGACTGCGCCGGCCGGCGCGGGGGATGGGGCGGGCGCGGTCATTCGGCGGCCTGCATCGGCGCGCCGGCGGGCGCCGCGCCGCGCCTCGCCGCGCGTTCGCGCTTCAGCGCGGCGGCCGTGCAGGCGACGGCGACGATGATCGCAAAGCCCGTCAGGTTGACGAGCGCCGTGGGCAAGGGCTCGCGTCCGGCCCAGTCCAGCGCCATGCCGCCGACCCAGATCAGGATGGTGCTGGCGAGGAAGGTCGGCAGCGACTGTTGGCCGACCCTGACGATCCAGGTCGCCCGCGCCAGCGCGGCGCGATGGCGGTCGACAAGGGTCAGCACGACATAGGCGAGGGCGAGGAAATGGCCGAAACGCCAGGGGCTGAGATAGGTCTGATTGCCCGGCGGCAGCAGCCATTCGCGCAGCCCGGCGATCCACGTCACGCGATCGACGATCGCCCAGAAATTGAGCGGGACGCTGATCGCCAGGAAGGCTGCGCAGAGCCAGAACAGCGCGCCGCGCCGCAGCGGCGGCGTCTTCACCCAGCCCATCGCCACGGCGAAGCCGGCGAAGAAGACGATCTGCCAGGCGAAGGGATTGAAGAACCACTCGCCGCCATTGGCCGGCAGGTTGAGCGGCGCGTAGTTGGCGAGCAGCCAGAGGCCGGCGAGCAGCGGCAGAGGCAAGGCCGGCGACAGGCGCGCCAGCGCCACGACGGCCGGGATCATCGCCAGAACGACGATGTAGAGCGGCAGGATGTCGGCATAGGCCGGCTGCTTCCGAAAGGTCAGCAGCGCCGCCCAGGCGCCGGGATCGAGGCGCAGCAGCGGCCACAGATCGAGCCGGCCGGGATAGTCGACGCCGAGCAGGGCGAGGCCGGCGAGGCTGGCGAGCGCAAGCCCGCCGATCAGCATCAGATGCGCGCCATAGACCTGCGCGACGCGCCGGCCGACGCGGCGTGCGCCCGCCGCGAAACCCTGCCGGGCAAAGGCGCCGCCGAAGGCGTAGCCGCTGGCGACGCCCGAGCAGAACACGAACAGTTCCGCCGAGGAGGAAAAGCCGAAGCGCGCTGGAATGAACTGGAACCAGCTGTTGCCGGGCACATGCGCGACGAAGATGATGAACATCGCCAGGCCACGGAAAACGTCCAGCCGCACGTCGCGCCCGGTCGCCGACGGAATCGTCTTCGCAAGTTCAGTCGGCATCGTCCGGCCCAGCGAGATCGTCATGGGAGTTTCGCCGGTGAGCGCGGCGACGTTACGACGACACGAAGTCGTGATCCTCGCGACATCCGCCGGCTCGCGACATTGTGACTGGCGCGTGTGGCGCGCGCGGCGCCCGATGCGCGCCGACATGCCCGTCACCCTTCGCGGCCTGGTTCTCGCCACGATCCTCGCGGTCGCGCACGCGCCGGCGGCGCCTGCGCTCGCCTGCGGCCCGGCGAGCGACTGTCTCGTCGAGGGCGGCGCCTATCGAATCCGGCTGCCGGCGCGGGCGAGGGCCGAACGCTTCGGCGCGATCGTCTATTTCCACGGCTGGCGCGGCGACTCGGGCGAGGCGATGGCCGATCGCGCGCTGGTCGAAACGGCGGACCGGCTCGGCGTCGCCCTCGTCGCGCCGCAGGGGATCGGCGGGGGCTGGTCGCTGCCCGCCTCGCGTCGTCAGCAGCGCGACGAATTCGCCTTCGTCGCGGCGATGCTCGAGGACATGACGCGGCGCTTCCCGATCGACGGCGGGCGCGTCCTGGCGACGGGGTTTTCGCTCGGCGGCTCGATGGTCTGGCATCTGGCCTGCCGGATGCCGGGGCGTTTTGTCGGCTTCGCGCCGGTCGCCGGCGCCTTCTGGGTTCCGCAACCTGAGCGTTGCGAAGGCCCGGCGCCGGCGCTGCTGCATCTGCACGGGCGGGCGGACACGACCGTGCCGCTGACGGGACGCCAGGTTTCTTCGGGGGCGCGCCAGGCGGATGTGCGCGGCAGTTTCGCGCCGTTCTGTCCGCTGGCCGAGGGCGAGAGCGAGCGGCGCGCGCTCGGCGACGTCATGCTCGCCTGTCGCTCGGCGCGCTGCGGCGGCGGCGAAGTCGAGCTCTGTCTGCACGAGAACGGCCACGCCTTCAGCGCCGCCTGGGTGGAGCAGGCCTGGCGGCGCGTCGCGCGCGGCCGGTGACGAGGCTCGCAAAGCCGGCGCTTCGGCGCTATATCTGACCGGACCCAACGCTCGCGGAGACCGCCATGCTCGCCAACGAGGACGACATCCTGCGCGAGGCCGAGACGTGGAAGCGCGCCGGCCGCGGCGTCGCGGTGGCGACGGTGATCGAGACCTGGGGCTCGGCGCCGCGGCCGGTCGGCTCGCATCTGGTGATCGACGGCGAGGGACGCTTTCTCGGCTCGGTGTCGGGCGGCTGCGTCGAGGGCGACGTCGTCGCCCAGGCGATCGACGTGATCGAGACGGGCCGGCCGACGACGCTCGAATTCGGCGTCGCCGACGAGACGGCCTGGCGCGCCGGCCTGTCCTGCGGCGGGCGCATCAAGGTCTATGTCGAGAGGCTCGACTGATGGCGGGCTGGGAGACGCTGCTCGCCTTCGCCATGGCGACGGCCGTGTTCGCCTACATCCCCGGCCCGGCGCTGCTCTATACGGCGGCGCAGACCGTGGCGCGCGGCCGGCGCGCCGGCTTCATGGCGGCGCTCGGCATCCATGTCGGCTGCTATGCGCATGTGTTCGCGGCCGCCTTCGGCCTGTCGGCGATCTTCAGACATGTGCCGGAAGCCTATCTGGCGCTGAAGCTCGTCGGCGCGCTGTATCTCGTCTGGCTCGGCGTCGAGATGATGCTGAACCGGGGCGAGGCGGCGCCGTCCGTCGAAGCGGCGCCGCGCTCGGAGCGCGCCGCCTTCGCGCAGAGCATGATCGTCGAGATTCTCAATCCGAAGGTGGCGATCTTCTTCATCGCCTTCCTGCCGCAATTCGTCGAACCCGCCGCTGCGCTGCCGGTGTGGGCGCAGTTCCTCGTCCTCGGAGTCATCGTCAATCTGGCTTTCTCCTCGGCCGACGTGATCACCGTGTTCGCCGCCTCGGCGGTGATGGCCAAGGCGCGCGGCTCGCGCCGGGGCGCACGGGCGATGCGCGTCGCCGGCGGCTCGATCATGGTGGCGCTCGGCGTCAAGCTGGCGACGGACAAGGCCTGAACGCATGGACCTTTCGCTTCTCTCCCGTCTCAACGCGCTGCGCGCCGAACGCCGGCCGGGCGTGCTCGTCACCGATCTTGCGACCAATGCGCAACGCCTCGTCACCCCGGACGGCTTCGCCGGCGACGCTCTTGCCGACGAACTCGACGCCGCGCTGCGCATGGGCAGGAGCGGGACGGTCGAGAAAGACGGCGGGCGCTGGTTCCTCACCGTGCAGGCGCCGCCGGTGCGCTGCGTCGTCACCGGCGCGGTGCATGTCAGCCAGGCCCTGGCGCCGATGGCGAAGCTCTGCGGGATCGACGTGACGATCATCGATCCGCGCACCGCCTTCGCCAGCCCCGAGCGCTTTCCCGACGTGCGCGTGCTGGCGCAATGGCCGGACGAGGCGATCGCCGGCCTCGGCGGCTTCGACCGCTACACCGCCTTCGTCGCGGTGACGCATGATCCGAAGATCGACGATCCCGGCCTGATCCATGCGCTGCGGTCGGAGTGCTTCTACGTCGGCGCGCTCGGCTCGCGGAAGACGCATGGCAAGCGCGTCGAGCGGCTGACGGCGCAGGGTTTTGCGCCGGCCGACATCGCCCGCATCCATGCGCCGATCGGGCTCGACATCGGCGCGGTCAGCCCGGCCGAGATCGCCGTGTCGATCCTCGGCGAGATCGTCGCGGCGCTGCGCAAGAAGCCGCTGCGCGCGGAGCAGGCGGCGTGAAATTTCTGTCGCTCGCCCCGCGCGAGGCGGTCGGGGCGATCGTCGCGCATACGGCGCGGATCGGCGCGCTGACGCTGAAGAAGGGTGAAATCGTCAGCGCCGAGGCGGCCGAACGGCTGGCGGCGGCGGGACTCGAGCGCATCGTCGCCGTGCGGCTCGAGGAGGGCGATGTCGGCGAGGATGCGGCGGCGGCCGAACTCGCGCGCGCCGTCGCGGGGGCGGGGCTCGCCGTCGAGCGCGCCTTCACCGGGCGCGCCAATCTGTTCGCCGCGCAGGCCGGCGTGTTCGTTCCCGACATCGCGAAGGTCGACGCGCTCAATGCG
>JAEULW010000287.1 GCA_016793505.1 Methylobacteriaceae bacterium | reverse complement strand
CGCCGCGGCGGCGAGCGCGAAAGGCATCGCCGCGGTCAGGAGTTCGCGCGGCACATGCGTCAGCGCCAACGCCCCGAGGATCGAGCCGCCGCCCGCCGCGGCGAGCAGCCATCCCGTCCTGCCGCCGGCGTAGTGCCCCTTGCGGGCGAAGGCGAAGGCGGCCGAGGCGGTGCCGAAGGTGGCGTTCACCTTGTTGGTGGCGACCGCGGCGACCGGATCGAGCCCGGCCAGCGCCAGAGCGGGCACGGTCAAGAGCCCGCCGCCGCCGGCGATCGCGTCGACGAAGCCGGCGACGAAGGCGACCAGCGCCAGCAGGAGAACGAGGTCGAGGGCGAGACTCACGTCGCCCTGTCCGCCGCGCGCCTCACAAGCCGCCGAGGTGGTCGGCCACCGTGAAGATGTCCTTGTCGCCGCGGCCGCACAGATTCATCACCATCAGGTGATCCTTCGGCAGCGTCGGGGCGAGATCGATCACCTTGGCGAGCGCATGCGCGGGTTCGAGCGCGGGAATGATGCCCTCGAGCTTGCAGCAGAGCTGGAAGGCGGCGAGGCATTCCTTGTCCGTCGCCGACAGATAGGTGACGCGCCCGACATCGCGCAGCCAGGCGTGCTCCGGGCCGATGCCGGGATAGTCGAGCCCGGCCGAGATCGAATGGCCCTCGTTGATCTGGCCGTCCTCGTTCATCAGCAGATAGGTGCGGTTGCCATGCAGCACGCCGGGCCTGCCGCCGGCCAGCGAGGCGGCGTGGCCGTCCTTCACCTCGAGCCCGTGGCCCGCCGCCTCGACGCCGTAGATCGCCACGGACGGATCGTCGAGGAAGGGATGGAACAGGCCGATGGCGTTCGAGCCGCCGCCGATCGCCGCGATCAGCGAATCGGGCAGCCGTCCCTCCTGCGCCATCATCTGCTCGCGCACCTCCTTGCCGATGATCGACTGGAAGTCGCGCACCATCGCCGGATAGGGATGCGGGCCGGCCGAGGTGCCGATGCAGTAGAAGGTGTCGGCGACATTGGTCACCCAGTCGCGCAGCGCCTCGTTCATTGCGTCCTTCAGCGTGCGCGCGCCGGCCTGCACCGGCACGACCTTCGCGCCCAGCATCTTCATGCGGAAGACGTTCGGCATCTGCCGCTCGACATCGACCGCCCCCATGTAGACGACGCAGTCGAGCCCATATTTCGCGCAGGCCGTCGCGGTGGCGACCCCGTGCTGCCCCGCGCCCGTCTCGGCGATGATGCGCTTCTTGCCCATGCGCAGCGCGAGCTGGATCTGGCCGAGCACATTGTTGATCTTGTGCGCGCCGGTGTGGTTGAGCTCGTCGCGCTTGAAATAGATCTTCGCGCCGCCGAGATGCTGCGTCAGCCGCTCGGCGTAGTAGAGCGGGCTCGGCCGCCCGACATAATGCGTCGCGAGCCGCGCCAGCTCGGCGTGGAATTCCGGATCGGCCCTGGCCGCCTCGTAGGCCTTTTCCAGCTCGAGGATCAGCGGCATCAGCGTTTCGGCGACGAAACGCCCGCCGAAAAGGCCGAAATGCCCGGTCGCATCCGGCCCGTTGCGGAAGGAATTCGGCTTCTCGTGCTGCACGGGCGGCGTCTCCGGCGTCTGTCGCATGTCGCCCGGAGCTTTACGGCGGAACGGCGGCCGCGTCGAGCATCGCCGCGCCGCGCGCCGCCCGCACGAAGCCGGCGATCAGCCCGGCGTCCTTGACGCCCGGCGCGGTCTCGACGCCGGACGAAACATCGACGCCCGGCGCGCCGGTGAGGCGGATCGCCTCGCCGACATTCTCCGGCGTCAGCCCGCCCGACAGCAGCCAGGGCCGGCCCGGATCGAAACCGGCGAGAAGGCGCCAGTCGAAGGGCAGTCCATTGCCGCCCGGCAGCGCCGCGCCCGGCGGCGGCTTGGCGTCGAACAGCAGACGCTCGCAGACCGCGGCATAGGCCGGAACGGCGGAAAGGTCGGCGGCGGTCGCCACCCCGAGCGCCTTCATCACCGGCCGGCCGAAACGGGCGCCGATCGCCGCGCAGCGCGCCGGCGTCTCGCCGCCATGCAGTTGCATGAGGTCGGGATCGAGCGCGGCGACGATGTCCGCGAGCGCGCGGTCGTCGGCGTCGACCGTCAACGCGACGCGCAGCGCCCGGCCCGCGGCGCGCCGCCCGAGCATCGCCGCCGCCTCAAGCGAAACATGGCGAGGACTGCGCGGAAAAAACACGAAGCCGACCATCTCCGCCCCCGCCGCCAAGGCGGCGTCGAGCGCCGCCTGCGAGGTCAGGCCGCAGATTTTCACGAGGGGCGGGGCAGGCGACATGCCGCTCGCTCGCACGAAGCGCGCGCGCTGTCCACAGCCGCGGCAAATGTGGCCGCCGGCCACGTCCGCGCCGCATTCCCGCCGGCTTGGCCATCGACTCTTCGCGCCTTCACGATCCGGAGAATGGCTTCGACGCGCAGCAAGCGTCTTGCGCAACGGGAGGGGTGCATATGGCGAATCCAATCGAGCACGGCCGCCGCATCGCGGCGGTCGACCCGAACTATCCTTTCGGTATCGAAGAGGAATTCTTCGTCTCTTCGATGCCGGGCGGAAACACGGTTCGCCGCATGCCGGCCGATTTCTTCGCCGCCTGCGAAGCCGCGCTGCCCGGCGTGGTCGAGCCCGAACTGCTGCAGTCGCAGATCGAGGTGGCGACGCCCCCGTGTCAGAGCATGGCGGAGGCGCGGGCGGCGCTGTCGCGCTATCGCCGCACGCTCGGCGCCGTCGCCGCCGATCATGGCCTGGCGATCATCGCGGCCGGCACCCATCCGACCGCCCTGTGGTCGCGCCAGACATCGACCGACGCCGCCCGCTACGACCGGCTGATGAAGGATCTGCAGATGCTCGGCGCCCGCAACATGGTGTGCGGCCTGCACGTGCATGTCGGCCTGCCCGACCCGTCGCGGCGCGCCGGCGTGCTGACGCGGCTCATCCCGTTCCTTCCGCTGTTCTTCGCGCTGTCCGCCTCCTCGCCGTTCTGGCAGGGGCGGCGCACAGGTCTGATGGCCTATCGCCTCGCCGCCTATGACGAGCTGCCGCGCACCGGCCTTCCCGACGCCTTCGAATCGGACGCCGACTATCGGCGCTATGTCGATATCCTCGTCGCCGCCGGCGCCATTCCCGACGCGAGCTACATCTGGTGGGCGACGCGCGTGTCGAAAGCTCATCCGACGCTGGAGTTGCGCATCGCCGACGCCTGCACCCGGCTCGACGACGCCATCGCGCTCGCCGCCCTGTTCCGCGCGCTGGTGCGCCGCATCGATCGCGACGACTCGATCAACGCCGGACTCGGCGCGGTGACGCGCGCCATCGCGGTGGAGAACAAGTGGCGGGGGCAGCGTTACGGCGTGCATGGCCGCTTCATCGACGAGGCGCGCCGC
>JAEULW010000235.1 GCA_016793505.1 Methylobacteriaceae bacterium | reverse complement strand
GCCGATCCGGCCGGGCCAGCCGCGCCTCGTCGGGCGGGCCTTCACCCTGCGCTTTGTGCCGGCCCGCGAGGATCTGGCGACGCCGGAGAGCTGGGCCTCGCCGATCTCGACCCGCGCCGCCATCGAGGCGATGCCGGCGGGCTGCATCGCGGTGATCGATTCGATGGGCGTGCGCGACGCCGGCGTGTTCGGAGACATTCTCACCGCCCGCATGGCGAAGCGCGGCGTCACCGCGATGATCACCGACGGCGTGGTGCGCGACGAGGCCGGCGTGCTCGGCACGGGCCTGCCGATCTGGTGCGCGGGCGCCGCCGCGCCGCCCTCGGTCGCGGGCCTCACCTTCGTCGCCTGGCAGCAGCCGATCGGCTGTGGCGGCGTCGCCGTCTTCCCCGACGACGTGGTGGTGGCCGACGACGACGGCGCGGTGCTGATTCCCGCCGCGCTCATCGACGAGGTGGTGAAACTCGCTCCCGAGCAGGAGCGGATGGAGGCCTGGATCATGACCGAGGTGGAGCGCGGCGTTCCGCTGCCCGGACTCTATCCGATGAACGCCGAAACGAAGGCGCGCTACGAGGCGAGCAAAAAGAGGTAAGGGGCCATGCCGGTCGTGCTGCGTCGCGGCGCGCTCCGCTTTTTCTTCTATTCCAATGAAGGCGATCCGCGAGAGGCCGTGCATGTTCACGTGCGCCGCGCCGGCGCAGAAGCGAAATTCTGGGTGCGGCCGGCCGTTCTGGCGTGGAGCGAGGGCTTCGACGCGCGGACCTTGCGGGAACTGGCGGCGATCGTCGAAGATGAGGCCGCGACTATCGAAAGGGCATGGCATGAGCATTTCGGCTGAGTCCGTCCGTTTCGACGAGGATTCGATGTGGGTCTCGCTGTCGGACGGCCGCACGATCGGCGTTCCCCTCGCCTGGTTCCCGAAGCTGCTCGCCGCCACGCCGACGCAACGCGGCGCCGTCGAGATCGGTTTGTTCGGGCTGCATTGGGAGGCGCTCGACGAGGACATCTCGATCGCCGGCCTGCTCGCCGGCCGCGGCGATCAGAGCCGTTCGCCGTCGATGGCGGCGTGAATGGCTGCTGCCGGCCTGCATGGCCTGGTCGTCAAGCTCGCCTCCGAGCAGGAGCGGATGGAGGCCTGGATCATGACCGAGGTGGAGCGCGGCGTTCCGCCGCCCGGACTCTATCCGATGAACGCCGAAACGAAGGCGCGCTACGAGGCGAGCAAAAAGAGGTAAGCGACGAAGGTCGCCGCCGCCGTCATGGCGAGCGCAGCGAAGCCATCCAGGACGCCGGCTCGCGGCTGGATTGCTTCGTCGCTCCGCTCCTCGCAATGACGGGAAAGAACCGTAGGGAGAATGCTGGATGATGCGTCTCGACTCCTCCGCCGCCGGGCTGTTCCCGATCGCCGTCACGCCGTTCACGCCGGACGGCAAGGTGTGCTCCGCCTCCGTCGACTCGATGACGGACTTCTATCTTTCCTGCGGCGCGACCGGACTCACCATCCTCGGCATCATGGGCGAGGCGCCCAAGCTCGACCTGCAGGACTCTCTGGCGATCACGAAACAGGTCTGCGCCCGCGCCGCGAAGATTCCGGTCATCGTCGGCGTCTCCTCGCCCGGCTTTGCGGCGATGGCCTCGCTGGCCCGCGGCGCGATGGAGCGCGGCGCAGCCGGCGTGATGATCGCGCCGCCCTCGAACCTGCGCACCGACGACCAGATCGTCAATTATTACGCGCAGGCGATCGAGGCGATCGGCGACGACATTCCAGTCGTCGTGCAGGACTATCCGTTGACGCTGACCGTGGTGATGACGCCGAAGGTGTTGCGCACGATCTTCCAGAACCACGCCTCCTGCGTGATGCTGAAGCACGAGGACTGGCCGGGCCTCGAGAAGATCAGCGCGATGCGCGGCTTCACGGCGGACGGCTCGATGAAGCCGATCTCGATCCTGACCGGCAATGGCGGCCTGTTTCTCGATTTCGAGATGGAGCGCGGCGCCGACGGGGCGATGACCGGCTACGCTTTCCCCGACATGCTGGCCGACGTCGTGCGCCTGTCGAAGGCGGGCGAGCGCGAGGCGGCGCATGATCTGTTCGACGCGCATCTGCCGCTGATCCGCTACGAGCAGCAGCAGGGCGCGGGCCTGGCGGTGCGCAAGTACGTGCTGATGAAGCGCGGCGCCATTCGCTCCGACGCGCAGAGGAAGCCGGCTTCCTCGATCACCGCGAAGGCGAAAGCGGAGGTCGACTACCTGCTCGCCCGCCTCGCGCGGAAGGACAGGCGCGCGGCGGTGTGAGCCGCGCGCGCTGTGCCAAAGCGCACTTGGCGGCTTCTTCGTCAGTGGCTTAAATCGCTTCAGATGGGCTGATGGAAGACCGCCCGCGCGACCGTGCGTCGGCGCGTCGGCGTTGCGCGGGAGCTGGGAATGGCGAATTCGAAGGAACTCGACGAGCTGTTGAAGACGATGAACGAGAGCCAGCAGGAGTTGTTCCGAAAACTTACCGCCGCCCGCACTGCGTCCGCTGCGCTGCGTCCCGCCGGCAAGCTGCAGCTCAGCCCGGCCGAACAGCAGCTGCTCAAGCAGGAAGCCGAATCCTTCAAAGCCAAACAGCGCAGCGCCGCGCTGACCATCGGCCAGCTGGTGACGACGCAACTCGACGCGGCGGTGCGCACTGGCGACGTCGAGGAGATTCGCCGCGCAATCCTCGGCCAACACGGGGCCTGGGACGATTGCAACTGCACGTCGGGCAGCTCGCTGAAGAGCTGACTTCATGTCTGACCGTTCACGCGCGCTGCGCGCCGCGGCGCTGTCCTGGCGCGCCTCGCGCTTCACCGTCGCGACCGCGCTGCCCGGCGGGGACCTGGCGCTCTACAACAGTCTGACCGGAGGGCTGGCGCGCATCGACGCGACGAGCGAGGCGTTTGTCGTCACGGCGGCGGCGCTGCATGCGGGCTTCGACGGAATGCCGCAAGGCGCGCTCGCTGCGCTTGCGCTCGAGGGCTTCTTCGTTCCCGAGGGGCGGGACGAACGCGACGAGGTCGACGCGTTGTGCGCGGCCGAACGCGCAGCCGCGCAGGATCGACTCGAGCTGATCCTGATGCCGACCGAGCAGTGCAACTTCCGCTGCGTCTATTGCGCGCAGACCTTCGAGAAAGGCCGGATGAAGCGGGACGTGATCGACGGCGTCGTCGCGCTGATCGCCGCGCGCGCGCCTCATCTGCGCTATCTGAAGATCGGCTGGTTCGGCGGCGAACCGCTGACGGCGCCCGAGGTCATCGCCGAGATCGGCCGCGCGGCGCGGCGAATCTGCGCCGAACATGGCGTCATCTATTCGAGCGGCATGGCGACCAACGGTTCGTTGCTGACGCCGGACGTTTTCGCGATGCTGATCGAAAACGAGGTGCGTCGCTTCCAGATCACGCTCGACGGCACGCCCGATCATCACGACCGTCTGCGCCTGATGGGCGACCGCAAGCGCGGCACGTTCGCGACGATTCTGAACAATCTTCGAGCGATGAAGGCGACGGACGAATGGTTCGGCGTCACGCTGCGCGTCAATTTCGATGCGGAGTCGGCGCAGGCGATGACGCCGTTTCTCGATTTTCTCGAGACCGAGTTCGCCGGCGACGCGCGCTTTCACATCGATTTTCATCCTGTCGGACGCTGGGGCGGGCCTCAGGACGATGCGCTCGCCGTGTGCGACGCGCAGGACAGCGCACAGCGCTCGATCGAGCTTGCCGGCGCGGCGATCGGGCGCGGCCTCGGCGACGCGGCGCTGCGCGGCCGGCTGAGCGTCGGCGGCAGCAAGTGCTATGCGGGCCGGCCTTATTCCTTCGTCGTCGGCTCCGACGGCGCGCTCTACAAGTGCACCGTCGCCTTCGACGAACCGTTGAACCAGATCGGCGCGCTGACGCCGTCGGGCGAACTGGTCATCGACGCGGACAAGCATGCGCGCTGGATCGGGCGGGGGGCGGAAGAAGATGCGGGCTGCCGCGCCTGCTCCTTCGCGCCGGCCTGTCAGGGCGACGCCTGCCCGCTGGCGCGCATCCGCAGCGGCGAGCGCGCCTGCCCGTCGGTGAAGTCACAGATCGGCGCGGCCGTCGCAGCGCTGGCGCCGGCGCGCGGTCGCAGCTGAGGTGAGCGTCGCCGCAACGTCCGCGGCGTCGCGGCTCGAGGCGGCGCTCGCCGCCTTCGCGGCCGTCACGGCCCGCCGCTTGCCTGCGGCGCGCTGCGACGAGATGGTCGCCGCCGCCTGTCTCATCGGCGCATGGACGCAACATCCTGACGGCGCCGACGTCGGCGGCGCGCTCTGCGCCGACGGCACGCCGATCGAGGCCTCGCTGAATTTCGATGCGCAAGGCCGCGTCGAGACGCGTCTGGTGACGGACGTCGCCGCCGGCGTCGCGGCGACTGATTTTGCAGCGCGCCGCGCCGCCGTCGCGGCGCGTTGCCGCGCCTTCGCCGGCGAGGAGGCGGCCGCGCTCGTCGAGGACCTCGCGGCGACGCATCTTGCCGAGCTGCCGGCCTCGACGCGGGCGCTCGCCTTCCTCGGCGCCGGCGCCTCGGCGGCGCGCCCGCTGCACCGCATGTTCTATTTCAGTTTCGCCGGCCTGACGGCGCGCGCTGTCGAGGCGCAGCTGGCGGGTCGGATCGACGCGGCGATCGTCACGCAGTTCCAGGCGCTGGCGCGCCGGCTCGATGCGACGGTGATGGGCGTCGGCTATGACATCGAGGCGGGTCGCTGCGTCAAGGCGCAGCTCTATGCGCGTTTCTCTTGCGACGCGGCGACGGATCTGCGCGCCCGAGTCGCGCCGGCGCAGGACGAAGGCGTCGCGCGCGCCGCCGGACTGTTGTCGACGCTGCTGGCGCCGATGCGGGCGGCGACGAACGATGTGTTCCTCGGGTTCGGCGTCGCCATGTCGCCCGGCGCGCCGCCGCGCATCGGCGCGCGGCTAAATTGCGCGCTGGCGCCGCATGGCGTGACGGATTTCGCCGCCGTCGATCACGCGCTTGCGCCGCTCGCCGGGCGCTGGCGCGCCGCGCCCGATCTGACCGGGCTTGCGGATGCGTTCATGCCGACCATGCTCTCGGCCGGCGCGACCGGCGGCGAGCGGGTCGCCGTGTATTTCAAGCCGCAGGGCCTCGCGCCGCGCCGCGGGTGAGCGCCGTCAGGCGTCGACGAACAGCTCGGTCCTGGCAAAGCGCGTCACGTCGATCAGGCCCTTGTCGGAGATGCGCAGTTCGGGAATGACGACGAGCGCCAGCAGCGAGTGCTGCATGTAGGCGTTGTTGAGCGCGCAGCCGCAGGCGCGCATCGCGGCGACGAGCGCGTCGGCCTTCTGCGCGACGATCTCGGCGCGCTCGTCCGACATCAGCCCGGCGATCGGCAGCTCGACGAGCGCCAGCGTTCGGCCCTCGCTGACGACGATCGCGCCGCCGCCGACCTCGGCGAGCCGGTTGGCGGCGAGCGCCATGTCGGCCTTGTTCGTGCCGACGACGATGATGTGATGGCTGTCATGCGCCACCGTGCTGGCGACCGCGCAGGGCCGGTCGTAGCCGAAGCCCTGGACGAAGGCGTTGACGACGGCGCCTGTTCCGCGATGGCGCTCGATCAGCGCGATCTGGCAGACGTCGGCCTGCCCGTCCATCGCGACGATTCCGTCCTCGACCGGCAGATCGCGTTCGAGCGCCTTCGTCGGCGCCTGGTTCTCGACGACGCCGATGACGCGCGCCCGGACCGCGTTGCGCCCGGCCGGGGCGGCGATGTCGAAATCGCGCGCCGCGAAGGCGCGGCCGGGGCGCACCGTGTTCTTCGCGAAGTCAGGATAGGCGAAGGGCGCGATCTCCTCGACGAGGCGGCCGTCGCGCGCGAGCAGGCGGCCGCGGGCGATCACCAGTTCGATCGGCAGCGCGGCGAGGTCGCTGGTGACGATCAGATCGGCGCGCCGGCCGGGCGTGATCGAGCCGAGTTCGCGCTCGAGGCCGAAATGCGTCGCCGTGTTGAGCGTCGCCATCTGAATCGCGGTCATCGGCTTCAGCCCCTGCGCGATGGCGTGGCGGACGACGCGGTCCATGTGGCCCTCGCCGACCAGCGTGCCGGAATGGCTGTCGTCGGTGCATAGGATGAAGTTGCGCGAATCGAGCCCGCTCTCGGTGATCGCCTTCACCTGCGCGGCGACGTCATACCAGGCCGAGCCGAGGCGCAGCATGGCGCGCATGCCCTGGCGCACGCGGGCGACGGCGTCCTCGGCGCGCGTGCCCTCGTGATCGTCGGCCGGCCCGCCGGCGGCATAGGCGCGGAACGCCGCGCCGAGATCGGGCGAGGCG
This sequence comes from Methylobacteriaceae bacterium, assembly GCA_016793505.1. Lineage (GTDB taxonomy): Bacteria > Pseudomonadota > Alphaproteobacteria > Rhizobiales > Beijerinckiaceae. The sequence continues at coordinate 4,149 of JAEULW010000235.1, read as the reverse complement.
TAGTGACCGCCGACCGTCTTGCCGGCGCGCTGCGTGGCGGCGATCTCGGCGAGCATCTTTTCATCGCCGGCGACGACGCCGGGAAAATTCATCATCTCGCCGAGGCCGACGATGTTGTCCCATCCCATCGCCTCGGCGACGTCGGCCGGGCCGATCTCCGCGCCCGGCGTCTCGAGGCCCGGCGCGCTCGGCGCGCAGCTCGGCATCTGCACGAAGACGTTTATGGGCTGGGCCAGCGCCTCGTCATGCATCAGCCGCACGCCGCGCAGGCCGAGCACGTTGGCGATCTCGTGCGGATCGACGAACATCGTCGTCGTGCCGTGCGGGATCACCGCGCGACAGAATTCGGTGACGGTCACCATGCCGCTCTCGACATGCATGTGGCCGTCGCAGAGGCCCGGGACGAGATAGCGCCCGGCCGCCTCGATCACCTGCGTCGCCGGGCCGATCGCCGCGGCGAGGTCCGGCCCGATGGCGGCGAAGCGGCCGTCGGCGATCGCGACGTCGATGCCGGGGATGATCTCGCCGGAATGCACGTTGACCCAGCGCCCGCCACGGACGACGAGATCGGCCGGCGCGCGTCCTGCGGCGACGGCGACGAGGCGGGGGGCGGTCCCGGCCCACGACTTCAGCGACATGCGAGCCTCCGGCGTCCGGCCAGAATGGGCGAGCGCGCGGCGGCGCACAACAGGGGGCTGTCATTCCCGACGCCGGCGCAGCCGGCGCGCGGGAACCCAGACGACGCCGGGCGCTGCGCTCGACGCCGAAGAACTGGGTCCCGGCTCTCCGCTGCGCTCCGGCCGGGATGACAGGGGCGTGTCATTCCCGACGCCGGCGCAGCCGGCGCGCGGGAACCCAGAGAATGCCGGGCGCCGCGCTCCATGCCGCAGAACTGGGTCCCGGCGCTCCGCTTCGCTTCGGCCGGGATGACAGATCGAGTGTCATTCCCGACGCCGGCGCAGCCGGCGCGCGGGAACCCAGACGACGCCGGGCGCTGCGCTCGACGCCGAAGAACTGGGTCCCGGCTCTCCGCTTCGCTCCGGCCGGGATGACAGATCGAGTGTCATTCCCGACGCCGGCGCAGCCGGCGGGCGGGAACCCAGAGGATGCCGGGCGCCGCGCTCCATGCCGAAGAACTGGGTCCCGGCTCTCCGCTTCGCTCCGGCCGGGATGACAGGGGCGTGTCATTCCCGACGCCGGCGCAGCCGGCGCGCGGGAACCCAGAGGATGCCGGGCGTGGCGCTCGACGCCGCAGAACTGGGTCCCGGCGCTCCGCTTCGCTCCGGCCGGGATGACAACACCCCGCTTCGGTCGGGATGGCAGGGGGAGGGTGAGGCGCCTTTCCCTTCATTCCCGCCGCTGGCCCCCGAGACGAAGGGACCACTGGCGCGGCGGCGCGCGGCGTTATAGGAAACCCCCAGCCTTTCCCGCAGAGCGAACGGACCCGCGCGGCCATGGTCGAATTCACCCTTCCGAGGAACTCCCGCATCACCGCCGGCAAGACCTGGCCGAAGCCGGAGGGCGCGAAGAACCTGCGGGAGTTCCGCATCTACCGCTGGAATCCGGACGACGACGCCAATCCGCGGATCGACACCTATTTCGTCGATCTCGACGATTGCGGGCCGATGATTCTCGACGCCATCATCTGGATCAAGAACAAGATCGATCCGACGCTGACCTTCCGCCGCTCCTGCCGCGAGGGCATCTGCGGCTCCTGCGCGATGAACATCGACGGCACCAATACGCTGGCCTGCACCAAGGGCATGGAGGAGATCTCCGGGCCGGTGAAGATCTATCCGCTGCCGCACATGTCGGTGGTCAAGGACCTGGTGCCCGACCTCACCCGCCTCTACGCCCAGCACGCCTCGATCGAGCCGTGGCTGCACACAGACACGCCGGCGCCGCAGAAGGAATGGCGCCAGACGCCGGAGGACAGGGCCAAGCTCGACGGCCTCTATGAATGCATCCTGTGCGCCTGCTGCTCGACCTCGTGCCCGAGCTACTGGTGGAATTCGGAGCGCTATCTCGGCCCCGCCGTGCTGCTGCAGGCCTATCGCTGGCTGATCGATTCGCGCGACGAGGCGACCGGCGAGCGGCTGAACCAGCTCGAGGACCCGTTCCGCCTCTACCGCTGTCACACGATCATGAACTGCTCGAAGGCGTGCCCGAAGGGCCTCAACCCGGCCAAGGCGATCGCCGACATCAAGAACATGATGCTGCAGCGGCAGATCTGAGCGCGCCCTCACGGGGTGAAGAAGAACCGCGTGAGGTGAAAGAAGACGGGGGCGGCGAAGCAGACCGAATCCATCCGGTCGAGCACGCCGCCATGGCCTTTCACCATCGTGCCCCAGTCCTTGGCGCCCATCGAGCGCTTGATGGCGGACAGCGACAGGCCGCCGAGAAAACCCATCGCGACGATGACGAAGGCCATGCCGGCGGCCTGCAGCGGCGTGAACGGCGTCATCCACCACAGCGCCGCGCCGAGGGCGGTCGCCGACAGGCCGCCGCCGATCAGCCCTTCCCACGTCTTCGACGGGCTGACGACGGGCGCGACCTTGCGTCGGCCGAACAGCTTGCCGAAGACGTATTGCAGCACGTCGCTCATCTGCACCACGGCGATGAGGAAGAACAGCAAGAAGAAGCGCTGGTCGAGATAGCCGGGAATGTCGAGCGTCAGCAGCGCCGGCGCGTGGCTGACGCAATAGACGGTGAGCATCAGCCCCCATTGCAGGCGCGCGACGCGCAGCAGGAAGTCCTGCACGTCGCCGGTCAGCGCGGCGAGACTGGGCAGCAGCAGGAAGGCGTAGACCGGAATGAGGATGGCGAAGAGCCCGTACCACTCCGTCCAGATCAGCCAGTATTGCAGCGGCAGGAAGAGATAGAACGAGGCGGCGATGGGCGGGACGTCGGCGGCGCGCGTCGGCGTCAGCGAGACGAATTCGCGCAGCGTGTAGAATGAGGTCAGCGCGAACAGGATCAGCGTCGCCGCCGGGCCGAGCAGGAAGCCGACCGCGAAGATCGCGATCATCACCCACCAGGCGCGGATGCGGGCGTTGAGATTGTCGATCGTCGCGCGGCCCTCGGGCGTCGCGACGCGGCGCGCCAGCGCCCAGCCGATCGCCGAGGCGACGACGAGCAGCGCGCCGACGCCGGCAAACAGCATCAGCATCTTGTGATGCGCGGCGAGACCCGTCATGGCGTTTGCGCGATCATGGCGCGAGCTCCGAAACCGCGGCGCGGGCGCGCGCCAGAAAGGCCGCCTTGTCCTCCTGCGCGCCGAGCGCCAGCGGCGCGCCGAAGCGCACGGCGCAGGCGATCGGCACGGGAATCAGCGCGCCCTTCGGAAACGCGCGGCCGGGATTTTCGAGATAGACGGGGATCAGCTCGACCTGCGGAAAGTCGAGCGCGAGGCGGTAGAGGCCGCTCTTGAACGGGCCGGGCAGGCGCTCGGTCGTGCGCGTGCCTTCGGGAAAGATGATCAGCGATTCGCCCTTGGCCAGCATGTCGCGCAGCGGCGCCAGCGGATCGCCGGCCTCGGCGCCGCCGGCGCGGTTGACCAGCACCGCCTTCAACGTATCGCGGGCGATGCGGCCCATGACGCCCTCGCCGCCCCAGTAGTCGGCGGCGGCGACGGGATGGGTGCGCCCGCGCAAGGGCGCGGGCAGCGCCGCCCAGATCAGCAGCGTGTCGAGATGGCTGCCGTGATTGGCGAAGTAGATGCGCTGGCGGCGCGTCGGCTCGCAGCCGACCCAGTGCGGCGCGCCGCCGACCAGAAAGCGCGTCGCGCCGATCAGCAGCAGATCGATCATGGCGCCAGTCGGCCGGCGATGGCGCGCGTGCGCGTCGCGCAGGTCAGAACCGCGCCGAGGAAGACGATCCAGGCGGCGAGCGTCGGCGTCCAGAGCGTGCCGGCGAGCCATGTCTCGAGCGGCGCGAGCAGGCAGGCGGCGGTGAGCGTCGCCATGCGCTGGGGCTTGGCCATCGGCCCGCGGAAATCCTGCGTCTGGCCGAGCGCGCCGCCGAGCGTGCGGATGTAGGCGGTGATCGCGGCGGCGAGCGCGCCGGCCCAGCCGAGCCAGGGCTGGCCGACGACATAGCCGAAGGGGACGATGATCAGCGTATCGGCGAGCCGGTCGGGAATCTCGTTGT
>JAEULW010000233.1 GCA_016793505.1 Methylobacteriaceae bacterium | reverse complement strand
CGTGGATCGGGCCGCCCCGCAGGTGCGCGGGGCGCGCATCGTCGCCACCGAACTCGGCTCGATGACGCGGCTCGGCAAGGCGCTGTCGATGGCGCGGGTGACGCTGAAGGCGATGAGCGCCGCCGAGGACCCGCTGCGCTTCGTCGAGGACGCGGACAAGCGCAAGCGCATCGAGGCGATGATCGTGGAGCGCTCGCTCGACGTGGCGACGGCGCGCAAGATGGAGCCGTGGCTGCTGCTGACGCTGTTCGCGCTGCCCTTGTGCGAGATGATGAAGGTCGACCGCGAGGTGGTCGACGATCGCGTCGTGACGCTGGCCGAGGCGCGCAAGATTCCGGTCGAGGCGCTGGAGACGGTCGACGAGCAGATCGCCGCGCTGTCCTCGCTCGACGGCGCCTTCGTCGGGCGCTACCTCGCCTCGCTGGCCGACCGGCCGACGCTGATCGACGACGCCTTCGAGACGATGGTGCGACTCTACACGCAGAGCCGCGTCGCCGGCGCGCTGCCGGCGCTGCGCCATGCGCTGAAGATGGAGGAGAGCGAGTACGAGCTCAACCGCGTCTTCATGAAGAAGCTGCTCGGCGACCGCAACATCGTGATGCGCGACCGGTCGCGACCGATGCTCGCCAAGGGCCGCGCCTTCATCGCCGTCGGCGCGCTGCATCTGTCAGGGGCGGACGGGCTGGTCGAGCTGTTCCGCAAGGACGGTTACAAGGTCAGCAAGGTCTGGTGAAGGCGACGCGCGGCTCAGAGCAGCCGCGCCTGCTCGGCCATCTGGCGCAGATCGCTTTCGGGGCGCGCGCCGATGTGCTGGATCACTTCGGCGGCCGCCATGGCGCCGAGCAACGCGCAGTTGCGATAGGACGCGCCGCGCGCAAGGCCGGTGAGGAAGCCGGCGGCGAACAGATCGCCGGCGCCGGTGGTGTCGACGATGCGCTCGATCGGAAAGGCCTCGACCGCCTCGACGCCCTTCGCCGTGACGACGATCGAGCCCTTCTCCGAGCGCGTGCAGACGCCGAGCGCGCCCTCCTTGCGGAATTCGGCGACGGCGGTGTCGAAATCGGCGGTCTGGTAGAGCGAATGCAGTTCGCTCTCGTTGGCGAAGACGATGTCGACGAGCTTGCGGCGAATGAGTTCGAGGAATTCGGCGCGGTAGCGATCGACGCAGAAGGAGTCGGACAAGGTCAGCGCGACGCGCCGGCCCGCGGCGTGGGCGATCGTCGCGGCCTTGACGAAGGCCTCCTTGGCGGCTGGCGGATCCCAGAGGTAGCCTTCGAGATAGACGATGCCGGCGGCGCGCACGGTCGCCTCGTCGATGTCGGCGGCGGTGAGGTTCTGGCAGGCGCCGAGATAGGTGTTCATCGTCCGCTCGCCGTCGGGCGTGACGAAGATGAAGCTGCGCGCGGTGGCCGGGCCGTCGCTCGCCGGCGCGGTGGCGAAGGCGACGCCGACGGCGCGGATGTCGTGGGTGAAGAGGCGGCCGATCTCGTCCGTCTTCACCTTGCCGATGAAGCCGGCGCGCGCGCCGAGCCTCGCCGCGCCGACCGCGGTGTTGGCGGCCGAGCCGCCGGAGATGACCGTCGCCGGGCCCATGACGCGGAACAGATGCTCGGCGCGCGGCTCGTCGATCAGGTTCATCGCGCCCTTGTAGATCTTCTCGCGGATGAGGAAATCATCCTCGGCCTGGGCGATGACGTCGACGATGGCGTTGCCGATGGCGAGAATGTCCGTCGCGGGCGCGGTCATGAGCGGCTTTCGATGCGGGGAGGAAGAAGGGCGGGCGGCGCCCGTCTCGCACCCGCGGCGCCGGGCGTCAACTGGCGCGGCGCCGGCGCAGGCGCACATAGAGCGCGCCCTCTCCGCCATGGCCGCGGCCCGCCGCCTCGAAGCCGAGCACGAGGGCGCGCCAGTCGGGACTGCGCAGCCAGTGCGGCGCGAGACGGCGCAGCACGCCCGCCTCGCCGTCGGGACCGGCGCCGGCGCCCTTGCCGGTGACGACCAGCACGACGCGCGCCCCTTCATGATGGGCGCGCATCAGGAAGGCGTGCAGCGCGTGATGGGCCTCGGCCTGGCGCATGCCGTGCAGATCGATCGCCGCGTCGATCGGCGCGCGGCCGCGCGACAGGCGCTGGCGCAACGGGCGGCCGAGCGCCTGCAGCGGCGGCGGGCCGACGGGCCGGGCCGGGGCGGGCGGCTGATAGTCGGGCGCGCGATAGCGGCGCGGCGCAGGCGCAGGCGCGGCGGCGATCGCGGGCGGCGGCGCGGGCGGCGGTTCAGGCGGGGCGGGCCGGGCCGGCTCGACGGTCTCGGTCACCCGCCGCCAGAGCTCCAGCTCCTCGCGCGTCAGCTCGCGCCGGCGCCGGCGCGTCACGGGGTCTCGCCCTTCGGCAGGAGGACGACGAAGCGGGCGGGATGGCGGATGTCGCCGGCGCGCCGTCCCGCCGCCTCGCCATGGCCGAAGAACAGGTCTGCGCGGGCCGGGCCGAGGATGGCCGAGCCGGTGTCCTGGGCGATCATCAGGCGGCGGAAGGGCTCGGGCGCGGCCGCGCGCCAGGGCAGCTCGGCCTCGATCCAGACCGGCGTCCCGTAGGGCCAGAGACTGCGATCGACCGCGAGCGAGCGCTGCGGCGTCAGCCGCACGCCCTGCGCGCCGATCGGCCCGGCGTCGGGCGGCGCCGTCGCGTCGAGGCGGAAGAAGATGAAGCTCGGATTGCGATGCAGCAGCGCCAGCCCGTCCTCGCCGAGGCGCTGGCCGGCGGCGCGGATCCAGGCCTTGAGCTTGTCGAGCGTCAGCTCGGCCGGCGGAATGCCGCGCTCGGTCGCCAGCAGCCGGCCGATCGACACGTAAGGTCGGCCGTTGCGCCCGTCATAGACCAGCCGAGCCGAGCCGCCGTCGACGAAGCGCAACCGGGCCGAGCCCTGGACATGGATCATGAAGGCCTCGACCGGATCGGCCAGCCAGGCGATCGGCCGGGCGCTGTCGCCGAGCGCGCCGGACTCGATCGCGGCGCGGTCGGGATAGGGCTCGAGACCGCCGTCGGCGAGGCGGCGGGCGGCGGCGAGCGCCGGATCGAGGCCGGGCGGCGTCGCGCCGGGCGGGAAGGTGACGAGATCGTCCGGCCGGCCGAGGACCGGCGTCGGGAAATCGGCGCTGCGGGCGCGGGCGGCGGCGACCTCGGGCTCGTAATAGCCGGTGAGGAAGGGGCCGCCGGTCGCCGGGGCGACCTCCCAGGCCGTAAAGCGCGACAGGAAGAAGGCGCGGGCGGCGGCCGCGTCCGGCGCCGGCAGGGCGAGCGCGTCGCGGCAGATCGCGACGAGGCCGGGCGAGGCCGGCAGACCGGGCCGCAGCGCCGGTTCGGCGGCGAGGATCGCCGCGCAGCTCACGCGGAAGACGGCGAAGGCGGCGCGCGCATCGTCGGCGGAAAAGCCGGGCGCGGCGGAAAGATCGAGGCGCGTCAGCCGCGCGCCGGCCGGCCCTTCGATCGTATCGGCGGCGGCGGCGCTGTGCATGGCGAAGGCGGCGAGGAGCGCGAGGGCGAGCGACGCCCTGCCGGTCATTGACCGGCTTCGGTGGCGATCAGCCTCCAGTTGGGGTCGCGCGAGGAGACGTCGCGGGCGAAAGTCCAGACGTCGACCGTGTCGACCACCTTGTCGGGGCTGCCGTCGATCACCTCGCCGGCGCGGTCGCGCGTGGCGGTGATCAGCTTCGACTGCATGCGCATCGTCACCTGCGCCGTCGCCCCGCGCAGCTGCGCGTCCTCGACCTGCGCCTTGTCGATCGAGACGAAGGTTGTGTCGACCTTGTGGCCATCCTTCTCGCGCTGGGCGATGGCGGCGGCGAAGGAGTCGTAGACGTCGTTGGCGAGCAGCGGGCGCAGCGTCTTGCGGTCGCCGGCGGCGAAGGCGACGACGATCATCTCGTAGGCGGCCTTGGCGCCTTCGACGAAGCCGCGCAGATCGAAGGAGGCGTCGCGCGCGGCGATGGCGTCGAGCCCGGCGGCGACCGCGGAGCCCGCCTCGACGAAGGGCTTCCAGCGATCGGGATCGCTGTCGCGAGCCGGACGCGGCGCTTCGCCCCGCGCGGCGCCGGGCAGGCGCACGACCTTGCCGTCCTCGTTGGCGGGCTCGGAGGGACGGGCGCCAGGCGTCCTGTCGCGCCGCAGCGCCTCGCCGGGCGGCCGCTCGGCTCCGGTGCGCTGGCCGAGGACCGAACGCAGCTTCCAGACGACGAACACCGCCAGGATCGCAAAGATGATGGTCGTGACGTCGAAAGAATCGCGCATCGGGCCTGTCCGCTGTCGGTAACCGCCGGCCGCGCCTTTCACAAGGCGTCGCCGACCCCATATCCATGTGGCGTCGAGGGTGCGTATCATCCACCCCCGGCATCGACAAGCAAGGAGCCCGGTGCGGGCGCGGGAGCAAGGAGCATGATGCGTCGCTCGCGTGGCGTTTTCGCGGCGCTGCGGGCGCGCCGGCCCGGGCCGGTCGCGGTCGCGCTGCTGATCTGGGTCGTCGCCGAGGTCGCCGCGTTCTGGCTGGTGGTCGACAGGGTCGGCTTCGCCGGCGCGCTGACGATCGGCGTCGCCACCTCGATCGCCGGGATCGTCGTGCTGCGCCATGTCGGGCGCGGGGCGATCGCCGGGCTGCGCAACGCCGCGCGCGGCGGCGCGCCGCAGGAGGGCGCGCTGCTCGACGGCACGCTGTCGGCGATCGCCGGGGTGCTGCTGGTGCTGCCGGGCTTCGTCACCGACGTGATCGGCCTCGCTCTGGCGGCGCCGTCGCTGCGCGGCTGGATCGCCCGCCGGCTCGCCCCGACGCTGGCCGCCGGCCGGTCGACGCCGCCCGGCGTCGTCGATCTGTCGCCGCAGGACTGGCGGGCGGGCGGGCCGGGCGAGGCCGGTCTGTTGCGCGGCCCCGGCGAACGGGCGCGCTGACAGATCGCTCGCAAGTCTCTATCTCTCTGACGAATCGGAGCGATTCGGGGGCGAGAGAGTGGCCGGGCATGGACATGTCGATGCGTCGAACAAGAAGATCGCGCTGCTGATCGCGGTTCTGGCGCTGTTTCTGGCTCTGGCGGAGACGCTGGCGAAGGGCGCGCAGACGACGTCGCTGTCGGCCAATATCGAGGCGGCCAATCTGTGGTCTTTCTTCCAGGCCAAGACGATCCGGCAGACGGTGCTGCGCACGGCGAGCGAGCAGCTCGACGATGAGCGCAAGCGCGTCGCCGACGCCGCCGCCCGCGAGGCCGCGCAGGCGCGCATCGAGGCGTGGGGGAAAACGATCCAGCGCTGGGAAAGCGAGCCCGACACGCAGGAGGGCCGCAAGGAGCTGATCGCCCGAGCCAAGGCGGCGGAATCGAAGCGCGACCTCGCCGGGGCGCGCTATCATCAGTACGAGATCGCCTCGGCCGCCTTCCAGATCGGCATCGTTCTGGCGTCGGCCGAAGTGATCACCGGGGTGATCGCGCTCGGCTGGCTCGGCGGCGCGTTCGGGCTGATCGGCGCGATCTTCATGGCGCTCGGCCTGTTCGCGCCGCACGCGGTGCATCTGTTCGGCTGAAGGCGCGCGCGGGGAAGCAGATCATGACGCGACAGTCCAGTCTCGACATCCTCGCCGCGCTCGTCGGCTTCGACACGACGAGCCACAAGTCGAACCTGCCCTGCATCGACTGGATCGAGGCGTATCTGGCGCGTCACGGCGTCGCCGGCGAGCGCTTTCCCGACGCGACCGGGCAGAAGGCGAGCCTGTTCGCCACGATCGGCCCGCGCGAGCGCGAGGGCTGGATCCTGTCGGGCCACACCGACGTCGTGCCGGTGACCGGCCAGAGCTGGACGAGCGATCCGTTCACGTTGCGCGTCGCCGACGGGCGCGCCTATGGCCGCGGAACGACGGACATGAAGGGCTTCCTCGCCTGCTGCCTCGCCGCGGTTCCGCAGATGGTCGCGGCGAGGCTGACGGCGCCGATTCATCTCGCCTTCTCCTATGACGAGGAGATCGGCTGCGTCGGCGTCGTGCCGATGATCGAGGCGCTGGCGGCGCGCGGCTTTCGCGCGCAGGGCTGCTTCGTCGGCGAGCCGACGCTCAACGAGGTGATCATCGGCCACAAGGGCAAGCAGGCGCTGCGCGCCACTGTGCGCGGCTTCTCCTGCCATTCCTCGCGCGCGCCGGACGGCGTCAACGCGGTGGAATATGCGGCGCGGCTCATCGCCTTCATCCATGGCGTCGGCGCGCGGCTCGCCCGCGAGGGCGCGCGCGACGAGGCCTACGACATCCCGTATTCCACATTCCAGAGCGCGGTGATCCGCGGCGGCGAGGCGGTCAACATCATCCCGAACGTCTGCACCTTCGATTTCGAGACGCGCGTCATCGCCGCCGACGACCGCGAGGCGATCGTCGGCGAGGCGCGGCGCTACGCCGCCGAGGTTCTCGAACCGGAGATGCGCCGCGTCGCGCCGGAGACGGGCATCGAGTTTGCGATCATCTCCGACGCCTCGACGCTGGAGACCTCGCCCGAGGCGCCGGTCGCGGCGATGGCCAAGCGCCTCGCCGGCAGGAATGCGCACGCCAAGGTCGCCTTCGGCACCGAGGCCTGCCATTTCGCCGCGATCGGCGGCGTCGACTCGGTGGTGGTGGGGCCGGGCTCGATCGATCAGGCGCACAAGCCGGACGAGTTCATCGCGCTTGCCGAACTCGCCCGCTGCGACGCCTTCGT
>JAEULW010000029.1 GCA_016793505.1 Methylobacteriaceae bacterium | reverse complement strand
CGTCATGTGGCAGGAGGCGCAGCCCCCGGCGTGGAAGACGAGCTTGCCGCGCGCCGCGTCGCCGCCCGACTCCAGCGTCGCGGCGTTGCGGTCGAACACGGGTCGGGCCGAAGAGACGACCCACAGGACGCCGGCGGCGATCAGCCCGAGCAGAATGAGTGTCAGAAAAGCGCGCTTCATGACGCTACGATGGTCCGCCGCCATGCCGCAGGCAAGTCGCCGCGGGCGCGTTCACGCGAAATATCGAAAGAAAAAGGGACGCGGCGAAACATCGACGCGTCCCGAAGAAAAGCTCAGCTCTTCTTGGCGCGGTAGGTCTCGTGGCAGCCGCCGCAGTTCTTCAGCACGTTCGGGAACGTCGCCTTGAACGAGGCCTCGTCCTTGATCGAGGCGAGCGCGGCGGCGGCCTCCTTGTCCCAGGCCTCGAATTTGGCCGTGAAGTCGGCCTTCTTCTCCCACACCGCCGGCAGCGCCGCGGTGTCGCCGCCGGTCTTGGAATTGTCGGGATAGAGCGCCGCGCTCTTCTTCGCCGTGTCGGAATAGGCGCGCAGCGCCGCCTGCACCTTGGCGAGGTCGAAAGCCTCTTCGCCCTTCAGCATCTTGCCGACCGGACCGGTCGCGGCGCCGGCGGCCTTCATGGCCTCCTGACGGGCCTTGATGACGTCCGCCTGCGCGAAAGCCGCGCCCGCGCCCAGCGCCGCGAGAACCGCAGCCGCGATGATCACTTTCATTCCGCTCCTCCTTGAGGTCGACGTCGTGCCGCCTGCCTCAAGAATATCCGAAGCGCGTTTGCACGGTCGCAAGCGGCGGATTGCTGCGATCACATGCGTGTGAACGTCACCCCCGCGCCGCCCGGATCGCCGCATGCACCGCCGCCGGCGTCGCCGGCATGTCGAGATGCTGCACGCCGAAGCCGCGTCGCAACGCGTCGACCAGCGCATTCATCGCCGCCGGGCAGGAGCCGATCGAGCCCGCCTCGCCGGCGCCTTTCAGGCCGAGCGGATTGGTCGTCGAGGGCACGTTGCGCGTCTCGAAATGGAAGGCCGGCGCGTCGCCGGCGCGCGGCACGGCGTAGTCCATCAGGCTCGCAGAGACGAGCTGGCCCTCGGCCGTATAGACCGCCCGCTCGCTGAACGCCTGGCCGAGCCCCTGCACGACCCCGCCATGCACCTGCCCGGCGAGCAGCAGCGGATTCATGGTGAGGCCGAAATCGTCGCAGATCGTGTAGCGCGCGATCTCCACCGCGCCGGTCTCCGGATCGACCTCGAGCTCGCAGACATGCGTGCCGTTCGGATAGGTCGCCTCCGGCGGCGTCCAGCTTTCGACCGCCCGCAGCGCCTCCGGCGTCGCCCTGGGCAGGCGGGCGATGGCGGAAAAGTCGATCGCCCGGTCGGTGCCGGCGATGCGCACCGCGCCGTCGACGATCTCGAGATCGGCGACCGCCGCCTCCAGCTTGTCGGCGGCGAGCTCCTTGAGCTGCAGCGCCAGCTTGTCCGAGGCGCGCGCCGTCATCGCCGCGCCGACCGGGATCGACCGCGAGCCGCCGGTGCCGGCGCCGCTGGCGACGCGGTCGGTGTCGCCCTGCACGACGCGCACCCGCTCGACCGGCACGTCGAGATACTGCGCCACGACCTGGGCGTAGGCGGTCTCGTGCCCCTGCCCGTTCGACTGCGTGCCGATCAGCACGGTGAAGCCGCCATCCTTGTCGAGCGACACCTGCCCGGTCTCGCCTTCGCCCCAGGCGGTGCACTCGATGTAGCTGGCGAAGCCGAAGCCGCGCAGCCGGCCCTTCGCCGCGCTTTCCTTCGCCCGCGCCTCGAAGCCGGCGCGATCGGCCTTCGCCAGCGCCTGACGCATCGCGCCCTCGAATTCGCCGACGTCGTAGGTGCGCCCGGTCAGCGTCGCGAACGGCATCTGCCCCGGCTTGATGAAATTGCGCGCCCGGATCTCGGCCGGATCGATCCCCGTCTCCTGCGCGCAGGCGTCGACCAGCCGCTCCAGAACATAGGCCGCCTCGGGCCGCCCCGCGCCGCGATAGGCGTCGACCGGCGTCGTATGCGTGTAGACGCAGCGCACCCGGGCATGGAAGGCGCCGATGTCGTAAGGCCCGGTCGCCATCGTCGCGCCGAGATAGTGGATGTAGGGCCCGTATTGCGAGGGATAGGCGCCGAGCCCGCCGAGAATGTCGACGCGCAGCCCGAGGAAGCGGCCCTCGCGATCGAGCGCCATCTCGGCGATGGTGACGTTGTCGCGCCCATGCGCGTCGACGATGAAATGCTCGGAGCGGTCGGCGACCCAGCGCACCGGCCGGCCGACCTTCTGCGCGGCCGCCAGCACCAGCGGATATTCGCGATACATGAAGGTCTTGGTGCCGAAGCCGCCGCCGACGTCGCGGGTCGCGACGCGGATGCGCTCGGGCGCGATCTTCATGATCTTCTCGGCCAGCGTGTCGCGCAGCCCATGCACGCCCTGGCTCGACACGGTCAGCGTGTAGCGCCCGCTCGCCGCGTCGTATTCGCCGACCGCCGCGCGCGTCTCCATGTAGTTGGCGATCAGCCGGTTGTTGACCAGCCGGAGCCGGACAACCTTCGCCGCGCCGGCGAAGGCTGCGTCGGTCTTCGCCTTGTCGCCGAGCCCGGTGTCGAGGGCGAGATTGCCGGGCGCCTCGGGCCACACCTGCGCCGCGCCGGGCTTCAGGGCGCTGGCCAGATCGGCGCTCGCCGGCGCCGGCGTCCACGCCACGGCGATCGCCTCGAGCCCGGCCCGCGCCGCCGCCTCGCTCTCGGCGACGACCATGGCGACCGCGTCGCCGACATGCCGCGCGACGTCCTTGCACAAGAGCGGAATGTCGGGCGCGGGCGTCGTCGAGCCGTCGGCGTTGGGCAGCACGGCGAGGCAGGGGACGCCGCCGAGATGCGCCACGTCGGCGGCGGTCAGCACCGCCAGCACGCCGGGAACGGCGAGCGCCGCGCCGACATCGTCGATCGCAAAGCGCGCATGCGCGTGCGGGCTGCGCAGGAACATCGCCGTCGCCGCGCCGGCGAAGGCGATGTCGCTCGTGTACTGGCCCTGCCCGGTGACGAGGCGCGCGTCCTCGACGCGCTTCACCGGCTGGCCGATGCCGAACTTCATGGGTTTCATGGCGCCGCAACTCCTGCGCGCGGCCGGGCCGCGCTCGTCGCCGCCGAGCTTACAAGCCGCAGCGCGACGCGCCACCCCCTTCCGCCGCCGGCCGGAGGCGCCCATATGCCCGGCATGGATCACCGATTCGAACCGGACGATTTCGCCCTCGTTCTCGACGAGGCCGCCGCCGAACCTGCCCCCCGCGCCGACGACCCTCCGCCCGACGCCGCCCTGCTCGACGCCTATTCGGCGACCCTCGTCGACGTCGTCGAGCGCGTCGGCCCGGCGGTGGTGCGCATCGACGTGACGCGCGCCGGGGCCGGCTCGGGCGTCATCGTCTCGCCCGACGGGTTGCTGCTGACCAACAGCCACGTCGTCCAGGGCGCCCGCCGCGCCGAGGCGACGCTGCTCGACGGTCGCCGCCTCGTCGCCCGCGTCCTCGGCGACGATCCGGACGCCGACCTCGCTTTGCTGCGTCTCGACGAGCCCGGCGCCCTGCCCTTCGCCCCGCTCGGCGATTCGGGCGCGCTGCGCCGCGGCCAGATCGCCGTGGCGATCGGCAATCCGCTCGGCTTCGACGCCACCGTGACGGCGGGCGTCGTCTCCGCCCTCGGCCGCACCCTGCCTTCGCGGACCGGCCGGATGATCGAGGACGTGATCCAGACCGACGCCGCCCTCAATCCCGGCAATTCCGGCGGGCCCCTCGTCTCCTCGCGCGGCGAGGTGATCGGCGTCGCCACCGCCATCATCCAGGGCGCGCAGGGCATCTGCTTCGCGGTCGCCGCCCGCACCGCCGAATTCGTCATGGGCGAGATCGTCCGCCACGGCCGGGTGCGCCGCGCCTTCATCGGCCTCGGCTGCGCCGTCGCGACCTTGCCGCGCCGCGTCGCGCTGCGCCTCGGCCTGATGCAGAAGACCGGCGCGGCGATCACCTCGCTGGCGCAGGGCGGCCCGGCCGACCAGGCCGGCCTGATGACCGGCGACATCATCCTGTCGCTCGACGGTCGGCCGGTCGAAACCGCCGGCGACCTCGTCCGCCTGCTCGACGCCGAACGCATCGGCAGGACCGTGCCGGTCGACGCCCTGCGGCGCTCCGAGCTCCGGCGCTTCTGGATCGGCCCGACCGAGCGCAAGGCCTGAATCGAATCCTGCGCCAGAGACTTGCGGCCTTCCGTTGATTCAGGTTCGCAGGACCGCGCCGGCCTTGAATCGAAGTCTGAGCCGGCCGCGCGCGGCGTTGATTCGGCATGTGAAGAGCCGCGCCGTCGGCTTGAATCAGCATCTGAAGTCGCTCGCGCAAGCCGCCTGCCAGACGCCGTTCCCGCCGCCGGCCTCATCTGCTAGGAAAGCCGGGTCGGAGCCCGTCATGAA
>JAEULW010000120.1 GCA_016793505.1 Methylobacteriaceae bacterium | reverse complement strand
GGCTCCTACGCCTTCGTCGAGACGAAGATGTACTGGCCGCTCGCCCACATGGTCGCGCCGAAGGACAAGGCGCTCGCCTGCTCCGAATGCCACGCCCGCGACGGCCGGCTCGCGAATCTGACCGGCTTCTACATGCCGGGGCGCGACCACTTCCGCTGGCTCGACATCCTCGGCTACCTCGCCATCGCCGGCTCTGTCGTCGGCGTGCTGATCCACGGCCTGCTGCGCGGCTTTGCGCGCAAGCCCAACCCCTCGCACTGACGGAGCGCGCGATGACCGACGCCGCCCTCACCCCCGCCTCGCCCGCCCCGCATGTGCAACGGGTGATGATCTACTCGCGCTACGAGCGCTTCTGGCACTGGACGCAGGCCGCGCTGATCCTGACCCTCGCCTATACCGGCTTCGTCGTGCACGGAACCGTCGGCGGCCTGACCTTCAAGCAGGCGGTGACCGTCCACACCTTCGCCGCGATGGCGCTGATCGTCTTGTGGGTGTTCACGATCTTCTGGCACTTCACCACCGGCGAGTGGCGCCAGTTCGTGCCGCGCGGCAACCTGTTCGAGATCATCAAGTTCTACGCCTACGGCATCTTCGCCGGCGCGCCGGCGCCCTACAGGAAATCGCCCTGGCGCAAACAGAACGCGCTGCAGGCGATGACCTATCTCGGCATGGTCGTCGCCAACGGCCTCGGCCTGTGGGTCTCGGGCGTCGCCTATCTGACCTATCCGGTCTGGTCGAAGGCGCTGGCCGCCAGCCTCGATCTGCAGACGATCGCCCTCGTGCATACCGCCTGCGCCTTCCTGATGGTCACTTTCGTCATCGTCCACATCTACATCGTCACCACCGGCAAGACTGTCGGCCACGACCTCAAGGTCATGCTGTCCGGCTATGACGAGGTCGAACTCGACCCGGTCGACGAGGCCTATCTCAAGGCCCACCACGAGAAGGGCCTGCGCTGAGCCCGCATGATCGCGCCGTCGCCTCGCATTCGAGGCGACGGCTTCAGCGTCCGTTCACCCTCGTCGCAGGCGGCGCGCCGGCGTTAGCGAAGGATTGAAGGGCGCAGCCGATGCTGGCCGGGAAACGGCGCTTTGTGCGCCGCATGGAGTCGGCCATGATTGCCTTCCGCAAATTGGCGCTGGCGTTCGCCGTCGCGCTCATCCTGTCGCCGCTGGCGCCGGCGAGCCTCGCCGCGAAGTCGATGAGCGAGGCCGAGCGCAGCGCGCTGCAGGCGGCGATGGTCCAGCACATCGATCGCCAGAGCATCGACGGCCTCTATCTCCACATCGACCTGTCGGACGGCCGCGTCGTCGAATTCGCGCCGGCCAAGTCGCATCC
Organism: Methylobacteriaceae bacterium; assembly: GCA_016793505.1. GTDB lineage: Bacteria > Pseudomonadota > Alphaproteobacteria > Rhizobiales > Beijerinckiaceae. The sequence goes on along the minus strand of JAEULW010000120.1, from coordinate 5,028 downwards.
CATGATGTTCCGCCTCGGCGAGCATTTCGTGCTTTGCACCGAGTTCAAGGACTCCAGAGGCGGCGCCGTGAACGTCGACTTCTATGTCACGCGCGCCGGCAAGTCCTTCGCCGTCTTCCGCGCCGAGATCGACAACCGTGCGCCGCTCATGAAACTGATGGCGCAAGGCAAGGTCTCGGCGGTTGACTGAGCGAAAGTCGCCCCGCCATGCCGCGCAGACCGCTCTATCGCGGCTTTCTGGCGATCCAGCTGCCGATCTTCCTCCTTGCGGTGGCGCTCGGGCTGCAGCTGCTCGCCTCCTGGCGCGTGTCGATCGCGCGCGACGGCTATGCGGCGCGCGTCGGCGCGCAGACCGCGCGCATCGGCAAGCTCGTCGCCGATCTCGACCTGCCGGCCGAACAGGCGCAGGCCAACCGGCTTCTGTCGCTGCTTCTGAGCGATCGCGGCGTGCTCTGCGTCGAACTCGTCGCCCCCGGTCTGGCGCCGGCCGCCGTCGCCGCGCCGCGCCGCGTCGGCTGCCGCGGCGAGACGCCCGACGAGATCTTCAACCTCGCCCTGCCGGATGCGCCCGAACGGAGCCTGCGCATCGGCCTCAGCCGCGCCGAAATCGCCGAGGTCGGTCGGCAATGGCGCGATTACACGATCGGTCTGTCGCTCGGCGCCGCGCTGCTGGCGGCCGCGGCGGCGGGCTTCGCTTTCCGTCGCGCCATCGGCGCGCCGCTGCGCGCCCTGCTCGAGACGATCCGCGCCTCCGCCGAAGGCGGGCCGATCGCGCCGGCGCGCAAATTCGCCGATGACGAGATCGGCGAGGTCGTCGACGCGTTCAATCTGATGCAGCAGCGCCAGCGTCAGGATCGCGAGGCGCTGGCGGCGGCGCGCGACGCGCTCGGCTCGATCTACGACGAGACGCCGGCGCTCTTGTTCACGATGACCTTCGACGGCGTCGTCGTCGGCGCCGGACGCTTCTTCGTCGAGGCTGTCGGCTATCGCCGCGACGAGATCGTCGGCCGCAGCTTCGCGCAGGTCGTCGCGCCTTCCGCCCGCGGCCGCCTGTATCGCGAGGCGCTCGCGCGCTTGCACGGCGACGGCTTCGCCCGCGACGTGCCGCTCGAGGTGCAGCGACGCGACGGCGAGATCATCGACGTGCTGTTCTCCGCCGAGATCGACCCGTCCGATCCGGCGCGTGGTCGCGCCGTCTGCGTCATGACCGACGTCTCCGCCCTGCGCGCCGCCGAGCGGCGCCTGCGCGAGCAGGCCTTCACCGACGCCTTGACCGGACTGCCGAACCGCGCCGGCTTCGACGAGCATCTGCGCGCCGGTCTCGGCGCCGGCCGCATCGACTCGCTGATCGCCGTGATGCTCGTCGATCTCGACGACTTCAAGCAGGTCAACGACACCTGGGGCCACGCCGCGGGCGATCGCCTGCTGATCGAAGCCGCGCGGCGCATCCGCGATTGCGTCGCGCCGCAGGATCTCGTCGCTCGCCTCGGCGGCGACGAATTCGCCATCGTCTGCCGCCAGCTTGCCGTTCCGGCCGACGCCGAGGCCATCGCCCGCGACATCGTCGGCCGCTTCGCCGAAGGGATCGCGCTCGAGGAGGGCGTCGCCCGCATCGGCGCCAGCGTCGGCGTGGCGCTCGGCTCGATGCGGGAGGGCGGCGCCGGCGAGTTGCTGCGCCGCGCCGATCAGGCGATGTATCTGGCCAAGCGCGACGGCAAGAACCGCTGCGCCGTCGCCGGCTCGTCCCCCGCCGGGCGCCGCGCCGCCTGAGCCCCGCCCTGCGGGCTCTTGACCCGCCATAAAAACGTCAGTATTGCTGACTTATACCTTGGTCGAAGACCCGGACCGAGCCGGGCGCGACGGCGCGCCGCAACGTCGCTAGGCTGGGGCGGCGGCAGGCGAGGAGGACAGGCCATGAGCGACAGGCGTGGACCGCCGCTGGCGGACGTCACCCTCGACGACAAATATGATCTCGGCCGCTCGCGCATCTTCATTTCCGGCTCGCAGGCGATCGTCCGCCTCCTGCTGATGCAGAAGGAGATGGACCGCCGCGCCGGGCTGAACACCGCCGGTTTCGTCACCGGCTACCGCGGCTCGCCGCTCGGCGGCCTCGACCAGCAGTTCGTCAAATCGAAGAAGCTGCTTCAGGCCAACGCCGTCCATTTCGAGCCCGGCCTCAACGAGGATCTCGCCGCCACCGCCGTCTGGGGCGCGCAGCAGGCCGAGATGCGCGGCGAGGGCAAGTATGACGGCGTCTTCTCGATCTGGTACGGCAAGGGGCCGGGCGTCGACCGCTGCGGCGACATTTTCCGCCACGCCAATCTCGCCGGAACCTCGCGCCATGGCGGCGTCCTCGCCCTGATGGGGGACGACCACACCGCCGAGTCCTCGACGACCGCCCACCAGTCCGAGTTCGCTTTCGTCGACAAGGTGATGCCCATCCTCTCGCCGGCCGGCGTGCAGGAGGTGCTGGACTACGGCCTGCTCGGCTGGGCGCTGAGCCGTTACGCCGGCGTCTGGGTCGGCCTGAAATGCGTCAAGGACACGATCGAATCGACGGCCTCGATCGACGCTTCGCTCGACCGCATTCGTCCGGTGATCCCGAGCGATTTTGCGCTGCCGCCGGGCGGGCTGAATATCCGTCCCAACGATCCCATTCTCGAGCAGGAGGCGCGCCTCAACGACTTCAAGCGCGACGCCATGCTCGCCTGGGTGCGCGCCAACAAGGTCAACCGCATCGTCATGTCGGGCGGCCGGACGCCGCGACTCGGCGTCATCACCGTCGGCAAGTCCTATCTCGACGTGCGTCAGGCGCTCGATGATCTCGGCGTCGACGAGGTCCGCGCCAACGAGATCGGCCTGCGCCTGTTCAAGGTCGCGTGTCCCTATCCGATGGATCCGGGCGAACTCGCCGATTTCGCCCGCGGCCTCGATCTCGTCATCGTCGTCGAGGAGAAGCGCTCGCTGATCGAGGTGCAGTTCCGCGAGGAGCTCTACGGCATCGCCAATCCGCCCGTTTGCGTCGGCAAGAAGGACGAGACCGGAAACTGGCTGTTCCCGATCAAGGGCGCGCTCGATCCCAACGACATCGCCATCGCCATCGGCGAAAGGCTGCTGCGATTCCATCCGAGCGAGGAGCTGGCCGCGCGCGTCGACAAGCTGCGCGAGGCCCAGCGCGTGCTCGCCGAGACGCAGGACGCGGCCCAGCGCATCCCCTATTTCTGCTCCGGCTGCCCGCACAACACCTCGACGAAAGTGCCCGAGGGCATGCGCGCCTATGCCGGCATCGGCTGCCACTACATGGCGCAGTGGATGGACCGGCGCACCGAGGGCTTCACCCAGATGGGCGGCGAGGGCGCCAACTGGATCGGCGAGGCGCGCTTCTCGAAGCGCGGCCACGTCTTCCAGAATCTCGGCGACGGCACCTACAACCATTCCGGCGCGCTGGCGCTGCGCTGGGCGGTCGCCTCCGGCGTCAACGTCACCTACAAGATTCTCTACAACGACGCCGTGGCGATGACCGGCGGCCAGCCGCATGAAGGCGGGCTGAAGGTCTGGGACATCGCTCGCCAGGTCGCCGCCGAGAACGTCAGACAGATCGTCCTCGTCTCCGACGAGCCGCACAAATATCCAAGCGGGATCGCCTGGCCGCCGGGGATCACCTTCCGCCATCGCGACGAACTCGACGCCGTGCAGCGCGAACTCGCCGCCGTCGAGGGCTGCACCGTGCTGCTCTACGACCAGACCTGCGCCGCCGAGAAGCGCCGCCGGCGCAAGCGCGGCGCCTTCCCCGATCCCGACAAGCGCGTCATCATCAACGAGCTCGTCTGCGAGGGCTGCGGCGATTGCGGCCAGCAGTCGAACTGCGTCTCGGTGCAGCCGCTCGAAACCGAGTTCGGCCGCAAGCGCGCCATCGATCAGTCGAACTGCAACAAGGATTTTTCCTGCCTGAAGGGCTTCTGCCCCTCCTTCGTCGTCGTGCATGGCGCGAAGCCGAAGAAGATCGCCCCCGCCGCCGGCGCCGGCGCGGCGCCGCCGCTGCCGCCCGCCCCGGTTCTGCCCGAGATCGGCGACAGCCCCTTCGGCGTCATCGTCACCGGCGTCGGCGGCACCGGCGTCGTCACCATCGGCGCGATCCTCGGCATGGCCGCGCATCTCGAAGGCAAAGGCTGCGGCATGATCGACATGGCCGGCCTCGCCCAGAAGGGCGGCGCTGTCTACAGCCATGTGAAGCTGGCGAACCGCCCCGAGGACATCCATGCGATCCGCGTCGCCGCGCATGACGCCGATCTGGTGCTCGGCTGCGACCTCGTCGTCTCCGGCACCAAGAAGGTGCTCGCCGCCGTGCGCAAGGGCGAGACCGGCGTCGTCGTCAACACCGCCGAGGTCTATCCCGGCGATTTCGCCCGCAACGCCGACTACTCGCTGCCCTCGCTGCGCATCCGTCGCGCCATCGCGGCGGCGGCGGGCGAGGCCGCGCATTTCGTCGATGCCTCCGGCGTCGCCGTGACGCTGCTCGGCAACGCCATCGCCGCCAACATGTTCATGCTCGGCTACGCCTGGCAGAAGGGTCTCGTGCCGCTCTCCGCCGAGGCGTTGCACCGCGCCATCGAACTCAATGGCGAGGCGGTGGCGATGAACAAGGCGGCGTTCGACTGGGGCCGGCGCGCGGCGCATGATCCGGCGGCGGTCGAGGCCATCGTCGCCCCGGCGCGCAAGGCGACGGCGGCGCGCAATCTGTCGAGCAGCCTCGAGGAGATGGTCGCGCGCCGCGTCGAATTCCTCACCGCCTATCAGAACAAGGCCTATGCCGAACGCTACCGCGCCGCCGTCGCCCGCATCGGCGAGGCGGAGAAGGCGAAGGCGCCGGGCAAGACCGGCCTCGCCGAGGCGGTCGCGCGCCATCTGTTCAAGCTGATGGCGATCAAGGACGAATACGAGGTCGCCCGGCTCTACACCGACGGCTCGTTCAAGCGGCAGCTCGCCCAGCAGTTCCAGGATTTCGACCGTCTGGAATTCCATCTCGCG
>JAEULW010000073.1:0-5000 GCA_016793505.1 Methylobacteriaceae bacterium | reverse complement strand
CGCCAGCGGGCTCGATCTCGGTCTCGACCCGCCGATCAACGGCGCCGGCCGCGCCATCGATTTCCGCGGCGTTTCCGTGCGCTGGCTGTCTGGCGTGGTGCTGACCATGTTCGCCGGCTCCGCCCTGATCGGGGCCGCCGCCTACGCCTCGCTCGATCGCCGCTCCAGCTTCGCCGAGGCCCCCCAGGCGGCGACGCCGGTCCGGCGCGAGCCGACGGGCGATCCCGCCGTCAATCCGCGCAAGGGCGACAGACTGGTCAAGGCCGTCGACATCGTCGCCGCCAAGCAAACTTTCCGCACGCCCGTCGCCATTCGCGCCGGCGACAAGGAAGTCATTCGCCAGCGCGCCTTCACGCGCGTCGCCACGCCGCTGACCGTCGCCTCCACCGGCTTCGCCGACGACGTGCCGGCCTTCAATCCGCTGCGCCTGATGGGCGACACGCAGACCGCCGGCGCCGCGCAGGACGCCGGCCCGGCGCTCGACGAGGCGGAGGTCTCTTTCTCGACCCATGATCTCGACCGCCTGCCGCAGGTCGAGGCCGGCCCCGCGCTCAGCGCCGAAGAGGCGGCCGCGCAGGTCGCCGAACAGGTCAGGAGTCAGGTCGCGAGCGGCGCGAAGCCCGCCATTCCGCTGCCGCCGCAACTGCTGCTGATGCGCACCAGCCGCGTCGGCCTCGATCCGCTCGGCGCGCTTTCCTATGCGCGGCCGGATTCGCCGATCAACGCGCCCTTCTCCTCGATCGAAGTGCGCATGGTGCCCGAAAACGTCACGCCGATTGCGAAGGCCTCCGCCGTCGCCCAGCCGACGCAGATGGAGGAGCGCCTCGTCATCGTGCGCCTCGGCGAAACGCTCGACGACATCCTCAAGGCGAACGGCGCGACTCGCGCGCAGATCCGCGCCATCGCCGCCGCCTTCGGCGCCAGGCGCAACGAGCAGCCGGTGCGCGAGGGACAAAAATTGCGCCTGCTGCTCGCCGATCTCGACGGCGCCGGCGGCGCGTTGCAGATCGCCCGCCTCAACGTCTATTCCGACGACAAGCTCGAGGCGACGATCGCCGTGCGCGACAGCGGCGACTATCTGCTCGTCGACAAGCCCGAACCCGCGCTCGCCAGGTCCAAGCCGCGCCGCCCGCGCGCCGAGGACGACGAGGACGATGAGGATTCGGGCGGCATGCGCATCTACAATTCGCTCTACGAGACGGCGCTGAAGCAGGAGATCCCGCGCCCGATCATCGACGAGCTGGTGCGCATCTTCGCCAACGAGGTCGATTTCCAGCGCTCGGTCGCCGGCGGCGACTCGATCGACGTGTTCTACGCCGAGAACGAGGAGAACGAGAACAGGAACGAGCTGCTCTTCGCCTCGATCACGACGCGCGACGAGACCTTCCGCTACTATCGCTACCAGACGCCTGACGACAATGTCGTCGACTATTACGACGAGAGCGGCCGCTCGGTGCGCAAGTTCCTCGTCCGCAAGCCGATCGGCAACGCCGAAATGCGCTCGGGCTTCGGCATGCGCTTCCACCCGATCATGCGCTACGCCAAGATGCATACGGGCGTCGACTGGGCCGGCCCGATCGGCACGCCGATCGTCGCCGCCGGTTCGGGCGTCGTGCTCAAGGCGAGCTGGGATTCCGGCGGCTACGGCCGCCGCGTCGAGATCCAGCACGCCAATGGCTACATCACCACCTACAATCACATGTCCGGCTTCGCCAGGGGCGTGGTCGAGGGCAGCCGCGTGCGTCAGGGACAGGTGATCGGCTATCTCGGCTCGAGCGGCCTCTCCACCGGCCCGCATCTGCATTACGAGGTGATGGTCAACGGCCATTTCGTCGATCCGATGCGCATCAAGCTGACGCGCACCAAGGAGTTCGACGGCCGCGCGCTCGCCGACTTCAGGCGCGAGCGCGAACGCATCGATCAGCTGATGGCCAAGGCGCCGAACGCCGTCGCCCCGCCGCGCCTGGCGCAGAAGCGGTGAGGCGCGCCGGCCGCGCCGCGCCGCTCAATCCGCATCCAGCGGAATCTCCGTCGTCGACTTGTTGACGGCGAGAACGATCTCGCTCGTAAAGGACCGGATGCCGGGCGCCGTCGCGAGGATGCGTCGCGCGAACTCCTGATAGTCCGCCACGTCGCGGCTGCGGATCAGCAGCACATAGTCGATGTCTCCCGCCACGGTCAGACATTGCGCGACGCGCGGCAATTCGCGCATCCGCGCTTCGAAGGCCGCCATGGCGGATTCCGTCGGACGGTCGAGCTTGACGCGCGCCACGGTCAGCAGCCGGTAGCCGAGCGCCTCGGCGGACAGCAGCGCCGCCGTCCGGTCGATGACGCCCGCCTCGCGCAGGCGGCGCACCCGCTTCAGACAGGCGGGCGGCGACAGGCCGACGGCGTCGGCCAGCGACTGATTGGAAATCAGACTGTCGCGCTGGAGAATCGCCAGAATGCGCAGGTCGAGGCGGTCCGCGGCCCAATCCTCCTGATTTTCATTTTGAAAGCGTTCCCGCCTTTTCATGACAAAAAATTTCTCTGATCTCGCCGGAATGCAAGGGTAGAGGAGCTTTTTCGTTCAACAAAGAAATTCTGCAACGCCGCCTTGCTGTATCCTGCCGGCCGCCGCGACGCCGCCAGGGGCGCGCCAGCCTGAGACCAGGATGACGGACGCCCCCGAACGAGCGCCGGATGGATCGATCGACTGGAGCCGCGCGGCGCCGGATCGGCCGGTCGCGCGGCGGGCGACGGGGCTTGCGGCCATGTTGCTGCTCGCCCTGATGTGGGGCCTGTCGATCCCGCTCACCAAACTTGGCCTCCAGTCTCTGCCGCCGCTGACGCTGACCGCCCTTCGTTTCGCGGTGGCGATTCCGCTGTTGATGGCTCTCGCCCTGCGGCGCCGGCGCCTGCCCTTGCGCGCCGGCCTGCGCGTCGCCGCGCTCGGCGTGCTCGGCGTCGGCGTCGGCCAGCTCGCCCAGACTTTTGGCGTCGCCGGGACGTCGGCGTCGGTCGGCACGATCATCTCGGCGATGATCCCGCTGCTCGTCGTTCTGTTCGCCGCCTTGCGGCTGAAGCAGCCGGTCTCGCTGCGTCAGCAGCTGGGACTGCTCGCCGCCTTCTGCGGCATCGCGCTGGTCGGCTTCGGCGACGGCGACGACGCGGTCGCCGCGCAGGCGACGACCCTTGCCGGCGTCGCCTGGATGCTGCTCTCGTCGGTCGCCATCGCCTTCTATTACGTCTGGAGCGTCGAGCTGACGCGCGAATTCGGAACCAGCGCCGTGGCGGCGTGGAGCACGGTCGCCGGCTTCCTCGTTCTGGCGCCGCTCGCCGCGGCGGAATTCGCCGCCGCGCCGGTGGCGTTCACCGCGCAGGGGCTTGCGGTCGTCCTCTATCTTGGGCTGATCGTCACCGTCGCCGGCCTTTTCCTGTGGCTTCGCATTCTGCGCAACGCGCCGGCGAGCGTGGCGGCCAGCGTCCAGTATCTGCAGCCGATATTCGGCGTCGCCCTCGCCGCGGCGATGTTCGGCGACCGGCTCGGGCTGCTCTTCGCGCTCGGCGTCGGGCTGGTGCTCGGCGGTCTCTGGCTCACCGTGGCGGCGCCGCGCGACTGAAGCGACCGCGCGGCCTGTTTCAGCCTGCAGGCGCGAGCCCCGCCATCAGGCGAATCTGCGCCGGCGTGACGCCTTGCGCGCGCAATGCGCGCAGCGACGTCGAGGCCGAGCTCTTCGACAGTTTGCGGCCCTCGGCGTCGAGCACCAGAGAATGATGCCGATAGTCGGGGGCCGGCAGATCGAGCAGGATTTGCAGCAGCCGGTGCAGGCTCGTCGCCGGCATCAGATCGGCGCCGCGCACCACGTCGGTGACGCCCTGCAGCGCGTCGTCGACGACGACGGCGAGGTGATAGGAGGTCGGCACGTCCTTGCGCGCCAGCGCGACGTCGCCCCACACGCCCGGCTCGGCGCGCACGACGCGCGGCTCGGCTTCGTCGCCATATTCGCGCCAGGCGACCGGCGCGTCGACGCGCGCCAGCGCCCGCCCCATATGCAGGCGCCGCGCGCCATACTGTCCGGAGAAGCGACGCGCCGCGCGATCTTCGTCGGTCAGCGCCAGACAGGTGCCGGGATAGCGCGGCGAGCCGTCCGGATCGCGCGGCCAGTCGGGCCGGCCGGCGACCGCCTGCGCGATGTCGCCGCGCGAACAATAGCAGCCATAGAGGAGGCCCATCGCCTCCAGACGCTCCAGCGCAGATTCGTAATCGCCAAAATGCTCCGACTGCCGGCGCACCGGCCTCTCCCAGTCGAGTCCGAGCCAGGCGAGGTCCTCATAGATCGCCGCCTCGAATTCCGGCCGCGCCCGTTCGAGATCGATGTCCTCGATGCGCAACAGGAAGCGCCCGCCGCTCGCCCGCGCCAGATCGGCGTTCAGCAGCGCCGATCGCGCATGGCCGAGATGCAGCAGTCCGTTCGGCGACGGCGCGAAGCGGAAGACGGGTTGTGGCGAAGCCTCGGGCATGGTTCCTGCTGTCCGACGGGCGGCCGCAATGCCGGCCCCACGCGGCGGGAACTCGGAATGGGCAAACGGCCTCGAAGCGCCGACGGCGCCTCACGCCCTCTACCTAGGGCGCGCAAGCGGCCCGCGAAAGGGGCTTCGCGCGGCAAGGCGGCGCGACCGCGCTACATGGCCGACGCAATGATCGACGACGAGACGACGCTGGCCGCCGCGCTGGAGCGGCTCGAGCGACTCGATCCGCAGGTGATCGGCGCGATGCGCCGCGCCGCCGGCGCGCCGCCGCTGCGTCGCCGCGCGCCCGGACTCGAGGGCCTCGTCGCCATCATCATTTCCCAGCAGGTGTCGGTGGCCAGCGCCCGCGCCATCGAAGGCCGCGTCGCCGACGCGTTTCGGCCGCTCGACGCCGCCGCTCTCCTCGCCGCCGACGACGACAGGCTGCGCGGCTGCGGCCTGTCGGCGCCGAAAATGCGCACGCTGCGCGCCCTCGCCGCAGCCATCGC